>CAVKQI010000101.1:0-8295 GCA_963658405.1 bacterium | reverse complement strand
CAACGCGAAGGGAATTTCGCGAAGGCGAATTCCCTGATGCGATCACGAATTGATGGCGTTTACGGCATCAATTCGCGTTTGAAAGAAATGCCATCAGGCATTTCTTTCAAACTTACCTCTCTGTGCCGCTGCTCAAATATTGTTCCAGACGTCTGGCATCTCTGCCGGACAGTGTCAGTTCCAGGAATGTTCCCTCCGGCAGGTACCGAACCTGATCCGGTGCATATCTCTCCTGCATCTCGTGCAGAAGGGCGCCCTGCGCGTAGGGGAGCAGGTAGCTGTGATGCTCTTTTTTTCCTTCCAGGGCCTCCTCGATCCGCGTCAGCAGTAATGTATACTGCTCCGGATCCCGGGCGGAGAAATAGATGTGATCCGGGTGGCTGCGGCTGACCGGTTCCCTCTCACAGCGATCAGTCTTATTGTAGACGATCAGGGTAGGGATATGGCCTGCGCCGATCTCTTCCAGAGTTTTTCTGGTCACCCGCAGGTGCTCCGGATACTCCGGATCCGAATAATCCACCACCTCCACCAGAAGGTCTGCATAGCAGGCTTCCTCCAGGGTGGAGCGGAAGGCCTCTACCAGTGTATGGGGAAGGTCGGAGATAAAACCTACCGTATCGCTTAACAGGAAGGGCGCATAGCCGGGAAGGTCAATGCGTCGCACTGCTGTATCGAGCGTGGCAAAGAGCATGTCCTTTTCCAGCACCCGCTTGCCGTTTTCCCCGGTTTCTTCTTTTTGCTGCTCTTTCTGCATCAGCTTCGCATCCCGGGACAGGATGCCGTTGAGCAGCGTGGACTTTCCCGCGTTGGTATATCCCACCAGGGAAACCAGGGGCAGTCCGCTTCTTTGTCTGCGGCTTCGCTGGGTATTCCGCTCTTTCTCCACTTCCTTCAGCTGTCTTCGGATCTCCGCGATCTCTCCCTCAATATGCCGGCGGTCCAGTTCCAGCTTTTCCTCGCCGGCGCCTTTATTGGAGAGGCGGCCGGAGCCGCCGCCCTGACGGCTCAGATTATTGCGCATGCCGGCCAGCCTGGGCAGCATATACTGGAGCTGTGCCATCTTTACCTGGAGTCTGGCCTCTCTGGTTCTCGCCCTGGCACGAAAGATCAGCAGGATGATGCCGGTGCGGTCCAGTACCTCCGTATCCAGCGCATCCTCCAGGTTTCTCACCTGCATGGGCGTCAGGGTTTCCTGAAAGATGACAATATCCGCATCGTCGGCCAGAATGGCCATCCGCAGCTCCTCCACCTTGCCGCTTCCCAGCAGCGTCTTCTGCGTCACCAGGGCTGCATTCTGGACGACTCTGGATGTCACCTCCAGATCACAGGCCTCTGCCAGCTTCTGCAGCTCATCCATGGCTGCCTCGTAGCGCTCCGGCGGCAGCGTCGTGTTCAGCCCTGCCAGGACCGCCCTGCGTTTTTCCGTATCTTTCTGTAATTCGATCATGTTCTTTCCTGTCGTCTCAGTATGACTTTCTGTAATATGACTTCCTGTTTTCTTTCGGGGCGCGCTTTGCTGCAGCAAAAGCAGGGAAATCCTGCAAAGGTGCATTCGCTCGCTCCACTCCGTCAAGGGCCGATGTCATTTACCACATTTTCATTATAACAGCTTCCGTATTCCGTGAAAAATGTCCTGAGCAGCCTGTCTCCGGCGGCGCCAGGGCAAAAATGCGGATCAAAGGAACCCCAGGAAACGAAGCGTATACAGGATAACCTTTATCATCAGAATCGTCACTGCTATAAAGGCCGCCTCCCACAAGAGGCTAAACAGAAAATAAATATACCAGCGGCATTTATCAAAGCGCTTCATAAAGAATCGCCTGATGTGCAGATAATCACAGGCAAAGAGGAAGGACCCGAAATAGATCACCCACATGCCCGTCACAATGACGGCATTCTGTCTGCTCTTCACAGCCACCATGAGGCCGCCCTTGATCTGTATATAGCTCTCGAAATAAAAGAGCAGGACGGGGATCACGGTATAGATCTTACAGATCTGAAATCCCGGGACCCAACGGAGGATACTGATCAGTTTCTGCTCTATGGGGTCCGGGACGTTTTCTACTCTTACCGCAGGCTGTCTACGGTATGCGACCGGTGCCGTCTGTGGTTGTACAGGTTTATGCCCTGGTTCTCTTATTTCCGGCTTCCGTACCGACTCCACGTGTCCTTTTGTACCTTTTCCTGGCCAGACTGATGTTTTCTCTGTTCCTTCTGTTTCTTCTGTTTTTTCCGCAGCTTTTATCTTTTCTGCGATTTCTGTTTCTTCCTTTTTTTCTTCAGCCTCTGTTTCCCCCTGCTTACAGCTGCGTAGTTCACCGATGGCTTCCTTCAGAGCTTTCGCATTGGGGAAGCGGTCCGCCGGATCCAGGCAGATGCATCGCTCGATGATTCGCCCTGCCGCTCCCTCGGCCAGTTTCTTTTGCGGAAATGCGCCTGTCAGCATCATATTGTACAGCACGCCTGCGCCATAGAGGTCTGTCCGGGCATCGGTCTGCTGAAAGCCGAACTGCTCCGGCGCCGCATAGCCCTGCGTCCCCAGGAGTCTGGTATCTCTGGGTGCTTCTTCCTTGATGGTCCTGGCAATATCATAATCGATCAGACAGAGAGTGTCATTCGGTCCGATCAGTATGTTTTCCGGCTTAACGTCCCGGTGTATGATTCCGAGTGCATGCAGATCCGTCAGGGCATCGCAGAGCTGTTCCATGTACTGCCGCGCCTTTTCGGGTGCCAGCACACCCCGTGCATCCAGGATGGACTGGAGATTTTCTCCTGGCACATATTCTTCATAAACCAGGTATCGTCCCGCCGTATTCCCGGTCTGCTCTGGCCGCCGGTTCTCCGGGTTTCCGGCTGTCTGCTGCCTCTGCTCTGACTGCAGCCGCTGCGGATTCCCTGTCGCCTCACCCTGCTCGGCAGGGAAGGGACAGATCTCCTTTACCGCCGGCTGGTGGGACAATCTTCTGCCCTGCTGATAGGCCTGCAGCAGTCTTTCGTATACTTCGTACTGACTCTCCTCGATCTGTCTTGCCGTGAGGATTTCCCCGTTTTTCGGATTTCTCACCAGATACAGCAAGCCCTCCCGGGAAAGAGGCTGCAAAATATCATATTTATCCGGCATGCCTGTCTCCCTCCCTTCCTGAACTATTCTGACAGATCCTCTGCGTATGACAAACAGAGAAATTCCAGATCTCTCTGCCGCTATGAAGGATTGTTTTCCCTTCTTGCCAGCTGCCGTCAAATTGTCTACTATAAAGCTGTTTGTGATGAACAGGTCGCAATTTTACCGGGCTGCTGTCATCCGGCAGTTCCGTGCTTTCCATTGATCTGCCTGCTTCGCAGCATCCCTATACAACCAGAGGAAAAATCACCATGCCCAAAACAACCGATGAACTCATGAAAGTGCTTCAGAATAAAACAGATATCCAATCCTATCTGCAGGAAAACAGGGAGGAGATGACTGTCCCCTCCCTGGCGAAGATGCTGGCAAATCTGCTCGCTGCGGCGAACATGAGCAAGAGTGCTCTGCTGCAGGCCGCCCATATTGACCGGGTCTACGGTTATCAGCTCCTTAACGGTCAGCGACTCTCTCCTTCCAGAGATAAGCTGCTGCGGCTCGCCTTTGCGCTGCAGGCGAATGTGACGGACACCCAGCGCCTGCTCCGGGCCGGCGGCCAGCCCATCCTTTATCCCCGGGACGTCCGGGATGCGCTTATCCTCTTTCAGCTGCAGAACGGCCATACCCTTTATGACTGCGAGGCAGCCCTGGAAGATGCCGGTCTGAGAAGTCTGGAGGACTGATCACTTCTGCAGCGTCTCTCTGTAGGCCCGGAGTTCTCTGCGGATCCAGTCTGCCCATTTATCAAAGCCTTCTCCGGTTTTTGCTGAGACAAAGATCACCTCTGCCTTCGGATTCAGATGATGGATCCGCTCTTCTACCGCTTCCTTATCAAAATCATCGAATACGCATAAGGTATCACACTTATTGATCAATACCACATCGCAGATGGTGAACATCAGCGGGTATTTCAGGGGCTTGTCATCACCCTCCGGCACCGACAGGATCATGGCATTTTTCGTGCTGCCGGTATCAAATTCCGCCGGGCACACCAGGTTTCCCACATTTTCCAGCACCACAAAGTCCAGATCCTTTGTGCCGAAGGCGTGCAGTCCCTGTCTGGTCATATCCGCATCCAGATGGCACATGCCGCCGGTATGGATCTGAATCGCCCGGGCGCCGGTCTCGGCTATGGCATTGGCATCCACATCCGAATCAATATCTGCCTCCATGACGCCGATTTTCATCTCATCCTTCAGCATGGCAATGGTGCGCTTTAAGGTTGTGGTCTTGCCGGCACCGGGAGAGGACATGAGATTTAATAAAAAAGTCCCTTCCCCGCGCAGCTCTTCCCGCAGCTTTTCGGCATCTGCGTCATTGTCTGCAAAGATGCTTCTCTTTACTTCTATGATCTTGAAATCTTTACTATCACTCATTTCTGTTATTTCCTCTTTTTAAACCACTACCTGACATTGATGCTGTATAGAGAATCCGGTGTGGTTCTTTTCCATTCCGTATAACTCAGCACACCTCTATTTCCTTGATCTGATGCTCATTTCCCTGCACCAGATAGGTATGCTCACTGCCGCAGTAGGGGCAGATCTTCCCCTGCGGCACGGTGTCATAGGTCTGTCTGCAGTCCTCGCAGAAGGTGATGGCCGGGATCGTCTCGATCTCCAGCTGACATCCCTTCATGATCTCACTCTTGGAGCATTTCCAGTTCCAGCAGTCCGTGAGATAGGAGGGGATGATGGTGGAGACCTCCCCGATCTGCAGCACCACTTTATTGACTCTGGCTGCCTTATTCTCCACAGCCACCTCTTCTACGGTTCTGGCTATATGAAATACAATGCCGAGTTCGTGCATCTTGCTCCCCATTCCGCAGGCGTCTGCGTTCTTCTTATTTCTTATTTTTTTCGGCCTTCTGTGCCTTCAGATACTCTTTATGTTCTCTCTGGAACTGCTTCTCCGCCTCATTCTTGGGCGCAAAAGCGATCTTAAAGGCACGCTTCACCGCATAGGGACCGATGGCTTTGAGCTTGTCCTCTGCCTTGATCATATTGGTCATCTCCGGATGATCCCGGTGCAGATGGATGGCATCGAAGGCACACTTGGTGGTGCAGATGCCGCAGCCGATGCACTTATTCTCATCCACTACGGAAGCACCGCAGCCCAGACATCTGCCGGCCTCTGTGCGCACCTGTTCCTCTGTCAGGGTGCCGTGGGCATCCCGGAAGGAGTGGATCCTGTCTATGGATTCATTCATGGCAGCTTCCTGCCGGCCTGCCGTGTCATAGGTATCGATGCGGATATCCTCTTTGTCCAGCTCATGGAAATCCCGACGGTTTCTTCCTATGGTCATGCTGGTGCCGGGATGTACATAGCGGTGGAGAGAAACGGCGGCATTCTTGCCTGCCTCAATAGCGTCGATGACGAACTTCGGTCCCGTATAGACGTCGCCGCCCACGAAGATATCCGGCTGCGCGGTCTGATAGGTCAGCGGATCTGCCACCGGATAATTTCCGTGCCGGAATTCCACCTTTTCCTCTGCAAGGAGATTGCCCCAGTCGATACCCTGACCGATGGCAAAGACCACATGATCACAGGGCACCGTAATCCTAGTCTCTTCCTCATATACAGGATTGAATTTTCCGTCCTTATCCAGGGTGGAAAGGCATTTCTTAAAGACGATGCCGCTTACTCTGCCCTTTTCATCCTTCTGGATCTCGGCAGGTCCCCAGCCGTTTTCGATGGCAATGCCTTCCTCCAGGGTCTCCTCGATCTCCTCCCGGGAAGCGGGCATACTCTCTCTGGATTCCAGGCAGTACATTGCCGGCTCTCCGGCACCAAAGCGCATGGCTGTGCGGGCGCAGTCCACAGCCACATTGCCGCCGCCGATGACCACGGTGCGTCCCTCCAGCACTCTGGTCTGATCCTCTGCGGCCTCATGCAGGAAATCCACTGCCGTCTCGATACCATCAGCATCGCTGCCGGGAATCGGCGGGGTCTTTCCCCCCTGACAGCCGATGGCCACATAGAAGGCTGCAAAGCCCTGCTGCCGCAGCTGCTGCAGGGTCACGTCCTTTCCTACCTCTATGCCGCAGCGGATCTCCACGCCGAGAGCGCGGAGCACATCGATCTCCGCCTCGATCACATCCTTTTCCAGCTTGTAGGAAGGAATGCCGTAGGTCATCATACCGCCGGGGCGTTTATTTTTCTCAAAGATCACAGGCTTATAGCCCTTTTCAGCCAGATAATAGGCACAGGAAAGTCCTGCAGGGCCTGCGCCGATAATGGCGATCTTCTGCTCCCACTGTTCCCTGCAGTTGGAGGCGATCACCACCGGCGGGACATAGCGGGTGTCCGCCTGCAGATCCTGCGCGGCAATGAACTTTTTGATATCATCGATGGCCACTGCCTCATCGATGGTGCCTCTGGTACAGGCCGCCTCACAGCGTCTGTTGCAGACTCTGCCGCAGATAGCCGGGAATGGATTGTCCTTTTTGATAAGGGCCAGTGCCTCCTGATACTTTCCTTCCTTTGCCTTGCGGATGTAGCCCTGCACGGAAACATGGGCAGGACAGGCCGCCTTGCAGGGCGCCGTGCCGGTCTCGTAACAGTTGATGCGGTTATTGTCCCTGTAATCCTCGTCGTATTTATCCGGTCCCCAGTTCACCTTATCCGGCAGCACATGCTTGGGATATTCCACCTGGGTGCCGTCCTTTTTACAGAGCTTCTGCCCCAGCTTTACGGCGCCTGCGGGACAGTACTCCACGCATTTGCCGCAGGCCACGCATTTATCGGTCTCCACCTTTGCCGTATAAGCGCTGCGGCTCATATTCGGGGTATTGAAGAGCTGGGAAGTGCGCAGGGCATTGCAGATATTCACATTGCAGTTGCAGATGCCGAAGATCTTGTTTTCGCCGTCAATATTCGTGATCTGGTGCACAAAGCCATTGTCCTCCGCCTTCCGGAAGATCTCCATAGCCTCCTCGTAGGTGATATCGTGGCCCTTTCCGGTTTCCCGGCAGTAATCCGCAAAATCGCCCACGCCGATGCACCAGTTTCTCTCATCGTCGCCGCAGCCCTCTCCCAGAGCCTCCCGGCTGACACGGCAGGAACATTGTCCCACACCGATATGTCCCTCGTACTTTTTCAGCCAGTAGGAGATGTGCTCCAGGTCGATGGTGGTATTCTCCATCTCAATGGCTTTCTCCACCGGAATGACATGCATGCCCACGCCGGCACCGCCGGGCGGCACCATCTGGGTCAGACCGTCCAGAGGGATAAAGGTCATGCGCTCAAAAAAGCTCGCCACCGCCGGGTGTTCCTTCACCCGCTTGTTGCCCTCCGGTCCTTCCTCCATGTTAAAAAGCTCTGCCGATCCGGGCACGAACATGGGCAGGCAGTACCGTCTGTCCTTCGGTCCCGGCACCGCGCCGTTGTGATCATAATTATTGCCGTAGTCATATTCCAGCAGGCCGATATAGCACATTTCATCCAGCAGCTTCTGAAAGGCCGGCTTTCCTTCCTCTGTGATATGATTCTGCTCCCAGAGTTCCTCTATCTTATAGTGGTGACGCAGCTCCATTTTCAGCGCCACATCCGCCATTTCCTCCGTGACGATCTCCGCCAGTCCCCAGTACTCCGGATCCTCCGGCTTCAGACCTCCGATTTTGTGCGCCACTACGTCCGTAATCTTTTTCCCAAGCTGCAGTATTTTTTCACTTGGCTCTTTGTCCCCCATATGGGGCGGAATCACCGCTTTGCTCATTTCCGGCATTATGTTTCCCCCTTCTTTGTTATCCCCATGGGCCGTCTCCTGTCACCGACAGGCAGGCGGCTGCTATAGTTTTTATTTTACCCCATCCGGCGGCATCTGTCTCTCCTAAATAACTGCCGCGCCCATCATATACTCTGTTCGGCATGATCTCGGACCTTCGCTGCAGTCAACAGCCAAAAAAAACGTCGTACCGGCAGCCGGCCGTCCCCCTCGATCGGTCGGCTTTGTATTCTTATTTCTTACTTTTCCTGTAGGAATTTTCACAGAACACTTTTATTTCCTGAAAAATCATGTATGATGGTAACTGTTCAGAGCCAGGCAAATTTGCAAAATGAGCGAGTAATGCTTGCATTAACGAGCTTATTTTTGCAAATTTATCTGGCGAGAACGCCGCATGAGCAAAAGGAAAGCTGCGCAGCAGCGATTTTGCGAATGGGGCTCTGAACAGTTACAA
>CAVKQI010000100.1:0-8681 GCA_963658405.1 bacterium | reverse complement strand
TTTGTAACTGTTCAGAGCCAGGCAAATTTGCAAAAATGAGCGAGTAATGCTTGCATTAACGAGCCCATTTTTACAAATTTATCTGGCGAGAACGCCACATGAGCAAAAGGAAAGCTGCGCAGCAGCGATTTTGCGAATGGGCTCTGAACAGTTACCTTTTTTTGTCTTTTTACATCGGACAAATACCGCCATCAGGATCCACCGGCCGCAGGCATCTGTATATCTCCCGCGATTATTATTTCTATTCCTTATCCTATTTTTATCCTGTCCCTTATCTTATTTCTTATTTTCTTCCCGACTGCGTAACAATTTCCCGTTTCTGTTACATTCCCGCACATTCCCGGCAACTTGTCCTTTTATCTTTCCGCGAAATGCCTTATTCTATTTATTGGTTTTTACACTGCTGTATATTGTCCCGCCGCGCCGTGATCTGCCAAGGCTGCACGGACGACAAATCCGCAGCAAAGCTACTTAGAAATGAGGAATACCGTGAATAAACATACCATCACCAGGGCTATGATCAATGCCGCCGTTGCCCGCGGCCTCAAAGAAATGGAGGAAGATCCCAAGCGCAGCGTACGCCGCCTGGCAGATCTGGGCCGGCAGTTCAGCAACAGCCGTTTTCAAAATACCGTTTTTACCATCATGCAGGAGATCCTTTCCAATGAGGACAGCCCCTACTACGATATGATGGCCTCTCTGCTCAAAAATACAGACCACGATGCCCTGCGCACCTTCGGCATAAACGTAGGCTACAGCGGCTGGACTTATGGTGCCGGACTGCTGCGCTCGAAGGAGGAGACCTGTCATTTTGCCCTTCCCAGTGAGCCCTATCTTCACTATGACAATGCTGATTCCAGCGCGCTCAATGTGGCTGCGATGGATCAGCTCGTCACCCAGGGCACAGAACTCGGTATCTACATCTATCACATTCTGGAAGAGGGCAGCTCTGCGGATTCCTATGAGCTTATCAATTTCATGACCAGATACGCCGACTGCGCCTTTATGTGGTATCGTCCCTGCGGCCGCCTGACCGCCGCCCAGATCCAGATGCTCAAGGGCTGCAAAAACGCTGTCGTCATTCTGCCCGCCGATGATCCGGAAACGGCACTGACAGCACCCCTTCTGCGCGATCAGAAGATCCTATTTGCCATTTACCAGCGTTATTCCTCTGACGATATAGATGCCGCACTGAAGGAGGACTCCTCCTCCGTGCTTTTCGGCTCTCTGCGCACAGCGCTGACTGTCGAGAGCACCTTTCTCTTTCTGCTGGCCGATGACCACACACACTCAGCCCTGGGCAAGCAGTGCTGCGAGGCAAGGCTCCACCCCACCTCTCCCTGTTTTCCCATTGACTGCTATGCCGATGTGAAAAACATCTCCCGCGTCATCGTGGATCACGATACCATGCTGGAGCTGGATGCAGAGGGAAAGATCCTGCAGCCTGCCGCTCACAGCGGAGAGCCCTTTGATTTCTCAAAGCCTCTGACGGATTCCCTGGGAGAGATCATGCCTGCGCTATAGGCTTATAAAAAAATATCTGTTCAATATCCCTCTCGAATTTGCTCCGCAAATTTGGGCTGCAGTCTGCCGGGGTTATTTCGCTCCCGACCGTCTGCCGGTTTTCACCTTGCATTGCCTGCAGATGCTGTGCAGATACGCCAAAGACACAAACGGCCAGGAAGCGATATCATTTCGCCCCCTGGCCGTTTTCTTCTGCCGTCACGTTTATAAGGATATTCAGCACCTAGCCATTTATTCTTACTTTTGCTCTTCTTGTTCTTCTTCCTCTTCCTGCAGAGACTCTGCCACTTTCAGCACGATATTCTTTACATTATCGAGGAATTCTGCCGCGTCCAGCTCCCGGCCGTATCCCCCGGAGAGCCAGCGCACCAGAGAGGTCACCAGAGAATCGATCATAAAGGTGATAAAGAATTCATCCTCTCCGTTGCCGGGCAGGATGTCCTGCATAAAGAACTGGGCAATGGGCCACACGGTCTCCACCAGGTAATCCTTAAAGGAATTCTGCCCCTCTATCTTCAGCGCCGCCCGGTAAAACACCTGCTCTCTGTAAAAATAGCGGCAGATATCCTCCATCCAGTCCCATCCGGTGTGGTAGGCGCTCAGATCCATGCCCCCGATGAATCCCACATAAAAGATCCAGTTCACCAGATCGTATTTGTCCCGGAAGTGATAATAGAAGCTCTTTCTGTTGATGCCGCAGTCCCCGCAGATATCAGAGACACTGATCTTCTCAAAAGGCTTCTCCTGCATCAGTTTTTTCATGGACGCCGCCAGGGCGTTCTTTGTGATATTCGAATCCGACATGCTCCCATTCCCCGCGCTGTCAGCCGCCGATTTCCCGGCTGCTGTCCCCTTCCAGCACTTTCTTCTGTCGCCTGCTCGATCACTGTTCTCTCTTGGCACTGCAGCAGCTCTCATTGCTGCAGCCGGTCTTGCAGATCGTCGCCGCCGCGCCGCACTCGCTGCCCGCCTGAGCGCTGTGAAGGCCGTCGCTATCTCCCGTGCCTTCCTCGCTCAGTTTCTCCACCATTTCCTTCATAGTGCGCCATCCGAGTACCGCGCACTTCACTCTGGCAGGCATGTGAGAAATATCCTGCAGGGCTGCCGCCTCATCCAGGCTCTCGATCTGCTCCTGGGTGGCTGTTCCCTTGATCATGCCCATGAAATCCCCAGCCAGTTCCAGGGCTTCCTCCAGCTTCGTTCCCAGGATCAGATCGATCATCATATCCGCCGATGCCTGAGAGATCGCACACCCGCTGCCGTTGAAGGCCGCATCCTCGATCACGCCGTCCTTGACGCGCAGCTGGAGATTGATATCATCTCCGCAGCTGGGATTCACACCGTTCAATACCAGCGTAGGATCTGCCAGATCCTTCTTGTGGGAAGGATGCAGATTATGTTCATTGACGATTTCGCGATACAGCTGCTTAAGCTCCATAGCCTAACCACCCCCTGACTTTGGCGATCGCCTGTGCAAAGCGATGCACTTCTTCCTCTGTGTTATAGAAATAAAGACTGGCCCGTGCCGTAGAAGACACTTTCATATACTGCATCAGCGGCTGGGCGCAGTGATGTCCTGCCCGAATGGCGATCTTTTCAGAATCAAGCACCGATGCCACATCATGGGGATGGCATCCCTCGATATTGAAGGTCACGATGCCGCAGTGCTTCTTCGGATCCTTTGACCCGTAGACCGTCACCTCCGGGATCTGCGCCAACTCTTCCATCAGCTGGATGGTCAGCTTCTCCTCTGTCCCCATCACGGTATCAAAGCCGACTTCGCGCAGATAGTCCATGGCTGCCGCCATGCCCACCGCACCCATGGCATTTACCGTACCGGCCTCGAATTTTTCCGGCACCGGTGCATAGGTGGCACTCTCTCTGGTCACGTACTCGATCATCTCACCGCCGGTCAGGAAAGGCGGCATCTCCTCCAGCAGCTCTTTTCTGCCGTAGAGACCGCCGATGCCCATGGGTCCTAAGAGCTTGTGGCCGGAAAATGCAAAGAAATCAGCCCCCAGTGCCTGCACGTCCACCGGCATATGGGGCGTGCTCTGGGCACCGTCCACCACCATCACAGCTCCCATTTCATGGGCTCTGTCTGCCAGTCTGCGTATGGGATTGGTCACGCCCAACACATTGGAGACATGGGCCACGGCCACGATCTTCGCCTTCGGCGTGATCTTTGCGCAGATCTCCTCCTCTGTCAGGACGCCTTCCGGTGTGCACTCCAAAAAGACCAGCTTCGCCCCGGTCTGTCTGGCCACCATCTGCCAGGGCAGGAGATTGGAGTGGTGCTCCATGATGGAGACCACGATCTCATCGCCCTCTTTCACATGGGAAAGGCCGTAGCTGTATGCTACCAGATTCAGGGATTCTGTGGTATTGCGGGTAAAGATGATCTCACAGTCGCCCTTTGCCCCTATGAAGCGGGCCGCCGTATGTCTGGCTGCCTCATAGCGGTCTGTCGCCTCCACACTCCAGCCGTACAGTCCCCGGAGAGGATTGGCATTGCACTCGTTATTGAAAGCCTTCATGGCCTCCAACACCTGCACCGGGCGCTGGGTCGTTGCCGCATTGTCGAAATATATGACATCCGATCCCTGCAGGATCGGAAAATCCTTTCGAAAGTCGTTCATAACTTCTTTCCTTCCTGTATACATTCGTCCGGGCGCTGCCTGAACAACCCCCGGACGAATATTGTACCGCTTTTTTCGGATTTAGAAAAGTGCAGCGACCGCCACTGCCATTATTCCCTGCATCTGCTGTTTCACAGGCTCATCGAATCCGTCAGCAGACGTCAGACAGGCAGTATCGCGCACCGGGATAGCCTCGTTCGTTATCTCAGGAAAAAGCTTCCTCTATATAGGTCATGACTTTCTTCTGCAGTGCCTCCTCCGGTATCTCTCTGGCCACAGCTCCCAGATTGGCCCGCACCATCATTTCCTCAGCTGCCTTCTGGTCGATGCCTCTGGTCTCCAGATAGAAGAGCATATCCTCCGCCAGCCGGCCGATGGTAGCGCCGTGGCTTCCCTCTACATCCTCTTCCTCGCAGAGGATCACCGGAATGGACCGGTTGGATATATCCGGGGAAAGCAGCAGCACATTCTCCTGCTCGTGTCCCACGGACCCTGCAGAGCCGTTTCTGAAATCAATGGTGCCCCGGAAGATCTTCTGTGCCTGATCCCGCAGCACACCGCTGAAGGTCATATCTGCAGCGGTCTTTTTTCCTCTCTGGATCACGTTGTAATTGATGTCTGTCCGCTGGCTGCCCACGCCCAGATAGCCGTTAACCGCCTTAAAGGCAGACTTTCTGCCGATGAGATCGATCTCTGCGCCGGCAAAGCTCTGCGCGCCGCCCAGCTCCAGCTGCACCAGCGTCATCTGTGCGCCTTCTGCCAGAGAAGCCCCCAGGTCATCCACATGGATATACTCCTCTCCCAGCAGCTGTACTCTCGTAAGATGAAGCTTTGCACCCTTTTCCAGAATGACCTTTGTGGAAACGCCTGCAAAACCCTGCGCCTGCCGGCTGCTCTCCCAGCTCATGACCACGGTGACCTCGGCATTTTCCTTAAGGTGAAGGATCTGGGCATCCACCGCCCGGTTGCCGTCCTGGAAAAGCGTATTCCACAGGATCGGCTCTTTGATCTTTGCATCTTTCTCTGCTATCACCAGGGTCGTCCGGACATCCTCCCGCTCTAAGAGCGCGTCAAATTCCGCGCCGGCGCCTGTTCCGAATTTCTGGGGATGATAGACCGGCTTTTTGGCAGCCACGAACCGCTCGGTGGTCTGTTCCGGTGCATGGTCTCTGATCCAGTCCTCTCCCTCGCTGTAACGGATATTCTCACTGCGAAGACCTGCGGGAAGTGATTCAAAAACCGTCTCCACCGCAGTATTGCAGTCAATGTTTTCTTTTATTTCTCCCTCATTCATCTTTAACTTATTCCAGGTCAAAGACGGAAGGTGATTGATCTTTATGGCTTCCATCGCCACTCTACCTCTTTCTGTAACGAAGCATTCTCTTATGCAGCGCACGACCCGCGCGCCAGCCTCTGTCGGCTATTCGCGCACAAAGTCATCCTCTGCTGCGACTACATGCCTTCCATTTCCAGCTTGATCAGGTTGTTCATCTCTGCCGCATATTCCAGGGGCAGCTCTTTGCTGACAGGATTGGCGAAACCGCTGACGATCATGGCTCTCGCCTCTTCCTCGCTGATACCTCTGCTCATCAGATAGAATACCGCCTCGTCGCTGATGCGGCCGATCTTTGCCTCGTGTCCCACATCGGCGTCGTTGGTATTCACGATCATCGCCGGAATGGTGTCCGAGCGGGACTGGGAATCCAGCATCAGGGAAGCACAGGACACCGATGCCCGGGCCTGGGACGCCGAATGGGCGATCTCAATGCTGCTTCGATAGGTGCTGATGCCGCCGCCCTTGGAGATGGATTTGGTGTTGATATAGGAAGAAGTATGCTTTCCTATATGGATCATCTTGGCGCCGGTGTCCAGATTCTGTCCTGCGCCCGCAAAGGTGATGCCGGTGAACTCCGAATGGGAGTCATCTCCCTTCAGCACCGTGGTGGGATACAGGTAGGAGACATGAGAGCCGAAGGAGCCGGATACCCACTCCATGGTCGCCCCTTCCTCCACCAGCGCGCGCTTGGTGTTCAGGTTGTACATATTCTTGGACCAGTTCTCTATGGTGGAATACCGCAGATGGGCATTCTTTTTCACATAGAGTTCCACGCAGCCGGCGTGGAGGTTGGCGATATTGTACTTCGGGGCCGAGCATCCTTCGATGAAATGAAGGTCCGCCCCCTCATCCACGATGATCAGGGTGTGCTCGAACTGTCCTGCTCCCTTGGCATTCAGCCGGAAATAGGACTGCAGGGGAATATCCACCTTGACGCCCTTCGGCACATAGACAAAGGAACCGCCGGACCAGACCGCACCGTGGAGCGCCGCAAACTTGTGATCCGTGGGCGGCACCAACTTCATGAAATACTCCTGCACCATATCGGCATACTCGCCGGTAAGGGCGCTCTCCATATCCGTGTAGACCACGCCCTGGGCAGCCACTTCGTCCTTGACATTATGGTAGACCAGCTCCGAATCATACTGGGCGCCTACGCCTGCCAGGGACTCCCGCTCCGCCTGGGGGATGCCCAGTTTTTCAAAGGTGTTCTTGATATCCTCCGGCACTTCCTCCCATTTGCCCTTCATGTCTGTATTGGGGCGCACGTAGGTGGCGATGTTGTCCATATTCAGCTCGGAGATATCCGGTCCCCATTCCGGCACCTGCAGCCGGTTATACAGATCCAGGGACTTTAAGCGGAATGCCTTCATCCATGCGGGATCGTGCTTTTCCTCGGAGATCTGCTCTACGATCTCCTTTGTCAGTCCCGCTTCTATTCTGTAAAAAGCAGATTCATCGTCCTTGAAGTCATAGAGGCTTCTGTCGATGTCCTGCACAATTTGCTTATCCATCATACCTCATTTCTGCGCGCTTTTACTTTTCTTCCCGCTCCTCAATGTACTTCTCAAAGCCGTTCTCATTGATTTCCTTTACGAGCTCTGCGCCGCCGGTATGCACCATCTTGCCCTTCACCAGGATGTGGGTATAATCCACCTGCAGAGATTCCAGGATACGCGTGCTGTGGGTGATGATCAGCAGGGCACCGCCTCTCTTTTTCTGGTATTCCTCGATGCCCATGGAAACGGTGCGCACCGCATCTACGTCAAGGCCGGAGTCGGTCTCATCCAGAATGGCCAGTTTCGGGCGCAGCATCAGAAGCTGCAGGATCTCCGCCTTTTTCTTTTCGCCGCCGGAGAAGCCCACATTCAGATCTCTCTCCGCATAGGAAGGATCCATATTCAGCAGTGCCATGGTCTCCTCCAGCTCCTTCTTGAAGGCAAAGAGCTTCAGGGGCTTGCCGGTCTTCTGTCTGATGGCATTGCGCAGGAAAGCCTCCAGAGAAAGCCCCGGCACCTCCAGGGGATTCTGGAAGGAAAGGAACATGCCCTTTCTCGCTCTCTTATCTGCGCTGAGGTTTGTGATATCCTCTCCGTCAAAGAAAATGGACCCGCCGGTTACCTTATAGGCCGGATTGCCCATCAGTGTATAGCCCAGTGTGGACTTGCCTGCGCCGTTAGGTCCCATCAGCACATGGGTCTCTCCCTGGCTCACCTGCAGGTCGATGCCGTGCAGGATCTCTCCTTCTTCAATAGATGCAGACAGATTCTTCACCTGTAACAGCTGCTCTGCCATGAAATTTACCTCCTTTAGCCGCAGTCCTCTGCGGCACTTACCCGGAGTATTCCGCATCTGCGGATCCTCCTGTATCTGCTCTGGGCATTCACCCGGTTATTGTCATCCCTCTATCATAATCGATTTCCTGCAAAATGTACATGCTGCCGCTGTATGAAACGGGCTTTTCTCACGAGAAGTGCATGACATTTCTGCAGCACGGCAGATTTACTGCGCTGCTGCTCTCCCCGACTTCTAAGGACGCAGCGCGTACCGAACACGGGAGCGGCACAGAAACAGCGCCGAAGCCGTCAGATAGAATAGTCATTGCCTGCCATCTGGTTCGACCAGTCTGCCAGGTCCTCCAGGGTCACGGAATCCACGTAGTCGTTGATCACTTTGGCCAGTCCCTGCCAGAAGGGCAGCGTCACACATTCTGCGCTGCGCGCGCACTGGTTGGGCTCATCCTCCAGACAGGCCACCGGCACGAGGCTTCCTTCGGTCGCCCGAAGGATGTCGCCGATGGTATAGTCTTTCGGTGCTCTGGCCAGGCGGTAGCCGCCGTTATTGCCCCGCTGGCTGCGCAGAAAGCCGTTCTTTGTCAGCGCGGTGACGATCTGCTCTAAGTATTTGACAGTGATTTCCTGTCTGCGGGATATGTCTTTTAAGGAGATGTATTCTCCGGTGTTGTGCTGTGTCAGGTCAAGCATCATTCTGACGGCGTATCTTCCTTTTGTGGATATTTTCATGTATGTTTTACCTCCCCTAATACTGTAGCTTGTCTACGATTGTGCATTTAATGGCCTCCCGGCCATGCCCCGGGCCGCCGCAGATGGCTCGCACCGTGCATCTCGCGCCGTTTTGCTAAGGTTCGCCTCTTGCCTGCGGATGGCCGGCCCTTAACTCGC
>CAVKQI010000099.1:0-8996 GCA_963658405.1 bacterium | reverse complement strand
TGACCGGCAGCCAGACCCTGGATGAGATCATGGCTGACTGGAATGCCAAGTGGTCCGCAGCACAGGAGAGCCTGGGCGTAGAAGTCAATAAATAACGCCTGCATAAAAACGCCGGGCAGTCCGTACAGGCTGCCCGGCGATTCTGTAAAAATATACGAGGAGGAAGGAAATGAGCAATCAGGTGAATACCGCTGTAAAAAGCCGTCGAACCTTTCGACAGTTTCTTCGCGCCAACGGCACCCAGCGTGCGCTGGTGATGATCACCTTTATGGCAGCACCCTTGATCCTGCTGGTGCTGTTTACCTACATTCCCTTTGCGGAGATGATCCGCTTCAGCTTTTATAACCGCAATTACTTGAGCGAGGGAACCTTTGTAGGCATCAAGAACTACACGGAAGTCTTCCGGCGCTCAGAGATCTTCGGATCCCTTCTGGTATCTGTCTACTACATGGGCGGCGCCCTGGTGCAGCTGGCCCTGGCACTGTTCTTTGCCTCTTTGATGGTCTTTAAGGTACGGGGCGAGGGAATCTTTAAGGCCTGCATGTTCTTTCCTTACCTGATCGGCGGTATCGCAGTAGGCTTTATCTTCAAGTTCTTTTATTACCATGACGGCGTGCTGGACAATATCCTGATGCTCTTTGGCGTGGCGGAGGAAAATCTTCCCTACTGGCTCCAGGACCAGCGCATCAACAATATCTGTCTGGTGGGCACCTCCGTATGGCGGTACATGGGACAGAACATGGTGCTCTTCCTGGGCGCCATGATGAGTGTCAACTCCGACCTCTATGAGGCGGCGAACCTGGACGGCGCCAATAAATGGCAGACCTTCCGCTACATCATCCTGCCTTCCATCTCCACCATCGTGACCCTGAACCTGATCACGTCCATTTCCGGATCACTGTCCGCCTTCGAGCCGCCTTATGTCATCACCAACGGCACCATGGGCACCGGCACCTACTTCGTCATCATGAACCGTATCGCCCATGAGAACCAGAAGGTGGGTCTGGCCTGCGCTATGGCCGTGGTATTGCTGGTGATCATCATCATCTGCACCGTGGCCCAGAAGGTGATCATGAGGACCCTGTTCCCGGACAGCAGTGAGGCAGAGGCATACCGCATGAATAAAGAAGAAAAGGCAATGCGCCGGGCACAGAGAGCTGCCAGGAGAGCAGCGAGAAAGGAGGCCAAGTAATGAGCGGAAATACGATGACAGCTGTAAAACCCGCCATGGGAGGAAGCTACCGTATCGTTTACGGGATCTTTACGTTCCTTAAATACGCCGTGCTGATCCTCACCTCCATCGCCTGCCTGGTTCCCGTGGCGGTCTGCGTCTTTACCGCCTTTAAGACCACGGAAGAGTACAATACCACCAGCACGCTTTCCCTGCCTGCCAGCTTTACCTACCTGGAAAACTTTGTCATGGCTTTTACCAAGGCCAACATGCTGCGGTGCTTTATCAATACCGGCATCGTGCTGATCTTCGTGCTGTTCTTTTCCGTGATGATCAGCGCCATGACCGGCTATATCCTGAACCGCTTCAGTTTCCCCGGCAACAATATGATCCGCAATCTGTTTCTGTTTGCCTCTCTGCTGCCGGGCATTGCCACCCAGGTAACGGTTTATCAGATCATGTACAACTTAGGCCTGATCAACCACCTCTACGGCTACATCCTGGTGCTGTGCGGCACGGATATCATTTCCATCTATATCTTCCTGCAGTTTTTTGAGAACCTGCCCAGATCCCTGGATGAGAGTGCTTTCCTGGATGGCTGCACCTACTTCGGCGTGTTCTTTAAGATTTTGTTCCCGCTGCTGAAGCCTGCCATCGTCACCAGCTGCCTGTTAAAGGGTGTATCCGTATACAACGAGTACTACATGTCCAGTCTTTATCTGACGCAGCCGGAATTAAAGACCATTTCCACGGCCCTGTATACCTTCACAGGCCCTTACGGCAACCAGTACAACTACATCTGCGCCGGTGTGCTCATCACCATCATCCCGATCCTGATCCTGTTCCTGATCTTCCAGAAGGAAGTCTACAGCGGCATGGCAGCCGGAGCCGTGAAGGAGTGATCCGGTTTACGATCGTGAATATGCCTGCAGGCATTCAATGCACGCTGAAAATTGGCAGGTGCTGAAAAAATACAGAGGAGAGTCCAATGTCTAACGTAAAATTAATTTGTCCGTCCCTTCCCGGCATGCCCTGGCAGGAGAAGCCTGCAGGATGCACCGCCCCGGTATGGCGCTATGAGGAAAATCCTATCATCGGCAGAAATCCCCTTCCCGGCGTGGCCAGGATCTTTAACTCCGCCGTGGTTCCCTATGAGGGCGCGTATATCGGCGTATTCCGGGGAGAGCAGGTAAACGGTATTCCCTACATCTACTTAGGCCGCAGCGCCGACGGTATTCACTGGGATTTTGAAAAAGATAAGATCCCCTTCACCGATGAAAACGGCGAGCCCTTTATGCCGGTCTATGCCTATGACCCCAGACTGGTGAAGGTAGACGATACCTACTACATCATCTGGTGCCAGGATTTTTACGGCGCTGCCATCGGTATCGCAAAGACCAGGGATTTTAAGACCTTTACCCGCATCGAGAATCCCTTTATTCCCTTTAACCGCAATGCAGTGCTCTTCCCGAGAAAAATCGACGGCTTCTTTACCCTGCTGTCCAGACCTTCCGACTCCGGGCATACGCCTTTTGGTGATATCTTCCTCTCCCAGAGTCCGGATATGGAGTTCTGGGGCAGACACCGCCACGTCATGAGCAAGGGCTCCAACTGGTGGGAGAGTGTGAAGATCGGCGGCGGTGCCGCTCCCATCGAGACCAGTGAGGGCTGGCTGCTGTTCTACCACGGCGTCACCGGCACCTGCAACGGCTTCGTCTACAGCATCGGCGGTGCCATCCTGGATCTCAATGAGCCCAGCAAGGTCCTGTATCGCTGCGGCAATTTCCTGCTGACACCGGAGACAGATTACGAGGAGAGAGGCTTCGTGCCCAACGTATGCTTTCCCTGCGCTACGCTGCAGGATGCAGACACGGGCCGCATCGCCATCTACTATGGCTGTGCAGACTCCTATGTGGGCATGGCCTTTACTACGGCAGACGAGGTAGTGGCATATATCAAGGCCAATGACAATGCGAATGAGACCGATAAAGAGCTCGGCATTCGCTGATACGTAAGCATCGGACTGCACATAATGCAGACGAAACGGAAAACCGCACATCCCGGATTCTGAAAAGAAGAAAAGGATGTGCGGTTTTTTTAGTGAGGATCGCATCAGGGAATTCGCCTGCACGAAATTTTTCTCGTGCTGCCGCTTGTAAAACAGCGGGAAAGAGGCAAAGTTTTCAGGAAATGCCTGATGGCATTTACTGAAAACTCGAATGGCTGCCGCAGACGGCATCCATTCGTAATCCTATCGGAGAATTCGCCTTCGCGAAATTCTCCTCAGGGTGCCGCTGTAAAACAGCGGCACAGAAAGGAAAACATGATCAACTTTGATAATAAAAACAAAACCATCACTTTATCCACGCCGCATACTTCCTATCAGATGAAGATTGATGAGCAGGGGCGGCTCCTGCACAGTTGGTATGGATGCCGGCTGCCGGCGGAGCAGGACGGGATCCCGGATATGACGGAGGAGAGAATGCCGCACAGTGATCCGGGGTGCCTGCCGGATCTGCTTTCTCTGGAGTATCCGGCGCCGGGACTGGCCGACAACCGCATCTGTGCGGTATGCGCGGAATATGCCGACGGCACGCAGGCGGCGGACCTGCGCTTTATCGGCAGCCGTTCTGTCCGGGGAAAATATGAACTGAAGGGACTGCCTGCCTTCCGGGACGCAGAAGGAGCGGAGAACCTGTGCATCACCCTGCAGGACAGTGCTAGTCTTCAGGTACAGCTGTGGTACGGCATTTACGAGGACTGCGATCTCATCACCAGAGCGGCGGTACTGACTAATACAGGCAGTGATCCCCTGACCTTGTATGAGGCGGATTCTGCCTCTCTGGATTTCTCCTTAGCGCCCATGGAGCTGATCACCATCGACGGCATCTGGGCAGGAGAGTGCACGCCCTGCCGGGCGCCCCTTCGACCGGGTGAGCAGTCCGTCTCCTCCGTCAAGGGTATTCCCGGGCATGCCCACGATCCGGCGGTGATCCTGTGCGCCCCGGAGTCGAGTGAGAATTACGGAGACTGCTATGGCATGCTCCTGGCATATAGCGGCAGCTATGCCATCACCGTCCAGCAAAGTGAGGGCGGCATCCGCTTAAAAGGCGGCATCCATCCCTACCATTTCGCCTGGAGACTGGCGCCGGGAGAGTCCTTTACGACACCGGAGGCGGCCTTTGTCTACAGCAGCAAGGGCCTGGGAGAGATGAGCAGGCAATTCCATGATGCCATCCGCACGCACCTGCTGCCGCCGGCCTGGGCGGATGCTGCCCATCCCCGTCCCGTGCTGATCAACAGCTGGGAGGCCTGCTATTTTGATTTTAATGAGCAAAAGCTACTGCAGCTGGCAGCGGCGGCCAAGAAGGCAGACATCGATCTCTTCGTCCTGGACGACGGCTGGTTTAAGGGAAGAAATGACGACAGCACCAGCCTGGGAGACTGGATCGCCGACGAGGAAAAGCTGCCGGAGGGGCTGCCCGGCCTTTGCCGCAAGATCAATGACCTGGGCATGGACTTTGGTCTCTGGGTGGAGCCGGAGGCTATCAGTCCGGAGAGTGACCTTTACAGGGAGCATCCGGACTGGGCATTGCACATTCCCGGCCGGGAGACTGTGCCGATCCGCCACCAGTATACCCTGGATTTTTCCCGGGCCGAGGTGGTGGACGGGATCTGGAAGATGCTGGATGAGATCCTCTCTTCCTGCCCGATCAGATATCTGAAATGGGATATGAACAGAAGCCTTGCCAATGTATACAGCACGGGACTGCCGGCGGGCAGACAGGGCGAGATATACCACCGCTATGTGCTGGGCGTCTATGAGCTGCAGCGGCGGTTGACACAGAAGTATCCGACGCTTCTTCTGGAAAACTGTGCCAGCGGCGGCGGCCGCTTTGACTGCGGCATGCTTTATTACAGCCCGCAGATCTGGTGCAGCGACAATACGGATGCAGCATCTAGAGCGACTATTCAGTACGGCACAGGATTATTCTATCCCGGCTGTGTCATGGGTGCCCATTTCTCCTGCGTGCCCAATCACTGCACCGGGCATATCTCCTCCGTGGAAGCCAGGATGGCACTGGCCCTGCAGGGGACATTCGGCTTCGAGCTGGATCTGACGAAGTACAGCCGGGAGGAACTGCTGGCCCTGCGGCCCTATATCCGCTGGTACAGAGAGCACGGGGCACTGCTGCGGGGCGGTGACCTCTACCGCCTGCTGACACCGGGCCGTGGCGAGACCGGCAGTGCCTGGATGATCGTCTCCAAAGATCAGCGGGAGGCAGCGGTCTTTGCTATAGGCAGCGCGCTGCGGGGAACTACGGCCGGGAGGATCGGGGATAAACGACCCAGACTGCGGCTGCAGGGACTGCAGGAAGAGATGCTTTATCATGTCACGGAAGGAGTGACAAAAGAAGCGTGCGGAGAAACCGGGCAGGCAGCGGCAGATGGGAAAGCGTGCAGTGAGACGGCAGAAGGCGGCATTACATCGGAAAAGCCAGCGCCTGTCAGCGGCTTTGTGCTGCACCATAAGGGCCTGGCTCTGCCGGGAGATTTCGGCCAGATGCCCGGCAGGATCTGGTACCTGCAGGCATGTAATAGATAATAGTTCTCCCTGTTACGGTTCCTGTTACGGTCTCTGTTACGCTCCTGTTACGCCCTGTTCGCTACAATCATCTCAACAAAACAAAAACAAGTCACCGCAGAGGGTGAGTGATCAGAGCAGAAAGCGGAATGCAGTATAAGGAGGAAAAAAATCATGTTAATATTTGAAATACTCAGCGTTCACTATTATATTCAGTCCAGAAAGATCGGTTCCAAGCCCTGGTGGTTCTTCGGTACCCAGACCAAATAAGCAGACAGAACAAAAACAGATCTGTTACGGTCCTGTTACGGTTTATCCGATATAATAAGCGCAACAAAACAAATACAGGTCACGCAGGAAAGAAAGTGACATAACCCGACAAAAAACAGCATTTACGTTACCGCAGCAGGCTGCGAAAAAGGAGGAAAAAATGGACATTAAGGAAAGATTAGAACAGAAAATTTGCCAGGTTGGTTCCAAGCCGTGGTTCTTCTTCGTTCTTCCCGATTTCGGTTCTGTACGGTAATAACGCAAACCAAAAAACATCTGCAGCCGCAGGAACAGCGTAAAAGCTGACCTGCGGCTGCTTTTTGTTTGCCTGCCAGACAATTCGGCGAAGATTGCAATTATTATTAGAAAATATTAAGATGTGTTTATCTGTTCAGCACCTGCCGGATTTCAACGTGAATTGACTGCTTGCAGGCACATTCACGTTGAAATCCGGCAGGCGGCCAAGGCGCGGAGCGCCTCTGGCCGGCCGCATCGAGGATTTGCGAAGCAAATTCGAGATGGGGGCTAAACAGATACAACAAAGATATTTACAAAACTGCACGGTATGGGAAAGGACTGACCTGATGATGCGTGAATCGCCGTTAAACAATGATCTGAGCGTGGCTTATTCCTATATAGCGGCAGTGGATCTGCATACCGGAATCGTGGATGTGCTTAAGCCTGTAAGCGGGAAAGGCCGGGGGAAATATGCCGGTGCCATGGACCAGGATCTGCAGAGAGAGCAGGTCATGCGGGAAGTGGCCGAAGAATACCGGGAGACCTATCTGGATTTTATCAATATGAATACCGCAGCAGAGAGGCTGGCGGGAAAAGGATCACTGAACTGTATTTTTCAGAGACCGGACGGAAAGTGGACATTGTCGGCTATTGTGCCCCAGAATACGGATGCGCAGGGAAACGTCACTTCGGTGATCATTGCCAACCGGGACATTACCGATCTTCGAAACTGGGAACAGGAGCAGAAAAAGTCCCTGGAGCAGGTCCTTTCCGGTACCAGGGAATTGCTGGAGAGGGAAAAGAAGAATACAGAGATCATATCGGCCATCTCCAGCATTTACTGGGCCATCTATGTCATTGACCTGCAGAAGGATAGCTACGAGGAGGTAAACGGCGGGAATGTCCTGTCTCTGTTAGTCGGAAAGAACGGCCGGGCCTCCGAACTGATGAAGATCGGCCTGGAGAATATCATCGCGAAAGAGGAACAGAGCGTCATGAGGGAGTTCCTTAATCTGCAGACATTGCCGCGGCGCATGGAAAAGGAGACGACCATCGTCCGGGATTACAGGACCCGGAGCGGGCACTGGCACATGGGGCGGTTTATCGTCAAGAGCCGGGATGCCCGGGGACAGGCGGAGAAAGTCCTGTATGCGGTGAATGTCATCGATGAGAGCAAACAGAGAGAATTGAACTATCAGAGAAAGATGCAGGATAGCTACGAGAAAATGCTGGACTATCAGAATCGTCTGATCGAGACGGCAAAGGAGGCGGAAAAAGCCAATGCTTCCAAGACGGATTTTCTGCGGCGCATGAGCCACGATATCCGCACCCCTATCAATGGCATCCGCGGGATGGTGCAGATCGCCGATCATCATATGGATGATCCGCAGAAGCTGCGGGAGTGCAGCGATAAGATCTGGAAGTCCACGGATCATCTGCTGTCCCTGGTCAACGATGTGCTGGATATGAATAAGCTGGAATCCGGAAAATTCACGCCAAAGCATGAGCCTTTTTCCTTAAAGCAGATCCTGGATGAGATCATTGTAGTGGCAGAGACCCAGGCGCAGGAGATGGGTATAGATTTTATATACCAGGATACCCGGAATGTGGAGCATGACCGCCTCATCGGCAGCCCGGTATATGTAAAACGCATCATCATGAATTTTACCTCCAATGCCATCAAATATAATCGGCCGGGCGGCAGTGTAAAGGTCTACGGAAAGGAGATCTCCTTTGACGGCCGGACTGCCTGGTATGAATTTATATGCGAGGATACCGGCATCGGCATGAGCGAGGAATTTCAGAAGAAGGCTTTTGAGCCCTTTGCCCAGGAAGAGCAGGCACAGGCCAGGACCCAGTACGGAGGGACCGGTCTGGGACTCTCCATATCCAAAAGCCTGGCCGAGCTGCTGGGAGGCAGCATAGAGCTGCATTCTGTTCTGGGAGAGGGGACCAGGGTGGTATTCCGCCTGCCTGCAGAAGTGGATCCGGCGCAGCATCGGGAGAGCGATACCGTGGATTACAGCAGCATTCGCATTGACGGCGTAAAGGCTCTGCTGGCGGAGGATAATGACCTGAATGCGGAAATTGCGGTATTTATGCTGGAACAGCACGGCATACAGGTAAAGTGGGTGGAAAACGGGCAGCAGGCCGTGGAAGAGATCAGGGAAAATCCGGATACCTATGACGTGGTCTTTATGGATGTGATGATGCCTGTCATGGACGGCCTGGCGGCAGCCGCGGCCATCCGGACGAATCTGCAGAATCAGGTGCCGATCTTTGCCATGACCGCCAATGCCTTTACCGACGATGCCCAGAGAAGCCTGGATGCAGGCATGAATGAACACCTGACCAAGCCACTGACGGAGAAGGACATCGTCAGGGCGCTGATGAAGTATGTAGGGAGAGAACAGTCAGAGCGTTGAGTGTTTATGTCTTTGCAGAGGCTCTTTGCAGAAGAGCGGGAAAGAATAAGAGAGAATAAATAACGATCAGTAAGAAAAGCAGCTGCGGAACCGATCATAGGTCGGACCGCAGCTGCTTTTTATATACAGCAATATCCTGTTACTTTCTGAAAAGATATTGTGATTTTTATCGGATCCTACCTGCTATACTTAACACAAGGAATGGACAAGAATCTGTAATTGCAGAGTTCTTGCAGGAAATACATCGGGGTATTTTATGCGTTTATGCAGAAAGGGGATTACATCATGGAGGTCAGCAGATTAAAGG
>CAVKQI010000098.1:0-9000 GCA_963658405.1 bacterium | reverse complement strand
TGAAACGAAGATTGCAGAATTTCTGGAGAGAAGAGGATGGAATGGGAACTGTGGAGGTGATCCTGATCATCGTGGTTCTGATCGGGCTGGTCATCATCTTTAAGAATCAGCTGCAGAAGCTGGTAAAAACCATCTTTGAGAAGATAACGGAAGACAGCAACACGGTGATGTCATGAAAGGACGAAGGTGGAGGCAAACAATTGCCGGCCGTCATCGAAAAACAATAGGAGAAGCCCTGGTAGAAAAAGAATATGCCCAGGCCTACCTGACGATCTATCTGGCCCTTTCTCTGGCCATCATGCTTTCTCTCTTCCTTACATTGCTGGAGGGAGCGCGGATGAATGCCATCCGCATGAAAATCGAATGTACGGCAGACATTTCCTTAAATTCCGTTCTGGCGGAGTTTCACCGCGCTCTTTATGAACAGTATGACCTTTTCTATGTAGACACATCTTACGGAACCGGCAGCCCGTCTCTGGGACAGACAAAGCAGCATTTAAAACAGTATATAGATAAAAATTATCAGTCCTCCAGAACAGATCTGACATCCCTGCAGGCAGAAAATGCGGAGATCATAAATGCCAGATATATACAGGATCAGGAAGGACAATCGCTCCGTCAGCAGATCTATGCCTATATGACAGCGCATCCCGGCGGGGAACTGGCAGGGGAATTCCTGACAAAGATCGATCAGTTCCAGGGTCTTAAAAGCAGTGAAAGCGCATGGCAGGAACAGAGAATACAGAATGAAGAGGAGCTTGCAGGGATGGAACCCCCTACAGAAACCGATGAAGAGGGAAATGAGCGGGAGGTTCCTATCGAGAATCCGGCAGAGGCAGTAAATTCCTTTCGTCAGCAGTCTGTGCTGACACAGATTTTCGGCTCTGCGTCGTTGTCGGAGGCCTCGCTGGAGGAAGCAGACCGCCCATCAGTGCGCGGCCTTTCCATGGGCAGCGGATGGAAGGCGGAGAATACCCACGGGTATCCGGAGGCCGATGCCCTGCTGTTTGATCAGTATGTATTTGAAAAGTGCGGCAATTACCGAAATTCGCTGGAAAAGAGCTGTCTGAAATATCAGATCGAATACATGATTTATGGAAATCCCAGTGATAAAGAGAATCTGTCGGATATGGCAACGGCACTGCTGGCTGTCAGGGAGGCGGCCAATCTTACTTATCTGTTTACGGATGCGGGAAAGGCAGAAGAGGCAGATGCCATGGCGGCTGTTCTGGCAGCGGTGATCCTGCTGCCGGCCCTGCAGCCCCTTATCAAGACGGCCATCCTGTTTGCCTGGGCGTATCTGGAGAGTGTTCAGGACGTGAAAACCCTGTTTGCCGGCGGAAAGGTTCCCATGCTGAAGGATGCCTCGACCTGGCGGACATCGCTGGCGGGCATACTGGCGCCGGGTTCGTCGACGAGCGGACAAAGCGGCGGAGACGGGCTTGGCTATGAGGAATATCTGCGCATCATGCTTTACTTACAGGACGGAAACACCAAAAATGCCAGACTGCTGGACCTGATGGAAAGTGATATCAGGCAGACGAAGGGGAATGATGCCTTCCGGATCGATGGCTGCATCGACAGTCTGGAGGCACGAATTGTGACGAAAAGCCGTTTCGGCTATGAATATACCATAGAGCATGCAGTCAGCTATAACTGAGACTGAGGTCATGGAGGTAAAAGTGACAGACAAAGCAAAAAAAAATAAAAAAGAGCCTCTCCGGGCAGCGGATGGTCTGTCATTTTTCCGGAAAACAGCGGATGCCGGGATGACAGTGGAAGCATCACTGGTGCTTCCGCTGTTCCTGTTTTTCTTCATGAATATTCTGTTTGCCTTTGACATGATGCGGCTGCAGAGCAATATGACGGCGGCCTTGCATCAGACTGGTCAGCAGATCACGGAATATGCCTTTTATTATCGCTATGGATTAAAGGAACTGCTAGGCGGAGGAAATACCCAGGCTGGTGAGTCGGATGAAACAGCGCAGCCGAGAAGTGCAGAGAGCGGCGGCGTCCCGGACGGTGCAGAGAATGCCGGCGTTCCTGAAGAACTTCTGCAGACGGGCTTGTCTTTTCTGACGGCACAGACCTATCTGCGCAGCCAGGTGAACGGGTATCTGGGCAGTGACTATCTGGATCACACCTGCCTCTCCGGCGGTGCTGGCAGCATTTCCTATCTGAGGAGCCATATCCTGGAAGATGGGGACATAGTGGAACTGACAGCCGACTATCGGATACGGCCTTTTATCAGGATATTAGGTTTGCAGGATTTCTCTATGGAGAGCCGGTATTATGCCCATGCCTGGACAGGATATGAAATCGGCAGTATGGCGGGAAGTGTGGATGCCGCCGAGGAGACGTACTGCTATCTGGCAGAGACGGGAACGGTCTATCATCTGGACCGGGGATGCAGCTATTTAAACCCTTCTGTCAAAGGCATACAGGCGTCGGAACTGGAACAGTGCAGAAACCATGCAGGGGCCCGGTACTATGCCTGTGAGAGCTGCAAACCGGCCAAAAAGGGAACTCTGTATATCACGGAGGACGGAAACCGTTATCACAGCACAACAGGATGCTCCGGCCTTAAGAGAACAGTCAGAGAAGTGCCCCTGTCACAGGTACGAGACTGCATGCCGGCCTGTTCGAAATGCGGAGGATAAAGTCCATTGGAAAGTTATGAATTTTTGAGACTGGTGTTGGCAGCCATTCTGGTCATTGCCGGCTCTGTTATGGATATAAGGTACAGAAAGGTGGCAGTGCTGCTGCCGTTTTTCTTTCTGCTGGCAGGTATCGCTGCAAACGGATACCTTCTGTATGCCGGAAAGACGACGCTTGGAACCTGGATGCTTTCGGCGTCAGTGGGACTTTGCATGCTGCTTCTGGCAGCGGTATTTCGCGGTTCCATGGGATACGGGGACGGCATGGTTGTCCTGGCTATGGGTATGTATCTTCGCTGGGAACAGGTCTTCATTTCGACCTGCATCGGCATTTTTCTGATGGCGATAGGATGCGGAGTGCTGCTGGTGATAAGGAAGGCTGATCGAAAGACGAAGATTCCCTTTCTGCCGTTTCTGGCAGCGGGATTTTTTCTGACAGAGATATTAATAAAGTAAAGAGCAGGATGCAAAGAGAGGAAGCTCCCGAAAATGATCAATCGATTTGTATGCCGCGGATGCTGATGCTGCAGGACTCCGCCATGGAAGGCTGCATCACATTATGGGATTCGTCTTTGCGGATTCTCCTGATACAGCGGCAGCAAACCGCGGCACAGAAAGGGAAATATTTGCTTAAAAGAAGAAGGAAAACAATAGGGAAAGAACAATGGACAGGAGCCTATTTTACAGTGGAGGCATCCCTCCTTATCCCTACGGTACTGGTGATCTTTGTGCTTCTTATTTATCTCTCCTTTTACCTGTACGACAGATGCCTGATCGCGCAGGATGCCTATATCCTGTGCTTTCGAAGCAGCATCCTGAAGGAGGAGCAGGATAAGCCCCAGGCCGTGCTTGCCGGCAAGGAGAGGCAGTACGGAACGAAATACTTCGCAGTAAAAAACAGCACAGGCAATGCCGCCATGAATGGCAAATGGGTAGAAATGCAGGGAGAAATCGAAATCTCTCCGATTGTTTTCCAGAGGCATTTTCTGATGCCCTCCGGCAGGTGGCGGATTGCTTACAGGGCAAAAGCAAAGGAAACAGATCCTGTAAAGGGCTTCCGGCAATTCGGGAGAATACAGGCCATATTGAAAAATGCAGCAGAAACTGCGGCACAGAAAGGAAAAGATGGAAACTGATCGGATCACGGCGGAGGGACTGAAACCCCGCTATTATAAGGATGCTATGCATAATTACATGATTTTATGCAGAGAAGAAAACTGTGAGAGCTATCAGTATAAGATGCTGGCGGCCAATCAGGTAGACGGACTGCTTCCCTGCAGCCTGCGTTTCATTGACGAAAAATGCTTTCTATACTATGAGATCACATCCAGACAGAGCCTGGCATGTCTTTTTGAAAAACGTGAGATGTCCAGTGAGGAGGTGAATATTCTGCTGCAGGAAACCGCCCGGATGAATGCAAAGCTGGAGGAATATCTGCTGGACAGGGAAAGGCTGCTGCTTCGTCCGGAGTTTATATTTTATGATTTCGTGCAGGAAAAATTTTATTTTACTTATCTGCCCGGTACAAAGGAGGCTCATGAACAGAGGGCCCAAAAAGGCAGTGAGGCGGCATTGCTGGAGTTTATTGCCGACAAGATGGAGAATGATGAGAACGGCCTGCTGGGTCTTATTTACCGACTGTGTGAAATGGCAGAAAACGAGAGCTTCCTGCTGACAGAAGAGACGCTGCTGGACCTTAAAAAAGTAGAACATCCCAGGACGGCAGAGGAAGAAATAAAGGCGCAGGATGTTTTGGCCTATGAAAACGACGAATGCTGGGAGAGAGAAAGCAGCATAAAGCCGGAGCCTGACGGCAGAAGAGGGACCGGGGCAGGGCCGGATACAGTCCGCACGGAGTATGAGACGGAACAGCTCCTGGAAGGGACGTCTTATAAAGAAGCCGTGGAGAATGCAGGTGCGCAGGGAAAGAAAAAAGGAAGAAATGACGCAAAGAAATCGAAGAGGTCAAAGGACGCAAAGGAAACTTGGGAATCCGGAAAATGGGAGGATGCATCAGAGAATACGTCAGGGAATACAGAAGAACATATGACGGAAGAGAATGCATCCCTGCACAGCGGCATGATTCAGAAAAAATACGTTCTGCGCCTGTTAGTCGGTGCGGGTGTTTTTCTGGCAGCAGGTGTACTGTTGTGGTGGGGGCTGACGAATTACATTATGGAGCCGGAGAGGGAGACGCTTTGCCGTGGGGGCATGTATCTGTGTATGGCAGCGGCAATTGTCTGCTCATCAGCCGGTGTGATCATGAGCATCCTGTGCAGCCGTGCTGAGAAAAGAGAGATGGAAAAACAGGAAGCTCTGCGGGAAGAAAAGAGAATGGAACCTACGCAGGAGTATGCTTTTGAGGAAGCAAGAAAAGAGAGCGTGGCTGAGAAAGAAAGCAAGCAGAGAGAGAAGGAAATATATGCGGAGGATCTGGAGGAGCCAACGCAGAAATTATATGGACTGGGTCCTTGGAGAAAGTACAGGATTGCTCTTAAGGATTTTCCGTTCACGGTAGGGCAGATGGCAGGATATGCGGATTATCTGCTGGAGGATTCTTCCGTCAGCCGGCTGCATGCCAGATTTTCCGAAGGGGAGGGCGATGGGAACGTGTGCATGACAGATTTAAACAGCCTGAATGGGACCTATGTAAACGGCATACGCTTAGAGCCTAACGAAAGCACGGGTATTCACCCTGGAGATGAAATCCGGATCGGAAAGATCGCATTCTGCTATCGATAGAGATTACTGTACAGGCTGCAGGTGGCTGCACGTATAGTCGTCTGACTTTCCCGTAAAAAGTAACGCAGGCAGAGATTTCACTGCGGCCGGACAGGAATGCGGTTGAAAAATACAGGGGCAGGGGTTACGATGAAAAGAAACGGGAAGGATCACAAAACAGAGTGGATGCAGAGCAGAGAATCGGTTATATTCTGCAGGAAGAGGGATACAGGGAATACCGGGGAAATTCCCCGGCAGAGACGGTCTATGTAAGAGCAGAGCAAAGAACAATCTGTGCAGTGGAAGTAATCTCAGTCACCTGTGAAGGAAAAGCGGAAGAGATCTCCGCTCCTGAGGAAGAACGCGGCCGGCAGGCACAGCGGGATGATCAGGAAAGCCGGAACAGACAGACGACGGCAGACACTGCATGGGGCACCGCATCGGACACAGCACACGACACTGCGGCAGAACTTGCGCAGAGATTTCAGTGCAGTAAGGAGGATGTTCATCTCCTTCGTCTGTTGGTATGCGGATATGTGACAAAGTCTCTGCGGGAAGAAGGAGATCCCTTTTGCTGGATCATAGATAAAAGTACGAACAGACTGCTGATTTATGAGGACAGGGCGCCGGACTTTTATGGCCTGCGTCGAGTTATTGAGCATGGACTGGCAGAGGAAGTGCTGCCGCCCTCCGGTTACGGACAGACTAAGGAAATGATTTCTGCAGACAGTCGGAATATGTACGGAGAAATAAGAGAGCAGCTGAGAAAAATCCCTGTCACTGCGGCACTCGTCATTGTCAACGTGGTTCTTTTTCTGCTGTGTGCCTTCTGGCCCGCTGCAGCAGTCATACTCTACGGGCTGGGGATGCTGCAGGCGCCGGCTGTACTGCAGCAGGGAGAATACTGGAGAGTGATCACCTCCATGTTCCTCCACGCGGATACCGCGCACCTGTTTTCCAATATGATCATGCTTTTGTTCGTAGGTGAGAGCATCGAGAGGATAATGGGCAGCCGGTATTACCTGTTGCTTTATCTGCTGTCAGGTGTGCTGGGAAATGTATTTTCTATGACACTGGATGTCATGCAGGGAGCCAGCAGCATGTCCCTGGGAGCCAGCGGCGCCGTTTTTGGTGTCATGGGGGCGATGCTTCTTCTGGTATTGGTACAGAGACGTCGTCTTCATAAAGAAGTGGTGTTTCGTGTAGCACTTGGTGTCGGCTGCTGCCTGTACAATGGATTCGTTACAGCAGGGATCAACAATGCAGCCCATGTGGGCGGAATGGTCGGAGGCCTTATCTGCTGCGGCATCTGGCTGCTGTACAATAAGAAATGGAGGTAAAGTTTGAAAGAAATGCCTGATGGCATTGCTTTCAAACTCGATTGATGACGTAAACGTCATCAATCCGTGATCACATCGGAGAATTCGCCTACGCGAAATTCTCCTCGTGTTGCCGCAATAAATTGCGGCAGAAAGAGGTAAACATGAAAGATCAGGATTGTATTTTCTGCAAAATTGCCAACGGAGAGATTCCGTCAAAGACACTGTATGAGGATGAGAAATTCCGGGTCATTCTGGATCTGGGACCGGCTACCAAAGGGCATGCTCTGATTCTTCCTAAGGAGCACTTTGCCAATTTATATGAGCTGCCGGAGGACTGGGCCGGAGAGACGATGAAACTGGCCAGAAAAATGGCCATCAAGATGCACGACAATCTGCATACGGACGGCTTTAATCTGGTACAGAACAACGGCACCGTTGCGGGACAGACCGTTTTTCATTTCCATATGCATCTGATTCCGAGATATGAGGGAGACGGGCAGAAAATCGGCTGGGAACCCAAGGAGGCAGATGATGTATCCCTGCAGCAGACACAGCAGGAGATTATGGGCGAGTAGGAAAGAGGAAGCGGTATGCGTGAAATAGAGAGCAGCAAAATAACGCAGATCGTACGGGATCTGTGCATAGAGGCCAATTATACACTTTCTCCGGATATGAAGGCGCGCCTTCTGCAGGCAAAGGAGGAGGAAAAATCTCCTTTGGGACGACAGATCCTGGAGAAGCTGGAGGATAATCTGCAGATTGCCGGGGAGGAAGAAATCCCGATCTGTCAGGACACCGGTATGGCAGTAGTGTTTATGGAGATTGGCCAGGATGTGCACGTGACAGGCGCAGCGCTGACGGATGCTGTGAATGAAGGCGTAAAAAGGGGATATACAGAGGGATATCTTCGAAAATCTGTGGTAAGCGATCCGCTTTTGCGTGTAAATACGGGAGATAATACCCCGGCTGTGATCCACTATGAAATTGTTCCGGGGGACAAGATCCGTATAACCGTGGCACCGAAGGGATTCGGCAGTGAAAATATGAGCCGGATCTTTATGCTCAAGCCGGCAGACGGCGAGGAAGGTGTAAAGAACGCCATACTGACCGCGGTCAGAGAAGCGGGACCGAATGCCTGTCCTCCCATGGTGGTTGGTGTCGGCGTAGGAGGCACCTTCGAAAAATGTGCAGAGATGGCAAAGAAGGCACTTACACTGCCGGTAGAACAGCATGCAGAGCAACCGCATATAGCTGCTATAGAGGAAGAAGTTCTGAAAAAGATCAACCGGACGGGAATCGGTCCTGCGGGACTGGGCGGCACAGTGACAGCGCTGGCCCTGCATATCCTCACCTATCCGACACATATCGCAGGACTGCCGGTAGCAGTGAATATCTGCTGCCATGTGAATCGGCATGCCTGTGCGGAAATCTGATCCGCAGACGGAAGAGAACGGGAAGGGAAGGAAATCATGGACAGGAAATTTACAACGCCGTTTACAAAAGAAAAAGCAGCACAGTGTCAGGCGGGAGATATGGTTTATATAACCGGTACAATCTATACAGCCCGGGATGCTGCGCATAAGCGTATGGCACAGGCACTGGCAGAAGGCAGAGAACTTCCCGTGGATATCCGGGGAGAGATCATCTATTATATGGGACCTTCACCGGCAAGAGAAGGCAGACCGATCGGCTCTGCGGGTCCCACGACGGCCAGCAGAATGGATAAGTATGCGCCGGCTCTGCTGGATTTAGGGCTTGCCGCCATGATAGGAAAGGGAAAAAGAACCCGGGAGGTGCAGGAGGCAATCGTGCGAAACGGCGCCGTGTATTTCGCTGCGATCGGCGGCGCAGGAGCACTTCTCTCCAAATCCATAGAGAAAGCAGAGGTCGTGGCCTACGAGGATCTGGGCACAGAGGCCATCCGCAGGCTGGAAGTGAAGGATTTCCCGGTCATCGTGGTAATAGACGCACAGGGAAATAATCTGTATGAGACAGCAGCGAAGGAATACTGCACGTTATAAGCGCCGCCCGTGTTCACCGTTGCCTTTGGGAGACAGTGTTTTCCTATATATAATGAGGGGACTGTATGCCGTCTGCTGATCGTCGAACCGGCCAGATGCGGCGGCAGAAGAATTGCTGAAGTGAATTGCTTGCAGAAAATAGAAAAATCTGATTGACAAACAAATAGCCCTTCTGTATAATAACTTTTGCGTCAAATGCGACGCGAAAAGAATAAGCTTATTGAATCAGGCTTTGGAGAAATACTCAAGAGGCTGAAGAGGCGCCCCTGCTAAGGGTGT
>CAVKQI010000097.1:0-9009 GCA_963658405.1 bacterium | reverse complement strand
ATATGGCAGGTGCTAAACAGATACAAAATAACAATCAAGGAAGCATAACCAACAAAGCTTGCAAACGATGGGAGGGCAAATGAAAAAGACAGATTGGCGTTATGTGCGCAGGCAATTATACAAGAATCGTTATCTATATCTGATGATTGCGCTGCCGGTAATCTATTTTGTGATTTTTAAATACGGAGCCATCGCCTGGCTAGGCATTGCGTTTAAAAATTTTAATGCAAGGGCCGGATTTTTCGGAAGTAAGTTTGTGGGACTTAAATACTTCAAAATGTTTCTGCAGGATCCCTACTTCTATAAAATCCTGAGAAATACCGTGCTGATCAGCCTCTGGTGCCTGATTTTCTATTTCCCGGTACCGATTATTCTGGCTCTTCTGATCAATGAAGTCAGAAACAAGCATGCGAAGAAATTTGTGCAGACAGTTACCTATATGCCCTATTTCGTATCTACAGTGGTGGTATGCAGCCTGGTGATGAATATCTTTGCCACAGACGGCCTGGTGAATCAGGTGGCAGCATTTTTCGGCGGTACATCCAAAACTTTCATGTCAGATCCCGCCTGGTTTCGGCCGATTTACGTTATTTCTGAGATATGGCAGCAGGCCGGCTGGGGATCCATTATCTACATTGCGGCGCTGGCCGGTGTAGATCAGCAGCTCTATGAGGCGGCCTCTATAGACGGTGCCACCAGATGGCAGAAGGTCCTGCATGTCAGCATTCCCGGTATTGCACCCATTATTTCCATACAGTTTCTCCTGACGGTGGGGAGAATGCTCACCGTAGGCTATGAAAAAATCCTGCTGCTGTATACCGGATCCACTTATGAGACAGCCGATGTTATTTCCACCTATGTATACAGAAGAGGCCTGATCAATGCCAATTACAGCTACGGCGCAGCCATCAGTATAGTACAGGCAATATTGTCGCTGATTCTGATTTCTGCAGCGAATAAAGCTGCTGACAAGATCGGCGCAACCAGTCTCTGGTAGGAATGGATGTCACAAGTGTTATCCATGGGGATCACATCGGAGAATTCGCCTACGCGAAATTTTCCTCAGGGTGCCGATGTAAAGCAATGACACAGAAAGGAAAAAATGAGAAATTCTGAAAAGGTAAAAAAACAAAAAAAAGAACTGACCGTCAGTGAAAAAGTATTTAATGGCGTTGTGGCGGTCGCTTTGATCATTTGCTGTATCGTGGTTATTTTTCCGCTGTATTACATGTTTATCATTTCCATCAGTGACGGATATGCAGTGACAAGAGGAGAAGTATTCCTGTGGCCGAAGGGAATTAATTTCAGTGCCTACAAAATCGCCCTCGGTTATTCCACAGTGCTGCGATCTTTTGGAAATTCCATCCTCTATACGGTGGTGGGAACCGTGATCGCCGTGATCGTTACGGCCCTGTGTGCTTATCCGTTGTCCAGACGCAGCTTTTACGGCCGTGGGATACTGACTTTCTTCATTACCTTTACCATGTTTTTTGACTCCGGTCTGGTAGCTAATTATATGGTAGTTTCCTCCCTTCATATGAAGAATACGATCTGGGCCATGGTGCTGCCGGGGGCTATCAGTGTGTGGTACATGATCATCATGCGGACTTTTTTTCAGGGAATACCGGAAGAGCTTTATGAATCGGCTTACCTGGACGGTGCCAATGACCTGACCATCTTTTTTAAGATCATTGTTCCCCTTTCCAAGGCAGTTTTTGCAACGCTGGTTTTGTTCTATGCCGTACAGCTCTGGAATTCCTTTATCCCCGCATTGCTTTATCTGGATGACAGTAAGATGTATCCCATGCAGCTGCTGCTGAGAAACATCGTCATGGGCAGCAACAGTGCGGCCACAGGCTCGGCTACGGTGGCAGGAGACATGGCAGCACTTGGCAAGAATATAAAATATGCAGTCATTTTCATCACAACCCTGCCGATTCTGGTGGTTTATCCCTTCGTTCAGAAGCACTTCGTGAAAGGCGTTATGGTTGGCTCCATAAAGGGGTAAAAAGCTTAATTCCAAAGGAAAAGAAAAAAGAATACGAAAAAACAACGCAAAGGAACAGGAATGTGAGGTGTAAGCAGGAACAGTAAAAAAAGACAAAAGAAAAAAGCACAGGAAGAACAGGAACAGGACATACAGATAAAGGAGGCACAAACAGTATGAAAAAGCGAAAAATGAAACGATGGATGGCAGCGGGACTGGCTGCAGTGATGACAGCAGGGATGCTGACCGGCTGCGGCGGAACTTCTTCCGATGGGGCGGGAAGCACAGGATCAGATACCAGTGCAGCTTCTGATGATGAACTGATCACCGTTACCTTTATGAGATCCCAGTCTGCGGTTATGCCCATGGAAGAGCAGAACAGAGTCGTAGATATAATAAAGGAGAAGTTTAATATTCAGCTGGAGCTGCAGCTCATTCCGGATGCGGACTATACCACCAAGCGTTCCGTTGCCCTGGCTTCCAATGATCTTCCGGATATCATTTCCGGTGTTTCTCTTTCTGAACTGCGCCAGTATGCGCCCACAGGTATGTTCCTGAACATCAATGATTACCAGGAACAGGCAAAGGATTACCTGGGAATCGTCCAGGCGGATGACCGCGCAGAGGCGACGAAGAATTACGAGGTAGACGGAGGACTCTACGGATTCCAGATGCTGGAGTACAACCGTATTGACTTGGCATCCATGCCGGCCATTCGTATGGACAGACTGGCAGAGACAGGATTAGAAGAGCCGACCACCTGGGATGAATTTTATGATGTGATGCTGGCTATTAAGGAAAAGTATCCGGACAATTACGTCTTTTCCACCCGTAACGGCACTACCTATATGATCGGACAGCTTGCCTATGCCATGGGCAGCGGCGGTTTCCCGTGCTTCTCCACTTCCGGCATCTATTTTGAGCCGAAAACGGGCAGCTGGACTTATGGACCTACGCAGGATTCCTTTAAGTATGTCATTCAGTTCCTGTCTGATGCCTATAAGGACGGGCTGCTGGATCCGGATTATGCGTCCATGGATAAGGATACAGAGCATGAAAAGCTGTGCAATGGATCCCTGTCATTGGTATTTGACAACAACTCCTTTGTAGGCCGTGTCTACAATCCGGCACTGGCACAGACAGATGAGAATGCATATTTTGACATCCTGAAGCCTATGAAGAGCGATAATGATACCCAGAGAGCACTTCGCTATGAGAGAGACTGGACAGAATTTGCATGCGTCAGTGCAGATACCAAGTATCCGGAAAGAGTTATGGAGCTGCTGAACTGGATGTACTCTGACGAAGGCCGTATGGTAACTAACTTTGGCGAAGAGGGCACAGATTACAGCATAGATGAAAATGGCGACATCATCACCAGTGAGGCACTCATTGAAAAGCATGCCAATGATTCCGATATTGCATCGGCAGTTCGCAGCGAACTGGGAACCGGCCTTCTCGGATTAGGTCGTTATATCGATGAATCTCTGGATGCACAGATTTCTGACAAGGCATTTGTAGAAGAAGGAGAAGAGATTCGAACCTGGACCCAGGACGGTCTGATTGATTACAACAAGGCAGTGCCTTCCTTTACCACAGAGGAGCAGGAACAGGTAACCGAGCTGGAACAGGCTGTTGCCAATGTATTTACGACAGAGATCGACGGATTTATCAATGGTCAGCGCTCCATGGACGAGTGGGACAGCTTTGTGGAAACTCTGAAGAGTCAGGGAACAGAGCAGCTTGAGCAGCTTTACAATGACGCTTATCAGCGCGCACAGCAGTAGGATTCCCTTCGGGCTGCTGACAGTGAACGGCGATTTGGAAAATGAACATTGAAAGAGGGGGCTGTCGCAATATGGACAGCCCCGTTTCATAAAGGAGAGCAGGGTGATGGAGCTGACATCGCTTACAGTAAAGATAGTACCGGACAGAACTGCATTCGAGGAAAAAACAGCGGAGATTTTCTGCAGAATATTGCGGCAGAAGAGCGGACTGGATGTTTGTCAGTCAAAAAAAGCCGGTATCGTGACGGTGGAATTTTACAGAGAGAATACCTGTGCTGCGGCAGAGGTTTCCGAACTTTTTGCCGGGATAGAGAAGCCGGGAAAGGAAGGCTATCGCATTCGCTTTCTGAAAGAAGAAGGCAGAACGCGCCTGATCGTGCTGGGAAAGGACGAACGGGGAGAATTCTACGGTATGGCGTGGATTCTCAGGAAAGCAGAGATCAGATCCGGAAGTGTGACCATTCCGGAGAGTCTGGATGGCATTTCCATGACACCGGAATATGCACTGCGCGGACATCAGCTGGGCTATCGGGATAAAAACAATACATACTCCGCGTGGACGACAGAGGATTTTGCAGCCTATATTCAGGATCTGGCGCTGTTCGGTGCCAATGCCATAGAGCTGCTTCCGCCGAAGACCGATGACAACCTGTATTCTGCCACATTTCTGCGGGACCCCTTTGAAATCATGAAGGAGGTATCCGAGATCATTCATTCCTACCACATGGATGTCTGGCTGTGGTATCCCAATGTAGGAAAGGATTACTCGGACTGGTCCTGCATCGATGCGGAATTAAAGGAGAGGGAGAGAGTATTTGCAGAGATCCCCTATCTGGATGCTGTTCTCGTTCCTCTGGGGGATCCGGGATCTCTCTGGCCGGCAGCGGCATTTCGTCTGACAGAGCAGTTTGTGCGGATTATGCACAAGTATCATCCCCAGGCAAAGGTATGGGTAGCGCCGCAGCATTTTCAGCCGGAACCCGGCTGGTATGATGAGTTTTATGCGGAGATCGCAAAGGAACCGGATTGGGTAGACGGGGTATGCTTTGCCCCCTGGGAGCAGCATACTGTATCGGAAATGGCAGAGAAACTTCCGAAAAAATACAGGGAGAACATCCGCAATTATCCGGATATCTCGCACAACAGCAACTGCCAGTTCCCTGTTCCAGATTGGGATTTTGCATTTGCCCTTACCAGCGGCAGAGAGGGTTACAATGCAAGGCCCAGACAGATGAAGCATATTCACAATCTGATAGAGCCCTATACGACAGGTACCATCACATATTCAGAGGGTATTCATGATGATGTAAATAAGTTCGTATGGGTGGATCAGGACTTTGACAGTAAGCGGCCGGTAAAGGAAACTTTGGAGGATTATGTGCGGTTCTTTATAGATCCGGATATGGTTTCTCCTCTGACAGAAATCTTTTTAAGTCTCGAGGATAACTGGACAGGACCGATTGCAGAGAATGAGAGCATAGATATTACGTATCACAAGATGCGGGATGCAGATGAAAAAGCATCCAAAAAGATAAAGGAAAATTATCGCTATCAGATGCTTCTGCTCCGGGTGCTGACAGATTACTGGACAAAGGAAAAGTATATCTATGATCAGAAGCTGGAAAAGCAGGCACTGCAGGTACTCAGACAGGCCGAGGAAACAGGAAGCGCAGCAGCGATCAAAGAAGTGAGAAGTCTGCTGAACCTGTCAAAGGACAGACCGGTGGCAGAGGACATCCTGTTTGAAATGGAGAAGCTGTCCGATGCACTGCGGGAGAATTGTAAAATACAGCTGACCGTGGGACATCACGGCGGACAGAGATGGATCCGGGGCGCCTATCTGGAAACCAGAGAGATGCCGTTAAATGATTACCAGTTCCTGATGCTGCGCTGCAGGGAGATCGAAAAGCTCCCGGAGGAAGAAGACCGTGTGAAAGCGCTGCAGCAGCTCACTTTGCGGGAAGATCCGGGAGAGGGAAATATATATTGCAATTTGGGCTCCTATGAAGGCTTCACCCATGTGGTAAAGGAACATACATGGGAGGAGGATCCGGGTTATCTGCATACGCCCTTAATGGATCACAGCATTTACAGCATCATGGGACTTTTCCACGATATGAAGGGATGGTATACAGAATTCCCCCTGCCCCTTGCATGGGCTATGAATACCACCGTGCTCTATGGCACACCACTGGAGGTCAGATTTGATGGTCTGGATCCGGCGGCAGACTATACCATGCGAATTTTCTATCCCAACAGTTTTCTGAAGGCAGTGCATCATATGCAGAAGCCGGAGGATGATACATTGGTGCATTTCTATGCGGGCGATGCTTTGCTGGCAGAGAGCATTCCAAGAGAAGAACTGGACAGCAATGCCGGATGGCTCTACGAATTGCCTCATTCCTCCTATGCAGACGGAACCTTAAAGCTGCGATGGGAAATCTATGACACCTTGAAGGCTTTCGCTGTCAGTGAGATATGGATTTGCAGAAAAGAGTAAACAGACACGACTTTAGAAGAAATGTGAGGAAAGTAGAATGGAATTTCCGGGTGGGATCTGGCCGGTTATGCTGACACCCTTTACCGATGACAACCAGATTGATGAAGAGGGACTTCGCAATTTAGTGGAATTCTATATTGCAAGCGGTGTCGACGGACTTTTTGCAGCCTGCCAGTCCAGTGAGATTTTTTATCTTAACAGAGAAGAAAGGCTTCGTATTACAGAAATCACAGTACAGACAGCCAATCACAGGGTGCCGGTTATTGCAAGCGGAAATACTTCGGACACCTTGGAGGAACAGGCGGCAGAATTAAATGCTGCATGGAACCTGGGAGCAGATGCGGTCATTATTCTTTCCAATCGGCTTGCAGAAGAAAACGAGGACAGTGATGTCTGGATCAATAATCTGCATCGATTGCTGGAAATGCTGGATCCGGATATGAAGCTGGGCATGTATGAGTGCCCCTATCCCTACAAAAGGGTGCTGTCAGAAGCAGAGCTGCAGGCGATGATCGACAGTGATCGGTTCTATTTTGTCAAGGATACCTGCTGCGATGCTGCCTTGATCAAGGAGAGAATCAAACAGATAAGAGGAACAAAGCTGAAACTTTTTAATGCCAATACAACGACGCTTCTGGAGACATTGCGGGCCGGCGCAGACGGATATTGTGGTGTCATGGCCAATTTTCATCCCGAGATGTATACCTGGCTTTATAAAAATCAGGATGATCCCGAAGCAGAGAAAGTATCACAGCTCCTGTCCATCTGTGCCCTGATTGAGAGACAGGTTTATCCTGTAAATGCAAAATGGTCTTTGTCGGCGCTGAGAAATGTCGAAATCGGAGATTACAGCAGAACAAGAGATTGCAAAGAACTGACAGAGACATATCGGCAGGAGATACGGAATATGGAAGTACTGGTCAGAAGGTGCTATAAAGAAAACTGTCTGAAGTAGAAAATAAGTTACATTAAAAGGCAATGAAGTAAAAAAAACGTCATGCACAGGCATAACGTCTTCTACCAGATTTTTCTTGAATCATCTTTTACACGTGTTATTCTATTAAACAGAAGGTGCTACCGATAGACGGCTAGACCCCTTTAGACAGTTAAAAAACGACCGCCATTAATCTTTCTCAGGGATTCTAAGGGCGGTCGTTTTTGTGTGCAATCAGATTTTCAATGCTGCGGCAAGAATAAACTGGCGGTAAGGAGAAAGAGATCACTGATCCTCTTCATACACCACGCCCCACAGCCGCCGCAGGCCGTCCATCAGCTGCATGACAGCCAGGGTGTTGGAAAGGGGATGGAGGTCGCTTTGCGTCTTTCCTGCCCGGATGCAGCGGGTGACTTCACTGATTTCGTATTCATAGCCGTTGCAGGGGAATGGAAAGGAGAATTCCTCTGTCACTTCATGGAAAGCGGGCGTGATGCCGGCTGTCGCGGCTTCCTCCAGGGAGAGGGGTGCACCGGTGTCCGGATGGATGGGAAGATACCGGGTCATGGTGAAAGTATCCGGGGCATAGCAGCGGGGGAAGTACAGCTTGCCGTATTCGCCGCAGATCATGCCGTCCTGTCCTGTCTCAAAGCGGACAGAAGAGGTGAGCTGGCAGAGAATGTCCTGGTTCCACCCTTCGGCATTGGGCTCATGGTAGAGGAATTCGATGTCGTTGACTTCGTCCACGCCGGTGCTTCCCACAGAGGCAAAGCCCCGCATCTCATCGGGCATGCGACCCATCATGGTCAGGGCAAAGGTGATGGGATAAATGCCCACGTCCATGACAGAGCCGCCGCCCAGCGCCGGACTGAAATACCGGCTCTGCGCATCAAAATCCGGGTTGGCACCGCCGAAATTGGCACGGATATAGCGAAGCTTTCCGATCTTATTTTCCAGCAGCAGAGACTTTGCCTTCGCGATGGCCGGCAGGAACCTGGTCCACATAGCCTCCATGCAGAACAGCCCCTTCTCCTGCGCCAGCTCCATGACCTGGGCGCATTGACGGGCATTCATGGCAAAGGGCTTTTCACACAGCACATGCTTGTCAAAGGCCAGACACAGAAGGGACAGCTCGGCGTGGGTATTGTTGGGCGTGGCGATGTAGACGATGTCTATGTCGGGTGCGGCAGCGAGCTTGGAGGGAGTGTCATAGACCAGTAGTTCTGCCAGCTCATCGCGATGCTGCTTTTTCGCAGAAACATTATGTATATGTGTGGAACCGGACGGCAGATTATCATACTTTGGATTGCCGTTTGCCACAGATGCCTTGTTTGCATCATGCTCGGAGATGCCCTCCTGCATTTCCTGCAGCCAGGCAGCAAATTCTTCCGTATGTTCTCTGCTGCGCCCGGCAATGCCTGCAATCTCGGCATCCTGTTCGGCGAGGAGTGCCTTGGCAAAGGCATGGGCGATTCTACCGGTACCAATAATGCCCCACCGAAGGGGGCGGGTCTTAATAATATCTGAATCCATAGGAGTTCCTTTCCGGGGATAATCTATTTGTATTTTTGATTAGGAGTTCACAGGCCGGTCGGACGAGGGAGGCGGGTGGCGGATGATGTCCGGCGCAGGGGCATTGCGATGCCTCGGCACTTTGCTCGCGTCCTTTGCGAGCTTATGTGCCGCTAGGCATGAGCACTGAGCCGAGAGGCGTCCCCAAGCGGACATCGCCGACAGGACCCGCTCCCTCGTCCGGCAGGTCTGTGAACGGTGAAAATCATTGCATCGTTGTATCCTTCAT
>CAVKQI010000096.1:0-9189 GCA_963658405.1 bacterium | reverse complement strand
CCGATATATCCGTCTGCAGAACGTGCAGACAAATAATAATCTTCGTGACCTGTAGTTGCGCAGCCTGAGGCTGGGAGGCCAGAAACAGGAGATGTATGAGGAAACGGATAGTGTAGCGATTGGACGTGCATTCCGTCGTGCTGGAAAGGCGGTGGAAGCTCATGTCGAAAGCTAAGAAAGTTATCTTTGTGATTGTAGAAGGCCCGACAGATGAGGATGCGCTCAGTTCTGTCCTAAAACAGATCTTTTCATCTGCAGAAGTTCATTTCCATGTGATTCATGGAGATATTACAATGGAAGATGCGATTACTGCACAGAATGCGAAAAGTTATGTGGCAAAGCGAGTCGCAGCAGAGATGAAAAAGTACGCATACAAAGAAAGTGATATCCTGCAGATTGTTCATTTGATAGATACGGATGGGGCATTTATTCCTGATAATCTGGTAATAGCCAGGACAGAAAAAGGGGTTCAGTATTTTGAGGATCACATTGAAACGGGCGAGGTCAAGTATATTCAGAGACGGAATCAAAAGAAAAGCGGTGTGGTGGCTTCCCTGTGTTCTACCGGAAAAATGAAGTCGAGTATCCCCTATTCGATTTACTATTTCTCAAGAAATATGGAACACGTTCTGCATAATGTGGCAACGGAACTGACGGACGATCAAAAAGTAGAGTTGGCCGATGATTTTGCAGAACGATATGAAGAGAATCCAAAAGCCTTTATTGACTTTATGGAATCTGATGAGGTTGCAGTTGCCGGAAGTTATACGCAGACGTGGTCATTTATTCGAGCAGGAGTAAATTCTCTGAATCGCCATAGCAATCTTCGGATCCTTTTTGAACAGGAAAACCTGAAAAGTAACCAGTAGAAAATGGCACTATCAGTAGCAGTAGTGTCAAGGTGCAGGAGTATACCTGCAAAGATGTATGCAAAAGATCTGCAGAGAAAGTGGAGGGAGAGTATATGAAGTATTGTGAGAATTGCGGCGCAGAGTTAAACGACGAGGACATGTTTTGCCTCAATTGCGGTCAGCCGGTGGGAGCCAGCAATGCTGGACCGGAGGAGAGCGCATATGGGAACACCGGGTATCAGAATGTCCGGGAGGATATCGGATACCATGAACAGAAAGATGGATCTTTTAAATTCCTTTCCACCCATTCCTTGAGCTGCATCTCCTACCTGTGGCTTCCCGGGATTATCATTTCTATCATTGCCAATGTGGATCGCAAGGATCCTGTACTGAATCTGCACATCAATCAGGCTATCTGGCTTTTCCTGTTTTGGATCGGCTGTCATATCCTGCTGTGTATGGGGGCTTTTCTTTCCTTATTTGCATTATTGAGCGGGCTTGGTTATCTGGCTCTCTTTGGACTGTGGATCTATTGCTTTATCGGCGCAGTCAGCAACAAGATGCATAAAATCCCTTATTTCGGAGATATAAGGTTTATAAAATAAAAGCTGACTGTCGGTAATCCTGACGGAGAATTCGCCTTCGCGTAATTCTCCACGGCTGCCGCTGCAGGGCAGCGGCATAGAGGTGAAAAAAGAAGATGTTTTGTCCCCAGTGTGGTAATCCGGTCCGCGAAGGAGCAAAATTCTGTTCCAAATGCGGGAAAAAACTGGTCAAAGACAGTGCGCCGGACGCGGAAGAAAAGGCCAGACAAAGTTTACAGATCCTGCAGAATGTACAGGGCTATTACTGTTATGGATGCGGAAATTATGTTTCATCCAGAGACAGAGGGCAGGGGTGTCCCTATTGCGGTGTTGACAGGATCAGCAGCAATGCCATTGCCAGCGGTATTGCAGATGTCCTTGATTATGGACTTATAGGCTCGGCCATTGTCAATATTCATTCATCCCTGCAAAAGACGGATGCAAGGAGCGCCTATTCCCATATCGTGGATTATTATAAGTCCGAGTATTATCGCAAGACCCGGTTTCCCTTCGAGACGGTTGCGCAGGACAAGGGTCTTATGGGAGAGTATCTGGTCGACATACAGTATCAGCGCTTAAAGAAATCCTATCCGGGAAGAAAGTTCCACATCCTTTACAATCTCTTTATACCGGAGCCGAACGGCTCTTTTGAGGAAATTGATGCTGTTATCATCTACGGCCGGCTTGTATTTGTGATCGAAGCCAAAAACAGAAGCGGCAGCTTTGAGATGAATCATATTTCCGATGACAAATGGACACAGACACTCGGAAACAGCAGACAGGAGATCGTCAGTCCTGTCATGCAGAATGAATGGCATATAGACGCGCTGGAACATTTCATTTCATCAAAAGGGATCCGTATACCTGCTTTTTACAACTATGTTTCTCTGGCAGGCGGCGCTTCCTTTCATGTTAAATCTAACGTGGATGCCTATGATGATGCCATACTTCGAACCTGGTATATCTGCAACACACCCATCCTGTGTGACGGTCTGGTAAAAGCAATACAGCAAGTCGATAAGGTATATGAAAATCTTGCCGAACTCATGCATAATACAGTAGCGGACCAGCTGCGGGATGCGGAGGAAGGCGCGCAGGAGCTGATCGGCGCGCTGCGCGGCCAGATCAGGATGGATAACAGCGAAAAAGATCTCTATATGCGTGACCGCGAAGAAACCTCCCGGAATCGAAGGCGTTTTCCCTATCAATACTATTATGTGAAGCCAGCGTGCTGTCTCATTGGCTCCGTTGTTCGCTGGAACAGGGAATATCTGCAGGTGATCAATAATTTCCACACAGATTGGGCATCGGACAGCGACTGGCATATTACGCCGCAGGGACTTCCGCAGTTTCAGAATGCAGACGGCGTCGTATACGTGCTGGATTCTCCCATTAAGATCGTAAATGCCGTTCAATGCGCCAAATCCTGCACTCCTTATGAGGATGCGCAGGGAAAGCGTTATTACGAACAGGCGCATCATGAGGAGCACAGTGAGGCATCTCACGAGGAGCAGCGTGAGCAGCAACACAAAGAATACCATGAGGAGCATCACGAGAATCATCACGAGAATCAGAGTGCGCAGGGAAATGGCTTAGTCTATTTCTCCGGCTGCGATTCCTTGGAAAAAGTAGAAAAGAGATACAAAATGCTCGCCAGGGCCTTCCACCCGGATGTGGGATCCGGAGACGAAGAGTCCTTTAAAAAGATGCAGAGAGAATACGAGCAGGTAAAGGTCGTATTTTCATAGAGTAAAGCTGCGGGGCTGTCGGGAAATTGTGAATCTCCCGGCAGCCATTTCGTTCTCCCTCACCGCCTGCGGTATTCCATGGGCGTGGTGCCAAACTGCTTTTTAAAGGCGGTCTGGAAATGGCTTTGGCTGGAGAAACAGAGGTAATTGCTGATCTCGCTTAAGGGTTTGTCTGAGTATTGAAGGAGCTTTCGGCCTTCTTCCAGTTTGCAGCGGAGGATAAAGGCAGAGAGGGAGAATCCCAGCTCTTTTTTGAAATAGGCAGAGAAGTAGGAACGGCCAAATCCTACATGGTCTGCGACGTCTTTGGCGGTAATGTGCCGGTTGGTGTTTTGCTGTATGAAGTGAATGGCTTTCTGGATACGGTCACTGGAGGTGACGGGAGCCTTGGATTCGTAAACTTTCTGGGCGAAGGTATAGCCTACTTTGGAGAGCAGTTCGTACAGATTGTCGGCATTCTGGAGACGTTCTGCCTCCTGGATGAATTTATCGGAAAGCTGATAGGCGGTATCGTAATCCAGACCGCCTTCGATGGCTGCTCTGGTGGATAGGGTGGTAGTGATGATAATATTATTTTTCAGCTGCCGCAGGGCAGTGGGACCGGTGATGCCGGTATGAAAACCGGCATCGTTGGCCTGAAGATCAAAGAATCCCTGGGGATTGCCGGCGCGCACCAGATTCAGGGTCTGCGCTTCCAGTTCATAGGACCGGTTATGATATAAATTTTCTTTCATTCGGTAGTTCTCTTCTACAAGGGCGGAAGCATCGGAGATCTTTGAATTCTGATAAGGCAGAAAATCCGAGACAGCTCTCTTTTCCCCGTGCAGACAGTAATTGATAAAGGCCAGTCTGGCCAGAAAAGAGGTCAGGGATATTTCGGCGATATTTCCGAGGAAAGCTGCGAACTGTTCTCTGTTTTCCGCAGAAATGAGATAATCGTTGTAAATCTGTCGAAGATCGGTATCGGTAAAGGGAATATTGCCCACCGGCCCGAAGAGCAGCCGGGCATCTGCGCCGTAATCCAGTCTGATGCATCCGAAATAAATGCCGTACGCGGTCGGGCAGTAAGAGATCCGTTCTTCTTTTTTAAACAGGATATCCAGATATTTTTTCGGCGGATAGCTAAGGTCCTTCTGGCCGGGCACACAGTATACGGGCGTCGTTCCCTCATAGAAATAAGCCGGAATGTTGGAATCCGCATAATACATTTCCAGAAAATCATGGATGTTGTAATTTTTTTTCATCAGCAGTCTCCTTGCCTCCTCGGCGCATCCCGGTATATCTCCCGGGACTTCTGTATGTTTGCTGATCTGAAAGTGAGCTAATTAAGCCTCAGGCGCTGACTGGAAAGTGAGCCGCTCTATCATTGCTCTGACAGTCATGTAATAATCGAACAAAAATAAAACATAACGAACAAATATATAATACCATAGACTTTCTTTTTCGTACAATAAGAGTAAAGATAAAGGCATCTCTGCGGTGAATTTTCGCCGGTCATAAACCGGGATCGGCCTATGCGCATCCAGCTTAGGAGCACCTTGTTCATAAGCAGATAGGCGAACAAAGGAACCGCAGAAACAGATGTAGAAAACAGATACAGAAGGAGTAAAAGAGGGAGGTCACAATGGGCAAGAAAAAAGAACTGGGTCTGGACTCCATGGGAGTGCAGAAGTCGATGCGGCTTACAGACTATCTGGGTGATGGTCTGGGACAGCTTCCGCTGAACATTATGAGCAGTCTGGTGGGACAGCTGACTTATTTTTACACAGAAAAGGTAGGTCTGGCGGCCGGCATGGTGGCGACGATGCTGCTGGTGGCGAAGATCGCGGATGCCTTCTCGGATCTGCTTATGGGCAAGATCATGGACGAGGGACATTCCCCCAAAGGAAAATGCCGCCCCTGGTTTTTGCGAATGGCACTGCCTGCCCTGGTGAGCATCATCCTGCTGTTTACGGTTCCTAAAAATGCCGGCAGCGGTCTGCAGACAGTCTATGTACTGCTCACCAATATTCTGATCACGGCCATTGTCTACACGGCAGTCGCGATTCCCTACGGCGCACTGATGACTCTTCGCACCAAGAGTTCGCAGGAGCGCGGCAAGATGGGAATCTTTCGTGCGGCTTTCGGTTATATCGCCGGCATGATCATTGCCATTCTGCTGATTCCCATCACCAATATGCTCGGCGGAACCCAGGCTGCATGGATCAAGGTAGGCGTGGTATGCGGTCTCATTTCCATGGTTTCTCTTCTGATCCTGTACAAGGTTTCCAAAGAAACAGCAGGTGGGGAGGAAGCTGCCAAGAAGGCAGAAGACGATGTTCCTTTTGCAGAAGGAATTAAGATGCTGTTTCATAATAAATATTGGGTGATCATGCTGTTTTTGCAGCTGCTGATGAATATCTCCTACAGTCTGAGTGCCTCCGGCGGAACCTATTACTGCAAGTACATTCTCGGCAACGACAATATGGTGGCGCTTCTGGGTGCTGTGGGACTGATCCCCACTTTCCTGGGCTTTGTCCTTACCGGTCCTATGGCGAGCAAGCTGGGCATGACAAAGACCTGCATGGTATCCTGTATCCTCGGCGTGGCTGCCTGCGTGGTAAGGGTATTCACACCCTACAGCCTGATGAGCTGCATCATCGGCGGTGCAGTGGTGACATTTGCCAACATACCCCTGATGTGTCTGTTCGGCGCTATGGTAAACAACTGCGTGGAGTACAATGAATGGAAATTCAATAAGCGTATCGTAGGCATGACAAACAGCGCCAATTCCTTCGGCTGCAAGATCGGTTCCGGCGTGGGCGGCTCCCTGATCGGCTGGCTTCTGGCCCTGGGCGGATACAACGCAGCGCTGGAGGTACAGCCCGGTTCCGTGAATACGGCAATTTTCGGCTTTTCCATTTACATTCCTCTTGCGCTGTTCGTGGTCATGTTCGTACTGCTTCTGAAAAATGATCTGGAGAAGAGATATCCGCAGATCATCGCCGACCTGCAGGCAAGAAAATAAGATATTGTTCCTGCATATTCACGAGGGAGAATTCTCACAGATGAATTCTCCCTCGTGTGTCTGAATATATGCCGCTGCAAAGAAGCATAGGAGGTAAAAATGTTCATCTATGATCTCAGAACAGAATATCAAAAGGATCCCATCGGTCTGGCGGTGACGGCGCCGCGCTTTTCCTGGAAAATGCAGGCGGAGGAAAACAATACCCTGCAGAGTGTACGGCACATTGTGGTGAAAGAGGATGCCGAAAACGGAGAAACGGTATGGGACAGTGGGGAAGTTTCTTCGGATCGCTCCGTGCTCATTAAATACCAGGGAGCACCATTAAAGCCGGAAACCCGCTATCAGTGGGAGGTCACGGTGCAGGATGATCACGGCAGCACCGCCCGGGCGTCTGCGGCTTTTGAGACCGGTATTTTTGATCCGGAAACGTTTCAGGCCAAAATGATCACCCATGATTTTCCGGAAGGGGAGACAGCATGCCCGGTATTTGAAAAGCATTTTACACTGGCGAAAAAGCCGAAAAAAGCCCGGGTCTATGTGACTGCGCACGGCGTTTATGAAATGCAGCTCAACGGAAAGCGGGTAGGAGACTACCGTATGGCACCGGGCTGGACAAGCTATCATCATCGGCTGCAGTATCAGATCTATGACGTGACAGAGCTGCTGGCAGCGGACAATACCCTGCAGATCACTGTGGGAAACGGATGGTACAAGGGGATTCTGGGATTTACCTGCGAGCCTGACCGCTACGGCAAAAAGACAGGTGCTTTCGCGCAGATGCATATCATCTGTGAGGATGGGACGACAGAGACCATTTGCACGGATGAATCCTGGAGTGTGCGGACCGGAGAGATACGAAGCAGCGAGATCTATATGGGAGAGACGATAGATTCCGTTTATGTCTGCGCACAAAAGGGAAATGTCCTGACAGAAGAATTTGACAAAAAAATCCTTGTTGCCCAGGAAAATGAGCCGGTGCGCATCACCGAGCGGATTCCGGCGAAGGAGCTGCTCATCACCCCGAAGGGGGAAAAGGTGATCGATTTCGGACAGAATATTACCGGCGCAGCCGAGATAAAGGTCAATGGCATAAAGGGGCAGAAGATCACCGTTCGCCATGCAGAGACGCTTGATAAGGACGGCAATTTTTATCCGGATACCCTGCGCCAGGCAAAGTCTGTGGATACCTATATCTGCAGCGGAAAAGCCCAGGTATTTCTCCCCCATTTTACCTTCCACGGCTTTCGCTATATCTGTGTGGAAGGCATGGAGGAGATGGATCTGGAGCAGTTTACGGCCTGCGTGATGCATTCCGACATGGAAAAGACCGGCGATTTCACGAGCTCCAACAAAAAAGTGAATCAGCTCCAGAGCAATATTTCCTGGGGACAGAGGGACAACTTCCTGGATATTCCCACGGATTGCCCGCAGAGGGATGAGCGGCTCGGCTGGATGGGGGATGCACAGATCTTTTCCTGGACAGCGGCCTTTAACCGGAACACGGCCCTGTTTTTTACAAAGTGGATGCGGGATGTCGCAGCGGAATCTTCCCTGGAGAAGGGGGTTCCCCATGTAGTTCCGGATATCCTGGGGCAGTACAGCGCCTCCGCATGGAGCGATGCGGCGGTGATCATTCCCTGGATGGTCTATCAGATTTATGCCGACGAGGGCATTCTCAGGGAAAACTGGAAGTGTATGCACGAGTGGGTGGATTACATACAGGCCCACTGCGGAGAAAACGGATTGTGGCAGACAGGATTCCAGTACGGCGACTGGCTGGCGCTCGATAAGGAGGAAAGCGCCGACCGCACCGGGGCGACGGACAAGTACATGATCGCCAACGCCTACTATCTCTATGTGACGGATCTGGTGAAAAAAACAGCCGGAATCCTGGGAAAAGAAGAGGAAGAGCAGAAATACGGGGCACTTTACGCCCGCACCCTGGAAGCCTTCCGCCAGGAATACTATACGCCGACCGGACGTATTGTCAGTGAGACCCAGACGGGGGCCGTGCTTTCCCTGTACTTTGATCTGGCAAGGGAAAAGGACAGAGACAGGATCGTAAATACACTGCTCACCAATATCGAAAATCACAAAAATCATCTTTCCACGGGATTCGTGGGGACACCGTATCTGTGCCATGTTCTCTCAGAAAACGGTGCCCAGGAGATGGCCGGTGGGCTGTTTATGAGGGAGGATTATCCTTCCTGGCTGTATGCGGTCAATATGGGGGCTACGACCATCTGGGAGCGCTGGGATTCCATCAGGCCTGACGGCAGCTTTGATGTCTCCGGCATGAATTCTCTGAACCACTATGCCTACGGTTCCATCGGTGACTGGATGTACCGGAAAATCGGGGGTCTTTCCCAGCTGGAACCGGGTTATAAGAAATTCCTGGTAAGACCGATGTTTGTAAAAGGCATCGAGGAGGCCGGCGTGGAGTTTTCCTCGGTATACGGCAAAATTGCCGTCCATACCAGCTGCAGACAGGGAAAGATCCATGTGCACGTGGAGGTGCCTGCCAATACCTCGGCGGTCATCTGCCTGCCGGAAAAAGAGGAGCGCATAGAAACCGGCTCCGGTATCTATGATTATGAGTATGAGACGAAGACCTCCCTTTCCCGGGAACGCTTCAGTATGAACAGCACCTTGGGGGAGATCCTGGAGCAGCCGCTGGCTGTGGAAATGTTCGAACAGATGGTCCCTGGCATGCTGGATAATCCCATGCTGCAGTTCGCATACCAGATGAGTCTGTCCGAGCTCCTTGCCAATGCACCGGAGGCAAGACCTCTCTATGAGGCGGTCATCCAGGCATTGAATGTAAAGGAGAAGCAGGAAAACGTGTGCGGGTGAATATGCCTGGAAAATGCCGTGTGAGATCACACGGCATTTTTTTGCTCTTGAGGCACGGATGTGCAGCAAAATTTGTATTTATTTAGCCCCCATCTCGAATTTGCTTCGCAAATCCTCGATGTGGCTGGCCAGAGGCGCTCCGCGCC
>CAVKQI010000095.1:4346-9290 GCA_963658405.1 bacterium | reverse complement strand
CCTATAACGTGGACGAAGTGTCTTCGGATACAGAAAGCATAGGAGACATAGATGCCATTCAGGTCTCCGGCGCCAGCACCTATGTAAAGAAGAAGACTGCTTCCGGCGTCACGGACAATGGAAAGACCAGAGAGTATACATTCACCTTTACCAATACCATCAACGGCACCACCAGCCATTTTGCCTATAAATACTGGAAGGATGGCGGCATAGGCGCAGACAGCAGACCTGACCTGCATATACAGGTATATCGTTATTTAAAAGAGGATCAGGAAAAGCATCCAGAAACGGCAGTAGAAGAACTGGGTACTTACGAACTATTTAATGATCACAAGGATCCGGTATGGACAGAGGCACCCAAAGAAGATGAAACGATCTCAGATCCGGTGACCGGCTATAACTGGAAAGTCACCGTAGAGGATCTGCCCCAGTATGATGAAAAAGGCAATACCTATGTCTATGTCTTTAAGGAAAGCATGGCCAACGAAGGCAAGACAGTACTGGGCACCTATGTGGGCAAGGCAGAGACAAAAGAATTGTTGGAAGGCGGCACCTACGAGATCTTCACCAACACCATCACAGATTCCATGACCATCCAGGGCAGAAAGACCTGGACAGGATTGAATGGCTATACGCCCGCCGAACTGCCGGATCCCCTGCTCACTCTTTATCGCACGACGGATGAGACGATCACGGATCTGCAGAGTAAGACAGATGAACAAATTAAAGAACTGCTTGACAGTAATAAGATCGTACAGATTGACACCACACACCTGACCGGCAATGACAAGACCAGATATTCCTTCCCGGATATTACCGGTGAGTCAACAGAGGATCTGGCTAAAGCAGTAGAAGACGGCATCCTCTGCAAGGAAGGAGATAACTATCAGCTGCCCAAATATGATGAAAACGGCAGCCGGTATATCTATCTGGTAAGAGAGTCCTTCGAGAATGATAGTATCACGGATCAGCTGTATGCGAAGACCAATGACAACGGCACCATTTCCAATGTCTTCCGCACCGATATCAACCTTCGCTCCATCACGGTGACAAAGAAGTGGGACAGAAGTGCACTGGGAAGCCTGGAAGCATCGCTGAAGGCCGGAGAGAATAAGTTCCCCTCCGTGACCTATACCCTGTGGCGGTATGAGATCGGAAAGGAAGAAACAACAAAGAAGCGGATAGAACAGTATACCATTAATGCATCGGAATTTGCGACTGCCTATGCTGTAGGTTCAGAGACCAGTGCGCCGGTAAGCTACACATTTGAGGGTCTTCGTATCTATTCCCCTGCCGGCAAACAGTATGGATATTACATCACAGAAAATGCGATCAACGGCTACAGCATCACATATGAGGATGAGCCAAGTATAAGCAGCGGTACCGATGAATCCAGTAAAGAGCTGAAGGAAAATAATCGCTGCGATGTGACAAGTCTGCCTGCTAACTGGTATAAACCTGGTGAAGTTATCAACACCCAGGTCAGCACCACCAACGCCTACGATAAACAGGGTGAAGTGACTATCTCCGGTCAGAAGGTGTGGAACGACTATGGCAACCTGGAAGGCCTGCGCCCTGATTCCATTAATCTGACCCTGACCAGACGCACCAACAGCGAGAGCGGACAGGGTAACCAGGTAGACGAAACCGAGGTGACTCTGGAGTCAAAAGAGGCTGAAGATGCAGAATGCAAGGATCCCTACATAGTATGGAACTATGAAGGAAATGATGGCGAAGGTCAGGATAAGAAAACCTGCAAGAGCTGGACCTATAAGATCTATAATCTGCCCCGCTATGCAGCCAACGGTCAGCCTTATATCTATACGGTAAAAGAGGAGCCTGTGCTGGGATACAAGCAGACCAGCGGTGTTTCTGTAAAGGTAACTGAGAACGGAATGGCGTCAATGCCGACGCTGACCAATGAATTTGACGGCACCTACTATGTGCGCAAGAACTGGGTGGATGGTGACAATAAGTATAACCTTCGGCCGACAGAGATTACTGTCAAACTGCAGCGGTCTACAGACGAAGGAAAAACCTGGAACGACATAGTTATAACAGAGGCGCAGAAGGGAACCTACAATGACGAAACCGGTACCTGGTCCGGCGGCCTGCCCAGTGTAAGCAATAACGATCAGGGTAATCCTATCGTCTCCGTAACGCTGACAGACAAAAATGTCATCGCTAACACCAAAAACAATTCCTGGAGTTACCGGTTCACCAACCTGCCCACAGAAAACAGTAGTCATCAAAAGTATACCTACCGCTGCGTGGAGACAGCTATCGGCGGTGCGCCTACAGAGTCAGTGAATGGAAGCGTTGATCTGACCCATTGTAAAGCCGGATCCTACGAGTGCACTGCGACGGTGACCGGCAGTCAGACTACCCTCACCAATATGCTGGATGATACTTCCCTGTTGGTGACCAAAAAGTGGGAGAACGACAGCGAAGATCTGTACCAGTCCCGCCCGGAAGAATTGCACTTTATCCTGCAGAAGAAGAGATGCGAGGTATCGAATGATTCAGGCGATGTTTCAATTACGAAAGGAACCTGGGAGAATGTATCCGATGTCAATGGCAAGGTGTATACCTTCACCATCGGAAAGGCGGATAACTGGACAAAGACACTGACCGATCTGCCGTCAGCGGAGGTAGAGCTCAATGGTGAGAAAACAAGCTATACATCCTATGTCCTTTATTACCGCGCAGTAGAGGTCTATAAAGATGCATCTTATAATGAAGACAGAACATTGAAGTCTAATGGAGAAAGTCTGATCCCGGAGGGTGCGCAGAACTATAAAGACACAACCGATTATTATAACGAGGGAGAAGGCAAGGCTCATTATTATAACGGAACATTAAACCGCAACGAGAGCACCATCACCAACACCCTGCAGGTAGATGAGTCGAAGAAATCCATCTCAGCAGTAAAGGTATGGCGCAAGACAGAGGACTCATCAGCTGCGACAGCGACCTTTGAGCTTTTATACAAGACAGAGAGCGATACCCAGTGGTATTGCTACGGAGAGAAGACTGTTCCTACCGACAATAACTGGTCAGCACACACAGCAACAGAGACCGGAAAGTCCTGCAAATTGAAGACGGTTATTTCTGCAATGACGGAGGATCAACTGACGGTTACATGGGATAAACTGCCCAAATACGACCAGGATGGCAACGAACTGCAATACAAGATCGTAGAGCACCCGGTGACTGGCTACGTGACAGAGGTGGGAACACCCACAGAAGATGCGTCTACGGGCAATAACAGCACGACCTTCACCAACATCCAGACCCAGTCATATACCGTAGCCAAGATCTGGCAGAACGAAGACTATGCCGAGAAGGATACAAACGGAAACTTCACAGCTACCTTTAAGCTTCAGAAAAAGATAGAGGGAACAAGTGCAGATGCAAAGGCTGCAAGTGGCGAAGAATGGCAGGATGTGACCAAAGACGATGTGCCCGGATATGCAGACATCACCCTGTCTACAAAGACGGCCAATGACAGTACACAGACAGGTATATGGCAGAATCTTCCCATGTACACGGTAGACGGCAAACAGATCACCTACCGCGCTGTGGAGACAAAGATCAACGGCAAAGATGTAGACAGTACGGCAGGAGCCGGCACCAACGGCGCCTACATGGTCTCCTATGACTACAATGCAGCGCAGACGGGAGATGCACCGCAATTCAGCGGTACACAGACGACAGTCACCAACCGTATGATCTACGGCTTTGTGAACCTGAGCAAGAAGGCAGCCTACCTGGCACCCAGCATTACAGAGTCCGACAAGGGCAGCCTGGTCGGTGCAGAGTTTACTATTTATAAGAAGAATGTGAGCACCGGAGAGTATGTAGAATATGTAACAGGTGTAACCACAGACAGTAATGGTAATTTGCAGAATAATGGCGGCAAGTATGGCAAAGAAACTAAGTATCTGGTCGCAGGCACCTACAAGCTGAAGGAGACAAAGGCACCGTCCGGCTTCACAGTCTGGAAGAACGGCGTCACCTTTAAGGTGGGCAGCGGAGAGACCGGTGTTATTACCCGCAGCACGCTGCAGGATACCGGCGAGCACGGCACCGCCTGGATCAGCACCTCAGCTATCGGAAATTTTGTATGGAGATTAAAGACTTCCTATGTGGCAGCAAGTGCTGGCCCTCATACCATTGCCGATAGTTGTCAGGCAAAGACAGAAGGCGGGGATGCACTGGATCTGGAGAGTCGCGGCGTAGCCGTCTTTACCAAGAAAGGAGAACAGGAAAACAATAACTATAAAGACCTGGATACCCACGAGAATGCAGCAGGAGAGAGCAGTGCTTACTTTGGTATTTATACAGATAAGGCCTGCAACGAGGATAGCCAGGTAGCCGGCATGAAACCGAAGGCAGCCACAGGAACCGATGCAGCTACGATGATCCTGACCAATCTCAAACAGGATGGAACGACTGTGCTGGATGAGAAGAATACAGACGTACTGCCTTACCTGCGGGCATTTGGTGCATCGAGTGCAGATACCAATACAGCCGGCAACGATTATTCGGATTATCCCTTCACCCTTCTGTCAGGTACTTACTATATTAAGGAGCTGACAGCGCCGGCAGGATACAAACTGGATACCACCGTTCGGAAGCTGGTGGTCGGCAAGATTGAGAAGGCTGACATAAGCGAGGACAAGGATACAGATATTTCCGAGCTGTACACCAAAAACAAAGCCCAGATCATGGACGTCAGTGCTGCAAAGGGTGAGATAGATTATTCCTGGAGCAACACCCCCAACCAGGTGACCCTGTACAAGCTGGATCAGTTCGGCAGACACGTTTCTCTGGCTGAGGATGGCTATCTGGAGCTGCAGATAGAAGGCACCGACAATAAATTCCCCGGCGGTGAGACCACCATTCGCCTCTACCAGGATGCGTCCAAACCGGCCACGAAAG
>CAVKQI010000095.1:0-4238 GCA_963658405.1 bacterium | reverse complement strand
AGACCTATACACTGAGAGAGCCTGCAGCCAGCGTGCATGCAGATTATGTCATCGCAAAGCAGATTCAGTTTAAGATGACAGAAACCGGCAGTATCGAAGTATTGACTCCGGAAGGAGGCAATGAAGGTGATACAAAGGCTGCGGATGATCCTCTGAAGGCTAAGGGAGATGATTACAGCAATTATTACAAGGCCGATGCAGCCAATAATCTGTTGGTACTTCGGGATGCATCCCGCTACCGCAAAGATGTGGCCCTGGTAAAGAAGGACAGTAACACGGACCAGCCCATTGCCAACATTTCCTTCCGGCTTTATAAGTATACAAGCACGGATGAGGATGGAAACCTCACAGGAGTAACCTCTGTACTGGAAAAGGGCAAATACCTGACCACAGATCAGAATGGTCGAATCGACCTGAAGGACCTGTCCGAGGGTTACATCAATCAGATCACCGGCTGCGCCTTACGTTACGGCCTGGACATCGGCAAGTACTACTTTGAAGAAGTGGAGCAGGGTGCTTCGGACCAGTACCGCCTGGCAGGAAAGATCTATTTTGAGATTAAGCCTGCCAAGAACGGTCAGGATACGAAGAACTATGAGGACTATGCGGTTGTCGAATACACGACAGAGAATACAGGTGACAGACATATCGCAGAAGAGACCACAGCAACGGGAACAAAGACCGGTGCGGTAGTAGTCAAGAACGATCCGGTCACGACCATCCCGAAGACCCTGGAACTGACCAAGACAGGCAGTGCAGGGACAGAGAAGCTGGCCGGTGCCAGATTCCTCCTGCAGTATCAGTCCATAACCCATGGACAGGACGGCTCATCAACATCAGAAGCCGAGAAACAGAAGGAATATAAGTGCATAACCGATACAGATGGCATCCTGTACCTGGCTAGTGAGGACTGGACGGTGCAGACGGCAGGATCAGAGGGCGATGAGAGCACAAAGGTCAAGCCGGATATCTCCGCCAAGGGTACCTACACCCTGAAGGAGATCCAGGCACCGGAAGGTTACATGACCATCACCGACAGCAATGGAACACCGGTCACCATGGCCACCTGGAAGGTGGACTCCGATAATAAGATCACGGAGGTAAAGTACTACAACGGCACCAGCACGATGACAGAAATACCCGCAACGGGCAGCATCGTGACAGGAAATGTCACGACCGACACCGAAGGCGGAGAGGAACATCTCACACTGCAGCTGACAGTAAGAAATGAAAAGACCAGAATATCTGTGTCTAAGGTCAATGATCTGGTAAGCGGTACCAAGACCGGCAGCCAGAGCATTGTGACCGGCGAAGCATTGACCGGTGCAACCCTGGAAATTTACGAAGGAACCGATACAGCAGTCGTTAATAATCGTAAAGCAACATTGTCCGGCGATAAGAGCAGCTGGAGCTGGTCTTCCGATATTCCGGAGGGAACGCTTAAGGAAAATACCATCTATACCCTGCATGAGAGCAAGGCGCCGGTGGGCTATCTGACAGCGGATGATCTCTACTTCATGCTCTCAGGCACCACGACAGAGAGCGGAAAGACCGTATCCCAGATCTACGTCTGGACGGGAAGCAGTAAGCCGGCAGCAGCGGATGCGGTATTGCCGAATACCAAATGGAGCGCTTCTACCAATAAGAAGGGCACCAGCCTTACCATGGTAGATGAGGCCATCATCGCGCCCATCGACCTGCAGAAGGTAGTGGGATCAGAGGAAACAGAAGATTACATGACCCTCGCCGATGCCGTCTTTACCATAAGCACCGGCACAAAAGCAGATGGCACTGGTACGACGCTGGGAACTGCAAAGACAAACGACAAGGGCTATCTGGTATGGGAGAACATCACAGAGGAGGGCGCAAAGTCCAAACTGCTCTATGACAGCGCAGGCAAACGCATAAGTGATGCGACCGGTGCGGCAGCTCTGAAAGGGCAGTCGGTGATCCTGCAGCAGAATGCAGATGGATATACAGTCAAGGAGACTTCTGCCCCTGCAACGGCCCACAATGATGGACTTACATACCATGTAAGGATCACAGCAGCCAACTATCAGGCATACCGGACAGCAGCAGGCACGTACGCCACCGATAAGTACATCAATCTGGTGGAAGCCGAAGCAAACGGTACCAATACCGGTGAGAACCAGCAGTACACGGTTTCGACGTTGACACAGAGAAACAACAACACAAGCTACACGAAGGCACAGGCAGCAACAGCCAAGCTGGCTGTCAACCCTGTCTACTATTCCGCCGTCACCCTGCACAAGTATGACGCAGACGAGGAAGGCGCCAAGAAGGCAGTCCCGGGCACAGAGTTCACACTGTACAAGGGCACGGAGAAGACGAGCAGCAATATCTATAAGGCGGCCTACACAGTCACCACAACCGGAACAGGAGATGATCAGAAAACAGAAAAGACATTAAATCAGACAGGCATATTCACCACAGATGCAAACGGTGATCTGCACATAGAGATCCGCGAAAAGGGCACCTATACCCTGGTGGAGACAAAGGCAGCGCCCGGCTATGAGTTGGATGCGACCAATGCATTCACCTTCACGCTGGCAGAAACCGCAGCAGCTGCGGCAGCCGCAGGCGCGGATCTGGTTTCCCTGACAGCAGACACAGAAACAGAAACAGCCAAAGTGTCATTGACAGCTTCCGCCGGAGAGGCAGCAGAAGCAGCCGCCTCTTATCCGACATACGGTTACGGTGAAACCAATGCATTAAAGAAAGCCGGCGATGAGACCGGCGTACCTAACAGCCGAAAGACCGGTGAGGTGACTCTGACCAAGACGGATGCGGATACAAAGGAAACATTAAACGGCGTCGTCTATACGCTTTCCAGAACGGACGTGCCGAAGAATGCAGATGGAAAAGCTTTGACATCCTACTTCCTGAAAGAATCAGCTGAAGTAGTGACAGGTAAGAGCTACCAGGCAGAAAAGACAGCCACAGGCACCTGGAAGCTGACAGAGATCACCGGAGAGGGAGCAAAGGTACAGAATGGTCAGATCTACATAAAGGGTCTGCCCTGGGGCAGCTACGTGCTGACCGAAAAGACCGAGCTTTCCGGCTACGTGCTGGATAACAGCGCAGACGAGAGCAGCGGGCAGAACAGTTCGCTGGTCAGTAAGGTGAGAAACGCCTTCACTGCACTCATCTCCAATATTCAGGGCACATCCCAGAACAACAGCGGAAACGTACATGCCTTTGTGATCGACGGCAGTTCGACGGATGCCCAGGGTAAGGAAGACAAACTGTCCTATACCTTTGCAGATACCAACCGCAAGAACCAGGTCACCTTCTATAAGACCAACACCGTAGATACGGAGGCCGGTGTGAGCACTACCAAGCCGCTGGCCGGTGCGGAATTCGTGGTTTGTGAGGATGACGGAAGCGGCAGCTACAAGAAGGATAAAGATGGAAATCCCGCAGCAGTAGAGTTCTATGCGACAGCAAACAGCGCAGCTTCCAGTAAGATCAAAAAAGTCACCACAGGTACAGACGGCAAGGTAACCATCTACGGTCTGCCAACCAATAACACTGCGTCCGATGGGGATGTAGCAAAGACCTACCACCTGGTGGAGGTAAAGGCGCCGAAGGGCTATCAGCTGCGGACAGACTCCGTGATGTTCACCATAGACAGACATGGTAATATAAAGGTGAAGGGCACGGGCACCGAGTATGCAGCAACAGCCGACAAGACCGTGACCATGACCGATGCGCCCATCAAGCTCTACATACAGAAATTCGGTGAGAGCGATGACGCAGCAGGAAAGGGAGCAGTATTTACCCTGACCGATACATGCGGCGCAGGCGGTGCAGCAGGTGTATCTGGCTGTGACCATAAGCTGGCAGACGGAAGCGATAGCCAGACACTGACGATCACGTCAGAGGACGGCAAGCTGATGCTGCCCGTGGAGAGCATCATCGCCGGTCATACCTATACGCTGAGAGAAACAAAGGCAGCGGCAGGCTATCAGGCGGATGCGGTGGTAACCTTCCAGGTATCCGAAGACGGCACAAAGATCGAAAGCATCGTCAGCACCACCGGCGGCTACCTGATCAGCGACAGCAAGTGTGCTGTACTGGATGATACGAACACCAAGATCAAGATCTACGATAAGAGAGTGGGCATCACCCTGACTAAGAAGGACAAGGATACCAATGTAGTCCTTGCAGGTGTAGAATTTACATTGACGCCTTATGCAGGCAGCGGCACCGGAAGC
>CAVKQI010000094.1:0-9411 GCA_963658405.1 bacterium | reverse complement strand
AATCCATTTGCCGGTACCCAGCAGATCAAGAGCAAGCTTTCCGATATCCTGCAGATCTTTACGGGGGCGGGATGGGAGACGACCTGTCTTCCCACAGAGCGGACGGGGGATGCCAGAGCCTACGTGAGAGAGCGGGGAGAAGGCTTTTCCGGCATTGTCTGCAGCGGCGGCGACGGCACCCTGGAGGAGGCGGTCAGCGGTCTTCTGGACGGCGCCCGCTACGATGGCAAGCCGCTGCTGCCCCTTGGCTATATACCGGCGGGATCTACTAATGATTTCGGCGCCAGTCTGGGAATTTCCAAGGAAATGACAGAGGCAGCCCGGATGATCGTAAAGGGGAATACCTTCTGGTGCGACATCGGGGGCTTTAATGAGGACGACTATTTCGTGTATGTGGCGGCTTTCGGCATTTTCACAGAGGTATCCTACGACACACCCCAGGATATGAAGAATATGCTGGGACATGCGGCCTACGTACTGCGCGGCATACAGAGCCTGAGCAGTTTAAAGACCTATCATGTAAAGGTGGAGACGGAGGATGTGCAGATCGAGGATGATTTTGCCATCGGCATGGTCACCAACTCTCGCTCTGTAGGGGGATTTCGCAATATCACCGGCAAATACGTGGATCTGGACGATGGTCTCTTCGAGGCTACCTTTATCAAAATGCCGCGGAATCCGGTAGAATTAAACCAGATCATCGCAGCACTGACCAGTCAGGAGCTGGACTGCCCTTACATCTACAGCTTCAAGGCAGCCCGCATCCAGGTCACTTCCCAGGAGCCTGTGCCCTGGACCAGAGATGGGGAATACGGGGGAACCCATACCCAGGTAGTGCTGGAAAACAAAAAGCAGGCCGTGGAGCTCTATGTGCCCGGGGAAGACGGAGAAGAGAAATAAACACCGGCAGTCCGTTGAATTGGAAATGAGGCTGTAACTGAAATGAGTCCCGCATACAGTTAGGTGGTGGAAGCACCTGACTGCGAACCGGAACTCACTTCTCATAAAATATTAAGGGATTAGGATGAAAGCAAAAGAAAAAAGGCGCTCCCCTTGGGGAACGCCTTCGTTCTTTATGAAAATCATTATACACATTATAGGCGGTGTGTCAAGAGAATTTATGGAGGAATTCGGATGGCTTCAGCATGACTTCGGATGCATTTCAGCTGTGTTTTGGCTGCATTTGTGCTGTCTTTCTGCTGCTTTTCTGCTGTCTTTCTGCAAGCTCGCTGTACAGATTCGCGCACAGAGATGCAGGTGGCGACCGGGCGTCAGCAGATGCGTAAAAGCCCCATAAAAGGGAGGATGCCGGGTAAACACTGTTTACCCGGCACATTATGAAAAAGTTATCAGTGATTAAACTGTGTTGGCTGGTCGCCTTCGACGGTCTTTAAGGGGTGAGGATTGGGGAAGATTTTTCGTCTTTTGTTTTCCTCATCTCTTATGGCTTTATTATAAAAAGCAATCATGAAGAAAAAATGAGAAGGAATTGAAGTTTTGTTTAAAGAAATATGAACAGTTTGTAAACGCTTTCATTTTCTCTGTAAAGACCTTTACAGAGAAAGCCGAGATGCTCCAGCAGACGGCAGGAGGCAGTGTTTTCCGAGGCAGCCCGGGCGTAGATGACAGGGAAATTCAGATGCTCTTTAGCGTAGGAGAGCAGGGCAGAGCAGACCTCACGGGCGATACCCTGTCCTCTGTAAGGGGCATCGAGGAGATAACCCAGCTCCACGGCGCTCCGGGAGGAATCCTCCGGATCATCCCAGAGGGCGAAGCCTGCCCGTCCGATCAGAGCACCGCTTTGCCGGTCCGTGACCGCCCAGCCCCCAAAGCCGTAAAAGCCGTATATCTTCTCTATATATTCCCGAAGCATAGCCCTGACATTGTCAGGACCCTCAGGCAAAGGGGGGAGAAAACGCCTGATCTGAGGATCCTCATAGATCCGGCAGAGCGCCGCTGCATCCTGCGGGGTGAATTCCCGGACGGTGCAGCGCTCTGTGTGCAGGATGGTCCAGGGAATGTCTGCCAGCCGTCGGTAAATCCTCTCGAAATCCTCATCCTCCACCTCCTGGGGCTCTTCAATGACATAGGAGGCACCGGAAAAGTCCTCCTCTCGGTTGGCATCGTGGCGATAGCAGGCCACAGGCAGACCAAGGGACTGCAGAGCCAGCAGAACAGGCCGACTGTCTGCCAGAAAAAGAATGGGAAGGCCGCTGTCCTGCCCGGCAGAGAGCTGCTGCAGCAGCTCTTCATCCGGGACAGTACCCTGATCGAGCACAGTGAGTTTTCCGTAAAAGGTGATGGGAGAAGCCTCGTTCAAAAGGTCACAGGCCCGGCAGGCAGCCTGCAGGGCAGAACGCTGCGCAGGCGTGTCTTTTCTGTTTTCCATAAAAATCCAGAGTAATTGCAGCATAAAAAAAGGTATTCCTCTCTGTCGGCATGCGCTGACAAAAATCACTGCGCGGTTTTCTGATTTGTGGTATGATGAAGGTCATTGAATGGGTACGAAATAATTCCCAGAGATTGTATCATAGAAAAGGAGCAAAAGTGAGAAAAATACGCCTGACAGCGTATTTTCTCACAGCTGTCTGTGCTGCAGGCGCCGCAGACAGCTCTTATCGCAGCACAAATCTGAAATCTGTTTTGCGATTCCTCCGGCGAGGACGCCTGCGGAATGGAGATTAACATGGCAAATCCTATCGTTACAGTGACAATGAAAGATGGAAGCATCATGAAGGGCGAGCTTTATCCGGAGATCGCACCGATCACCGTAGAGAACTTTATCAAGCTGGCCAATGACGGTTTTTATGACGGACTGATCTTCCACAGAGTCATCCGTGGATTCATGATCCAGGGCGGCGACCCGGAAGGCACAGGCATGGGCGGCCCCGGCTACAGCATCAAGGGTGAGTTCGCACAGAACGGCGTTAAGAATGACTTAAAGCACACCGCAGGCGTCCTCTCCATGGCGCGCTCCATGGATCCGGATTCCGCCGGCTCCCAGTTCTTTATCATGCACAAGGACGCACCTCATCTGGACGGCGCTTATGCAGCCTTCGGCAAGATCACAGAGGGGCTGGACGTGGTAGATAAGATCGCCACCGTGCGCACCGATTACTCCGACCGTCCGGTGGAGCCCCAGGTGATGGAGAGCATTCGGGTAGAAGTTGTTGAATAATAAGCCTGGAGTAGGAAGCCTGGAGTGATAAGCCGTCAGAAGGCCGCATGCCGAAAGGGCAGGGACTTTCAGCTTTCACATTCAGACCGGCGCAGGAGCGGAGAGAATATCAGCTGCACAGCTGCGCATCTGCAGCTAAAAAAGGAAGGGAAGAAACAGCGTGAACTGTTTCTTCCCTTCCTTTTCTGTTTTTGATAATTTCAGGCGCTTTCCTGCGCATGGAGCTTTACGTAATTCTCCTCGCGCTGCTGCAGTAAACTGCGTCATCAATTCGTAATCGTATCGGAGAATCCGCCTTCGCGTATTCTCCTCGCGCTGCCGCAATTAATTGCGGCATGGAAAGGTAAAAATGGCTTAGATCAGTTTCCGCTCTCGATGCTGATGGCGTTGAACTGTCCCAGGAGATCCTGTACCTCGACTTTTTCCTTCTCCGGGCCGGTCAGGTCCATGACGGTCTTGCCCTGGTGCATCATGATCAGCCGGTCGCCGTATTCGGCGGCGTAGCGGAGATTGTGGGTGACCATGATGGTAGTGAGCTTTTTCTCCTTGACCAGGCGGTCTGTGAGCTGCATGATCACCTCTGCGGTCTTGGGATCCAGGGCCGCGGTGTGCTCGTCCAGGATCAGGAAGCGGATGGGCGTTAAGGTGGTCATTTCCATGGCCAGCGCCTGACGCTGACCGCCGGAGAGCACGCCCACCTTGGTCTCCATCTTATCTTCCAGGCCCAGGCCCAGCTCCTTCAGAGACTCCCGGTAGAAGTCCATGCGGGCTCGGTTGCGGCCGGAGGCCAGACCGTAGCGCTTTCCCTTATTGTCGGCCATGGACATATTTTCTGCGATGGTCATGCTCGGGCAGGTACCCATGGCGGGATTCTGATAGACCCGGCCGATGTAGCGGTTGCGGACGAATTCCTTTTCCTTTGTGATGTCCTTGCCGTCCAGCAGGATCTGGCCTGCCTCCGGGTCGATGCTGCCGCAGATCAGATTCAGCATGGAAGTCTTGCCGGAGCCGTTGCTGCCGATGATGGAGACGAACTGACCGTCCTCGATCTTCAGATTGAAATTATCAAACAGGCACATCTCATTGACGGTGCCGGGATTGTAATACTTATGAATTTGCTTCAGTTCCAGCATGGATTTTTACCTTTCTCTTTCTTTCTTTGCCGATGATCAGGACCAACAGGAACAGCAGCGCGGTGATCAGCTTGGTCGCCTTGGTGCCGAAGGAAGTATTGCCGGTCAGACGCAGGGAAGCGGCGATGCAGGCTTTATAGAGAATGGAGCCGATGATCACGGCAGTGGTGCTCTTCATAAAGCGCATGCCCCGGAAAAGACTGGTGCCGATGATGACGCTGGCCAGACCGATGACCAGAGAGCCGGTACCGGAGGAGATATCAAAGACACGGGACTGCTGGGCAAATACGCAGCCGCTCAAGGCTACCAGGCCGTTGGAAATAGCCAGTCCCAGGATCTTGATATTGCCCTTGTCCTTGGCCAGAGAGGTGACGATGGCCGGATTGTCGCCCACCGCCCGCAGCAGATAGCCGGATTTGGTCTGGAGATACCAGTCCATCAGAAGCTTTAACAGGATGATCAGGACCAGCAGGAACACGATCTCAAACCAGGAGGGAATGCTTCCGCCGAAAGCATTGGTCAGCATGGCATTGTTAAAGATGGTCTCCTTGGAAAAAAGAGGTACATTGTTGGAGCCGGCCACGATCAGGTTCACCGAGTATACACCGGTCATGGTCACGATACCAGAGAGCAGATCACGGACATGGCATTTGACGTGCACGAGGCCTGTGAAAGTGCCGGCAGCCATGCCGACTAAAAAGGATACAGGCAAAGTCAGATAGGGATTCATGCCGCCGGTGATGCAGAGGGCCGCTATGGCACCGCCCAGAGGGAAGGTGCCGTCTACGCTCAGGTCAGGGAAATCCAGTATCTTGTAGGTGATATAGATGCCCAGGGCCAGGATACCGTAGATCAGACCCTGCTCAATGATATTCAGTAAAAAGTCCATGAGAATTAACCTTTCATAGGACAAGACCGCCCTCCGTCAGAGGAGGGTGGTCTTGTCTGCAAGTTTTTGCAAATGTGTTATTCGGAAATGGTATCAAAGGCCTCAGCAGCGCCGGAGACGAAATCGTCGGAGAGCTCGATGCCCAGGTCTGCAGCTGCCTTGGTGTTTACATAAAGGCTGCTCTCGGAGATGGTCTCGAAGGGAAGCTCAGATGCCTTTGCTTCGCCGGAGAGTACCTTGGCAGCCATCTTGCCGGTGTCGATGCCCAGCTGATAGTAGTCAAGACCTTCTGCAGCTACGCAGCCCAGCTTTACCTGCTCGATCTCGCTGCCGAATACCGGGATCTTCTTTTCGTTAGCCAGTGCCAGGATGGTGGGCAGTGCACTTACTACGGTATTGTCTGTCAGGTTGGTGATGCAGTCTACCTTCTCTAACAGGTTGGATGCAGCCAGCTGAACCTCGGAGGTATTGGTGATGCCGGAGGTCTCGATGGTGAAGCCGTACTTCTCAGCCAGATCCTCGTAGATGGAAATGCTGTACTCGGAGTTCGCCTCGCTGAGGGTATAGAGGATGCCGATGGTCTTTGCATCCGGCAGTACCTCGCGGATCATCTTCAGCTGTGCCTCTACGGGAAGAATGTCGCTGGTGCCGGTGATCTCGCCTACCGGATTGCCGTCTGCATCGGCCAGCTCAGCGGTGGCAGGATCGGTGACAGCGGTATAGATGACGGGGATACCGGAATCCATAGCAGCATTGTAGGAAGCCTGTGCAGAAGGAGTAGCGATAGCGCAGATCAGATCCACTTTATCGGATACAAAGTTCTCGGAGATCTGCTGGGTGGTGGACATATCTGCTGCTGCGTTGTTGTATTTTACAGTCAGGTTCTCGCCCTCGACGAAGCCGGACTCTTTCAGACCTTCCAGGAAACCTTCGCGGCAGTTATCCAGGGAGCCGTGCTCAGCGAACTGGTTGATGCCGATGGTGTAGCTGCCCTCTACAGCGGCGACGGTGCTGTCTGCATCAGCGTCAGTGCTTTCAGCAGCTTCTGCGTCCTCTGCGGTGTCCGCTTCCTCTGCAGAAGCATCCTCTGCTGTCGTGGTGGTCTCTTCAGCGCTGGAATCAGCAGAAGAAGAGCTGCCGCAGCCGGTGAGCATAGCCGCCGTCAGGCAGGTGCCAAGTACAAGTGCCAGTAGTTTCTTTTTCATAATTTCCTCCTTTTGCTGCGGTATAGCAGCGGTACAGGGAGAATTTCGCGCAGGCGAATTCTCCGGTTAAATTAAAAAAGCGCCTCAGGGATATTGCTATCCTTGAGGCGCTAATTAACGATGAAAATAAAAAGTGAATCATCATTCCTTATCGCGGTACCACTCAAATTGCCAAAACAGGCCGCTCTGCACGCACAATCATGCGCTCGTGATTGATAACGGGTTCCGATCCCGGTTCACCTCAAAAGTCCATTCGGCAAATCGCTCCATACCGCCTTCCCACCATCGGCAGCTCTCTGTGCTTTTGCAAATTGCTTACTCTTCTTCGTCATCGGTTTATCTGTGATTCATGAAATTGAAAACATGATAAACCTATGCTTTACTGCTGTCAAGTGGTAATCTTGCTGTTTCGGCGGCTGGACGCTGCTGCCTGGATGCCGGCCGAGGGGCGGTCCCTGTCGGCGATGTCCTCCCGGGGGACGCCTTTCGGCCGGCTGGATTGAGCCTACGCGCGAGCGGCGTCTGCGGCGCTGTCCTTCTCATTCTGCTTTGCAAACAGCAGACGGAACAGGAAGCGGATGAAGGGACCGCAGTAGCAAAGCTGCCAGAAAAATGCCATGGGGAAATTAAAGGCCACGGTCTGCAGCCATACGGCGATGAACTGAGAACCTGCATTCTTAAAGAGAATCGTGGCGATCAGGCTCATGATCGGGCACATGGTGATGACGATGGAGATGGAAATAGCTGCGGTGATGGCGAAGGGTCGATCCTTGGGAGTCACGACGCGGAAGGCGATCGCGTGCGCCACCTTATCGATGACAAAGAACTCCAGAATAAAAGCGATGGGCCACATGATAACCAGTTCGTGGAAGGCCAGCAGGAATACTTCGTTGGTCATACCGCCGCGGTTTAAGGCGATGTTGTAGCAGATCATGGCATAGACCATGAGAAAGGCCATCATAAGAGTGAAAATAACATTCTGAAAACGTGTCTTTGGCATAATTACCTCCTGAAAATGTAAAAAAGGGCGCAAAAAAACACACGTGTTGTTCGTTGTCAAGCATACACTTGTGTCGTTTCCAATTTATACCAAAGTCTTTACGCTATGAAATTTGTCCAGACCAGTATAGCAAAAATAGACAAAAAATCAAGCGTGAATTTGTATGAAACGGAGAAAATAAAAAGCTGTCGTTCATAGACTTCGCAGGGTGTATCCAACGGATAATTACATGGATTGCTGTCTGTATGTCGGTGCAGCAGCGAAAAAACGCCGCCGGTATTTTGGGAGCCGGCGGCGTTTCGTTTTAACAGGGGTTACTGCAATGTTGTTGTTTGTTTTTGTTCTCTGTTGTGTTTATCTTAATACAGAGGGTGTATGAGAAGCATATCACTAATTCACAGAGCAGCTGTCAAGCAGGCGGTATTCATGAAAGTCACAGCGGAGAATTCGCCTTCGCGAAATTCCCTTCGCGTCGCCGCAATAAATTGCGGCATAGGAGGAAAGTTTAAAAGAAATGCCGGATGGCATTTCTTTTAAACGCCACGGATGCCGCAAGCGTCATCCATGGGGATCACATCGGAGAATTCGCCTTCGCGAAATTCTCCTCGTGTTGCCGCTGCAAGCAGCGGCAGAAAGAGGGAAATATGAACATAGAAAATAATAATATACCGGTCATTGATCTGGGGGATCCTGCCCTGGAGGTTTATGCGGGGCTGCGGGAAAATCAGCTCTATCATTATTATGAGCCGGCTCTGGGCATCTTTATCGCGGAAAGTCCCAAAGTGATCCGTCGGGCTCTGGATGCGGGCTATGAGCCGCTTTCCTTTCTGGCAGAGGATAAACTGGCATTGGCAGAGCAGGGGGAGACAGCTGACCTGCTGCGGGATTGTGCCTATGAGGTGCCGGTGTATACGGCTTCCCATGAGGTGCTGACAGAGCTGACGGGATTCACCCTGACCAGGGGACTTCTCTGCGCCATGCGAAGGCGCGCGCTGCCGACACTGGAGACTCTGTGCAAAGGCGCAAACCGCATTGCTATTCTGGAAGAGGTGGTAAATCCGACCAATGTAGGGGCGATCATGCGCTCTGCAGCGGCTATGCATATGGATGCCGTGGTGCTGACCCATGGATGCGCAGATCCGCTGTACAGGCGGGCTGCCAGAGTCAGTATGGGGACGGTATTTCAGATTCCCTGGACGGTACTGGAGCCGGAGTGCTGGCCGGGAGAAGCTATGGAGCAGCTGCGCAGCATGGGATTTCGCACAGCGGCCATGGCACTGCGGGAGGACGCGTTTTCTATAGATGATCCGGCACTGGAGGGGCTGGAGAAACTGGCGGTGATCCTGGGCACGGAAGGCGAAGGGCTGAAGGAGGAGACGATAGACCGCGCCGATTATACGGTGATGATCCCTATGTCCCACGGTGTGGATTCTCTGAATGTGGCGGCGGCCAGTGCTGTGGCGTTCTGGGAGCTGCGGAGGAAATAGGTCCGGACATCATCTGCCACCCATGTGACATCCGGACGCCGGACGAGCGAGCGGGTCCTGCCGGCGATGTCCTCCCAGGGGACGCCTCTCGGCTCAAGTGCTCGTGCCTAGCGGCACATAAGCTCGCAAAGGACGCTCGCAAGTGCCGAGGCGTCGCAATGCCCCTGTCCGGACATCATCCGTCACCCGCTAACCCGTCCGGCTGGCTTCTAAAACAGGTCATTGCAATTCGACTTTTCATGGTGAAAATGCTTAAAAAGCTGTCGAATAATTTGATAAAAATGTTATTATTATAAAGAGTAGAAAGAACAGCGTGAAAATGGTAAAGCAATATATCCAGCTGATTTCTGATAAATGGAATTGAAAAAGGCAGAATGTACAGGAAAATAAAAGGCGGAAGCAGAAGGGGATGAGTTTCTATGTATGATGTGATCATAATCGGTGCAGGTGTGACGGGCTGCGCGATCGCCAGGGAACTGTCACGCAGACAGCGAAGGGTGGCGGTTTTGGAGCGGTGTT
>CAVKQI010000093.1:0-9718 GCA_963658405.1 bacterium | reverse complement strand
CCTTGCTTCTTCTCTCAGACTGTCTGCAAATTCGGAAAGCTTCCGCAGGCGATGGTTCACACCTGACTTTCCGATAGGCGGCTCCAAAAGATTCCCCAGTTCCTTTAAAGCGGCCTCCGGATAACGGAGCCTTACTTCTGCCATCTGGCGCAGGCTCTCCGGAAGGTTCTGATATTTGCGGCTGGACTGAATATAAAGAATGTCTTCAATCTGCTTGTGTGAGGCAGTCACTGTCTTTTCGATATTGGCCATCTCACAATTGACACGCCGGTTCACGGAATTGCGCATTTCCTTTAAGATCCTGGAATTCTCCATATTCATCAGGGCCACATGCGCTCCCATGATATTCAGAATCGTCACGATCTCCGCCGAATCCTTTACGTACACGACGTGATATTTCTTGCGCTGGATCTCTCTGGCCTCTATGCCCTGCTCCCGCAGTACCTGCCGGATCTGGGCTGCCTGCTCTCTGCCGGCACATACATACTCCAGATGATATTCCCGCTCAGGATCGCTGACCGATCCTGTACACAAAAAGGTATCACGCAAAAAAGTCCGCTGACAGCAGCTGTTCTTCAGTAACAGAGGAGAAACCCCTCTTTCCCTGCTGCGCAGCGTACCGTCTTCCTGCAGGAGTTTGAGCATCTCCGCCAACTCCAGCAGCGCGGCCTGTGGTTCCGTGATCTTCTGAACAAAGCGTCCTGTCCGGACTCCACTTTCCTCCGCAAGGCGCTCTCCATAAATATTAAGTGTTTTACTTAATAATGTAAAGTACTTTTTGAGCACTTCATGGTTATCCGTGCGGATCGTCAGGCTGATTTCCCCTCCGGGCTCCCTCTTAAACTCGCCGATGCAGCCAAGGATCGCTGCCAATGCCGCGATCCGGCAGTGCCTGCCGGAGGGGATCAGCCCTGCCAGTTCCTTCTTCACATCACCGGAAAAAGACATGTACACCTCCATGCATAACTGTAAATCGTCTCCCTGCGATACCGGCTTCGCAGATGCCCTCTGCTTCCTGCCGCAGCGCTGCCGTATTTCTGACAATGTCTTTCATGCCGGTATCCCTAATGCCGGGGCGCATCCCTGTGATAGATCTTCAGTCCGTACTCTCCCTTATCCTTCAGATTTTCATAGAGGGCATTGGCCAGGGTCACACTGCGGTGCTGTCCCCCTGTGCAGCCGATGGCGATCACCAGCTGATTCTTCCCTTCCTTCACATAGTAAGGGATCAGGAAGGTGATCATATCCTCCAGCTTGGACAGGAACTCTCTGGTCTGGGGAAACGAAAGCACGTAGTCCTGCACCGGCTTATCATTTCCGGTCTGGTGCTTTAATTCCTCGATATAAAAGGGATTCGGCAGGAAACGGACATCAAAGACCAGATCCGCATCCGCCGGTATGCCATGCTTAAAGCCAAAGGACATCACCGTCACCATCAGGGAATTATAATGCTTGTTGTCCAGGAAGATCTTGACCAGTTCTTCCTTTAACTCCCTGTTTAGGAGATTGGAGGTGTCGATGACATAATCCGCCCTCTGCTTGATCTTCTGCAGTGCCTTTCGTTCCTGCGCTATGCCGTCCTCCACCCGGCCGTCCGGCGCCAGAGGATGGGCGCGTCTGGTCTCCTTATACCGTCTGATGATGGTCCTGTCGGAGGCATCCATGAAAAGGATCTCGTACTTATAGCCCTTTTCCTTCAGCTTATCCAGCACATTTTCCACATACTGGAAGGACTTGCCGGCGCGCATATCCAGTCCCAGGACCACCTTGCTGACCTCCGAACCGGGAGAGCTGAGCAGTTCCATGAATTTGTCAATGAGTCTGACCGGGAGATTGTCCACACAGTAATACCCTTCATCCTCCAGCATTTTGATGGCCGTATTCTTTCCTGCCCCGCTCATGCCTGTCACCACTACAAAACGCATAATGCTCACCACTCCTTTGCGGGGAATCACTCCCCTAGATAAATCACTTCTCTTTGCAGCTCCACGCCGCTGCACTCCTTCACCCGGCGCTGCACCTCGCTGATCACCTGCCGCAGCTGGTCAGCGCTGGCCTGTCCCTTATTGACCACAAAGCCGCAGTGCTTCTCTGACACCGCCGCATCGCCGATATGAAATCCTGCCAGCCCTGCATCCATGATCAGCTTGCCGGCAAAGTAGCCCTCCGGTCTCTTAAAGGTAGAGCCGGCACTGCCGTGCTCCAGGGGCTGTCTGGACCGGCGCTTTTCGGACAGTTCGTCCATATCCTTTGCTATGGATGCAAACAGCGTCGGCTGCAACCGATAGATGACCTGTACCGCCATCAGATCCTGTTCCTTTAAGATGCTGTGCCGATAGCCGAAGTGCAGCTCCTCCTTGGTATACCAGGCAGTATTGCCGTCTGCCTGCAGCAGAAGGGCGCCCAGGACCACCTGCTTCATCTCCCCTTCATAGGCTCCGGCATTCATCACCAGGGCGCCGCCCACAGAGCCGGGAATACCGGATGCAAAGGCAAAGCCTCCCAGTCCGTGATCTCTGGCCGCCGCTGCCACCCGGCTTAAGGAAGCGCCGGCGCCGGCCAGGATATACTCGCCCCAGACAGCCACAGCATCCAGTCTCGGTAAAAGGAGATGGTCCTTCACCGGATCTGCCTTTTTCTGCCGGCAGTCTGCCAGCCAGCCCTCCACCTCTTTGTCCTGTACAAAAGGCTCCCCGGCCTCTGTGGAGGCATCGGTCACGGAGGGCTGCGCGGGATCTGTCATGGTAAGGATAGCCCCGGGATAGCCCTGGTCCCCCACCAGGAGATTGGTGCCCCGTCCCAGCATATAAAACGCCGTATTCTCCTCCTGCAGGATCTGCTTTACCTCTCGCAGTTCCTCCAGGGTCTTTACCTGTACCAGAGCGCCGGCGGGTCCTCCTGCATGAAAGGAGCAATGCGCCGCCATCGGTTCATCAAACCGAAGCTGTGCCTGGGGCAATATCGCCGTCAACCTCTTTTTCCAATCTCCCATTATCTCATCCCATCTTCATGTGTTAAAAAGCCTGCTGCCGATGTCTTCTGCTTTGAAGACACCGGCGCAGGCTTTGGTTTCTGTCCTGTGATCCCCTTTTACAGCACAAGCTTGGCTGCGCCGTACATGCCGGCGTCATTTCCCAGCATGGCCATGGCAAATTTGCACTCGGATGCTCCGGGGAATACCGTATTGGCGAAGGAAGGCTTGAGCAGCTCGATCAGGTAATCGCCTGCCTTGGCCACGCCGCCGCCTAATACAAAGATCTCCGGATTTACCACGCTGGCAACCATGCCCAGACCTTTGCCCAGATAGTAGCCATATTTGTCCGCTGCCTTTTTTGCTACAGGATCGCCGGCCTTTGCGGCGTCAAAGATATCCTTGCAGGTAAACTCCTTGCCCCGCAGTACGCTGTCCTCTTTGGAAGCTTCCAGGATCCGCTTTGCCACACGGACTGCGCCGGTGGCGGAAGCATATTCCTCAAAGCAGCCGTGCTGGCCGCAGTTGCAGGCTTCCTTCTCGCCGTCTTCCAGATGCAGATGGCCGATCTCGCCGCCTGCGCCGGTCGCACCTACCAGGAGATTGCCCTTGCAGATGATGCCGCCGCCGATACCGGTGCCCAGTGTCACCAGCACCACGTCGTCAAAGCCGCGGCCGCCGCCCTTCCACATCTCACCGAGTGCAGCCACATTGGCGTCATTGCCGGCCTCACAGCGGATGCCGTCCATAAGATCCTCCATGATCGCCTTTACATTAAAGACACCCCAGCCCAGATTGACAGCGCGGAGTACCACGCCGTCGCTCTGCACAGGTCCCGGCACGCCAATGCCGATGCCGATGATGTCTGCCTTTTTCCAGTCATTTTCCTTGATCTTTTCCTTTAAGGATGCTGCCACATCCGGCAGGATCTCGCTGCCGTTGTTTTCTGTTCTGGTGGGGATTTCCCAGCAGTCCAGCTTGTTTCCGTCCTTATCGAACATGCCGATCTTTACGGTGGTGCCGCCGATATCTACGCCAATCGCATACTTTCCCATTTTCTGTTATTCTCCATTCCGCTCATAACGCGTGTCGACCGGGCTGCGCCGCAGCTGCTTTTCCCGGCTCTTTCCCTTATTTTAGTCGTCTTCGTCCTCATCATGCCGTCTTGCCAGGGACTCCTGCACTCTGGTGTAGAGTTCCTGTGCCGCATTGTAGCCCATCTTTTTCTGACGATGGTTTACAGCTGCAGACTCGCAGATCATGGCCAGGTTACGGCCGGGACGGATGGGGATCCTGTGGCAGGCCACACGGTTGCCCAGATACTCTGTGAATTCCTCTTCCAGGCCGAGGCGGTCATACTCTTTGTCCTTATCCCACTCCTCCAGCTGGATGACCAGATCGATATTCTGGGTCTCACGGACACTGGAAATACCGAACAGAGCCTTTACATCGATGATGCCGATGCCGCGCAGCTCGATAAAGTGCTTGGTGATCTCCGGTGCTGCGCCGATCAGTGTCTCCTCGCTGACACGGCGGATCTCCACCACATCATCCGATACCAGACGGTGTCCTCTCTTGATCAGCTCCAGAGCTGTCTCAGACTTACCGATACCGCTCTCGCCGGTGATCAGCACGCCCTCGCCGTAGACATCCACCAATACGCCGTGAATGGAAATGCAGGGTGCCAGGCGGACATTCAGCCAACGGATCAGCTCTGCGGTGAAGGCACTGGTGGCCTTCTTGGTCAGCAGCAGCGGCACTTTATATTTCAGTGCGTATTTCCGGAATGTCTCATCCGGCTGCAGCTCACGACAGAAGATCACGCAGGGGAATCCCTTGGAGAAGAGCTGATCGTAGATCTCTTCCTTCTTTTCCTGGGGCATGCTCTGCATGTAGGTATATTCCACGAATCCCACTACCTGAATGCGGGTGGTCTCAAAGTGCTCAAAGTAGCCTGCCATCTGCAGGGCCGGTCTGTTGATATCCGGCTGCAGGATCTTGATCTTGGAGACATCCACTTCCGGTGTCAGGTTTTCCAGCTTCATCTTTTCGATTACATCGCTTAAACGTACACTCGCCATATCCTTCTGCTCCATTTCCGCGTCCTTAGGTTACACGCTTTCTATGAGTTTATCACACCGGGGCGGTAAAGTACATGCCGAGGCCCTTCAGGATTCCGGACTTTTATGGAAAAAATTATAAATCTCCTCTGCCTGGTGCCGGGGGATCTCCGGAATCTGCGCCAGGGTCTCCACATCCGCCTGCGCCAGCTCCTGTACAGAGCGAAAAGTCCGCATCAGTGCCTTGCGTCTCGCCGGTCCCACCCCGGGAATTTCATCCAGTGAGGAGGTGACCTGCGCCTTGCTCCGAAGGGAACGGTGGTATTCGATGGCGAACCGGTGGGCCTCATCCTGGATCCGGGTGACCAGCTTGAATCCCTCGCTGCTGCGGGAGATCGGGATCTCCGTATTATGGAAATACAGGCCTCTGGTGCGGTGATGGTCATCCTTTACCATGCCTGCCACCGGGATATCCAGTCCCAGCTCGTCCAGCACGGAAAGCGCAATGTTTACCTGCCCTCTGCCGCCGTCCATGAGGATCAGATCCGGAAATCTGGTAAAACTGCCGTAGTCCGTGCCGATCTCCTTTTCCTCCAGCTCCTGCTTTTCCTCCATGCCGTGGCGAAAACGTCTGGTGAGCACCTCCCGCATGCAGGCGTAGTCATCGGGACCGGCCACGGTCCTGATCCGGAACCGGCGATAGTCGCTTCGCTTCGGTTTTCCCTTTTCGTAGACCACCATGGAGCCGACATTGGCAAAGCCGCTGATATTGGAAATATCGTAGGCCTCCATGCGCATGCAGTCCGGCAGTCCCAGCAGCTCCTGGATCTCGCGGACGGCGCCGATGGTCCTGCCTTCCTCCCGCCGCAGCCTCTCCTTGTCCTTGGAAAGGATCAGGGCGGCGTTTTCGCAGGCCAGCTCCACCAGCCGCTCCTTCTGTCCCTTCCGGGGCACCGTCAGCACCACCTTTCCCTCTCTTCGCGCAGAGAGCCACTGCTCCAGTACCTCTCTGTCCTCGATATCCTCCGGCAGCATCAGTTCCCTGGGGATGAAAGGGGTGCCGGCATAGAACTGCTTGATAAACTCCGACAGGATCTCCGCTGCCGCTCTTCCCCCCACGTGGGTCATATAAAAATGCTCTCTGCCGATCAGACGGCCGTCCCGGATAAAGAATGTCTGCACCACGGCATCTGCGTCCATGTTTTCCTTTTCCATGGCGATGCCCAGGATGTCCTTGTTCTCTCCCACGCCCTCGGACATTTTCTGCTTCTGGGCCACCTTTTTTACGCTTTCCAAAAGATCCCGCCAGCGGATGGCCTCCTCATAGGCCATGGCCTCGGAGGCCTTATTCATCTTCTCTGTCAGGTCCCGGATCACGGGATTGTAATTGCCTGAGAGGAAATCCAGGGCTCTGTCTATGCGCTCGCCGTATGCCTCCTTACTTATCTTTCCTGTGCAGGGGCCGCAGCACCGCTCCATGTGATAATTCAGGCAGGGTCTGTCCTTGCCGCAGTCTCTGGGCAGGTTACGGCTGCAGGAGCGCAGGCCGTACATGCGGTTGATCAGCTCGATGGTATCCTTCACCGCCGCCGCGGAGGTAAAGGGGCCGAAGTATCTGGCCTTATCCTTTCGCTGTATCCTGGAAAAAAGGATGCGGGGGTAGGCCTCCCCTACGGTGACTTTGATGTAGGGGTAGGTCTTGTCATCCTTCAGCATGGTGTTGTACTTGGGCCTGTGTTCTTTGATCAGGTTATTTTCCAGCACCAGAGCCTCCAGCTCGGAGTCGGTGACGATGTACTCGAACCGGGCGATCTGCTCCACCATTCTGTCGATCTGGGGGCCGCGGCCTGTGATCTTGCGAAAGTAAGAGCGGACGCGGTTATGCAGGTCCACGGCTTTGCCCACGTAGATGATGGTGTCTTTTTCGTCGTGCATGATGTAGACGCCGGGTTGGTGGGGGAGTTTTTTCAGTTCGTCCTGGATGTGGAAGAATACTTTCTCCATACGTACCTCTTTCTGGTGAAATATACCTGGCCGTTTAGCCAGGCAGGTAAGTGGCTTCCCGGCCATGCCGAGAGGTGGCGCAGATGGCTCGCACCGTGCACCTTGCGCCGTTTTGCTAAGGTTCGCCTCTTGCCTGCGGATGGCCGGCCCTTAACTCGCATCCCCGCCTGATGCGGGGATGCTCAGATAGGCGGGCCTATCTGCCGCGCTCTGTAAGCGCGTCAGATGCCATCCTCCGTCTGCGATGCGAACCTAAGCAAAACTGGCACTCAGTGCAAATGGATGCGATCCATTCTGCACTGCCCCGGAGCATTCCGTTTCTGGCAAGTCATAAAACCAAGAGCGCGAGCGGCTGGATTTCACTGGTACCACACCTAAATTTCACTGGTACCTGGTACAAATAAATAATTTATAAATTAAATTCCGTACAAATGGAATTCGTTTTTGATTGTCGTGATAAAATTTTTTAAAAGCTGCAACATTTTGGCCAGCTTAACTGTATATAGAGCAGAGAACAAAATATATACGTTATGGAGGCTAAGTAAGACAATGAAAAAAGATAATTTAAGAATCTTTGCAGCAGCTGTATGCACAGGCATGTTTCTTGGTATGACGGCATGTTCCGCTGTCAGCAGCAGTACGCAGGAAAGCACCGAAACAAATACAGAGGAGATCGACGCCGACGCAGCGGAAACAGACAAATCGTCCGAGGAAATCTGCGGGGCAGATGAAAGCACATGGAGTCCTTTTACCGATTATGACAGTCTGGAGGAGGCCGAGAAGGCTTCCGGCATAGAGATCATCATTCCTGCAGAAATTGATTGCTTTGATGAGGTCTCCTATGCGGCCATGAACCGCACCAGGCTGATTCAAATTGACTATACAAAGGATGAGAACAGCTACATCTGCATCAGAAAGGCCGAGGGACAAAGTGACATCAGCGGGGATTACAACACCTACAAAGAGGAATCCACTTTTGAGAAGGACGGCATTCCGGTGACTTTAAAGGGAAATGGCGGAAATGTAAGTCTGGCTGTCTGGACAGACGGCACGTATTCCTATTCCATCATGTATGCGGATCTCTCTGACGGATCATCTGAAGACAGCAGAGGAATTACACCGGAACAAATGAAAGAGCTTGTTCTGCAGGTAAACTAAATGAAATCGGCGCAGCCGGGAAACAAAGATCAGGGGATTGAGATGACTGCATGTAAGGAAGAAAATATTGTTCTTTGTCTATATCGCTTTATCAGGCTTTGCGCTGCTTCTCTTCTGCGCGCTCCTGTCATCACTGCGGCAAGGTCACACAAGGCGGCAGAGTCTGTATTTTCGGGAACAGAAGCCCGAAAAGCAGAGACGGCAAGGAGAGCGGAGCATTATTTCGACGAATACGGAAACATGGTATTGCGGCTGGCCTACAGCTATGTGCACAATATGGCTGACGCAGAGGATATTCTCCAGGAGACCCTGATCAAGGTTCTGGAGGCTGAACCCTCCTTTGAAAATGGCGCCCATGAAAAAGCCTATATCTTAAGGGCTGCAGCCAATGCTTCCAAAAATCATCTCTCCCGCAGCCGTCTTCATCAGACAGATGAACTAAGCGAAGAGCTGGCGGCAGAAGATCGGGCAGACTTATCCTTTGTGTGGGAGGCGGTAAAGAGTCTGCCTGAAACGGCAGGTGCTGTTCTGCACTTATATTATTATGAGGGATACAAGACAGCCGAGATTGCGCAGATCCTGGGCCGCAGCGAATCCACGGTGCGTTCGGATCTGAAGCGCGGAAGGGAACGTCTCAGAGAAATTCTCAAGGAGGAATACGATTTTGAATAAATACGACGAGATCATGACGCATGTGCAGGTCACAGATGAAATTCGCTCCCGTGTTCTTTCCAATGTAGATCAATATTTTGAGAGGAAACAAAAGCGAGCCGTTCTGCAGCGTTATATCTATCGATTCGGTGCTGCAGCTGCGGCTGCGGCCGTACTGCTGGTCATCGGTCTGACGCTCAGCCGGCAAGGTCTTATTCCGCAAAACGGCATTGGCTCCGGCAGTGAAAGTGACGGCACCTACGAGTCAGAGGGCAGCAGTGTGGCTGGCGGCTTTTCTGTAAAGGATTGTGCCTCTGCCGCCGAGCTTGCAAAAACCGTGGGCTTTTCTGTTCCTACTCTTACCAGGCTCCCCTTTGAGGTGGAGAGCACGGCCTATACCGCTATAGGCGATGATCTGGCACAGGTAACCTGTTACAGCAAAGACGGTACCAATGAGCTTGTCCTGCGCAAGGCACCGGGAACAGAGGATATCTCAGGAGACTACAATACCTATGCGGAAAGCGACATGCTCAATATAAGCGGCACAGAGGTAAGTGTGAAGGGCAATGACGGGCTGCTGTACCTGGCCTGCTGGAATGACGGGGAATATTCCTATTCTGTGTCGGTAAGTGCCGGATGTGAGAAGGATGTACTCACTGAGATGCTGGAGGAAATAATCAGGAAATAATTATATTTCCCGTCCGTGCTAAGGTCCAACACAGATGTCTCGCACCGCGCACCACCCAGAGATATTGTGTTTCTGGCAAATCAAAATTTCACCGGTACCAGGTACAGATGATAAAATCATAATCTATCTCCCTATCCAAGACCTGCAAATTTAACAAGAAGTGTATGCGGAATCAGCTTTGCAAGC
>CAVKQI010000092.1:0-9731 GCA_963658405.1 bacterium | reverse complement strand
ATGTCCGCTTGGGGACGCCTCGCGGCTCAGTGCTCATGCCTAGCGGCACATAAGCTCGCAAAGGACGCTCGCAAGTGCCGAGGCGTCGCAATGCCCCTGCGCCGGACATCATCCGCCACCCGCTCGCTCCTCCGGCTGGACTGTGAACTGTAATGCAGACGTTGAAAACAAACTACAAAAAGAGTAAAATATAAAAGATTGCTGTAAAATAAAATATTTTTCAGCGTAATTTTTTGTATGTACAGGTGTACTAAAGCGTAATGCTCCGGGGCGGCGCAGAATGGCTCGCATCCTTTGCAACGAGTGCCAGTTTTGCTTAGGTCCGCAGCTCGCTGGAGGATGGTATCTGACGCGCTTTCAGAGCGCGGCAGATAGGCCCGCCTATCTGAGCATCCCCGCATCAGGCGGGGATGCGAGTTAAGGGCCGGCCATCTGCAGGCGAGAGGCGAACCTTAGCAAAACGGCGCGAGATGCACGGTGCGAGGCATCTGCGACGGCACGGAGCATGGCCGGGTAGAAAATAAAGAAAGGATAACCATGACACTCATCAAAAAGCCGGTCACCGGCATGAAAGATATACTTCCGGCAGAGATGCAGATCCGTGATTATGCGATCTCTGTCATCAAGAAAACCTACGGAGAGTTCGGCTTCCAGTCCATCGAGACCCCCTGCGTGGAGAATATCGAAAACCTCACCAGCAAACAGGGCGGCGACAATGAAAAGCTGATCTTCAAGATCTTAAAGCGCGGAGAAAAGCTCAAGCTCGAACAGGCCAAGGCAGAAGCAGACTTGACCGACAGCGGCCTTCGCTATGACCTGACCGTACCGCTGGTGCGCTATTATTCCAATCACGTCAACGAGCTGCCCACCCCCTTCAAGGCTCTGCAGATGGGCAATGTATGGAGAGCGGACCGTCCCCAGAAGGGTCGTTATCGCCAGTTCATGCAGTGCGATATCGATATCATCGGCGAGCCCACCAATCTGGCGGAGATCGAGCTGATCCTGGCCACCACCACCACACTGGGGAGACTGGGCTTTAAGGGCTTCCAGATCCGCATCAATGAGCGCCGGATCCTGAAGGCTATGGCTGCCTACAGCGGCTTCCCGCAGGAGAGCTTTGATACGGTCTTTATCATTCTGGATAAGATGGACAAGATCGGCAGAGACGGAGCGGCAAAGGAGCTGGCAGAGAGCGGCTTTTCCCAGGAGAGCATCGACCGGTATATCGATCTTTTTAACGGACTGGATCAGAGCGATGATCCTCTTTCCTATCTGGAGGAGAAGCTCGCCGGTGTCATCGAGCCGGATGTGATCCCTGGCCTTAAGGAGATCATCCAGAGCGTAGAGCAGACCAAGGAGGCAGATTTTAAGCTGATCTTTGATTCCACCATCGTTCGCGGTATGTCCTATTACACAGGTACGATCTTTGAGATCGCCATGCCGGAGCTGGGTATCAGCTGCGGCGGCGGCGGAAGATACGACGGCATGGTAGGAAAGTTCACCGGCAATGATGTGCCGGCCTGCGGTTTTTCCATCGGCTTTGAGCGCATCATCCTGATCCTGCTGGAGCAGGGCTTTGTCATTCCCGGTCAGAGAGAGCGGATCTGCTATCTCATCGAAAAGAACATGCCCACCGAGAGACTCTGTGAGGTCATCGCCAGGGCACAGCAGCAGCGCCGGGAGGGCAAGCAGATCCTGATCGCCCGTATGAATAAGAATAAAAAATTCCAGAAGGAACAGCTGGCAGCCCAGGGCTATGAGAAATTCGAGGAGTTTTATAACAATCCTCTTTCCTGATTTCTCTGTACAAATACAAATAAAAGCCTGCCGGGGCATAACCGGCATATTTCCAAAAGGGAGAATGGAGTTTACAATGGCTGAATCAATGAAGGGTTTAAAGCGCACCTGCCGGTGCGCAGAGCTGTCTGAGGCAAATATCGGACAGACGGTCACCGTCATGGGATGGGTGGCAAAGCAGAGAAACAAGGGCGGCATCGTATTCGTGGATCTGCGGGACCGGAGCGGTGTGCTGCAGCTGATCTATGAAGAGGCAGACTGCGGCAGCGAGAATTTCGAGAAGGCAAACAGAATGCGTTCTGAGTTCGTAGTGGCCGCCGTAGGCGTGGTAGAGAAGCGCTCCGGCGCCGTCAATGAAAACCTGGCCACCGGCGCCATCGAGATCCGTGTCAAGGATACCAGGATCCTCTCCGAGGCCCAGACCCCGCCTTTCCCCATCGAGGAGAATTCCAAGACAAAGGAAGATCTGCGGCTGAAATACAGAAGCCTGGATCTTCGCCGGCCTGATCTGCAGCGCCGTCTGATCCTGCGCAGCCAGATCTGCCAGTATATGAGAGAGTTCATGAGCCGGGAGGGTTTCCTGGAGATAGAGACCCCTATCCTGTGCAAGTCCACACCCGAGGGAGCCAGAGACTATCTGGTGCCCAGCCGTGTACATCCCGGCAATTTCTATGCATTGCCGCAGTCACCCCAGCTGTTCAAGCAGCTGCTGATGTGCTCCGGCTATGACCGCTATTTCCAGATCGCCAGATGCTTCCGCGACGAGGACCTTCGTGCAGACAGACAGCCTGAGTTCACCCAGGCGGACATGGAGCTTTCCTTTGTGGACGTAGAGGATGTGCTGGACTTAAACGAGCGTCTTCTGCAGTATGTGGTAAAGAAGGCCATCGGCCTGGAGCTGACCCTTCCCCTTCCCCGTATGAAGTGGATCGATGCCATGAATGACTACGGCTCTGACAAGCCGGATACCCGTTTCGGCATGAAGCTGGTGGATGTCTCCGATATCGTAAAGGACTGCGGCTTTGGCGTCTTTACCGGCGCTCTGGCACAGCCAAGCAGCTCTGTCCGCGGCATCAATGCCAAGGGACAGGCCGGCATGCCCCGCAAGAAGATCGATGCCTACGTGGATATGGCCAAGGGCAACGGCGCCAAGGGTCTGGCTTACCTGGCTATCGGTGAGGACGGCAGTTATAAGTCCTCTTTTGCCAAGTTTATGACCCAGGAGCAGCTGGATGCGCTGGTGGAAGCCATGGGCGGAGAAAAGGGAGACCTTCTCTTCTTCGCAGCCGATAAGAATACTATCGTATGGAGCGTGCTGGGTGCCCTTCGTCTGGCACTGGGCGAGGCGATGGGCCTGATCGACCACGATCAGTTCAATTTCCTGTGGGTCGTAGAATTCCCCCTGCTCGAGTGGTCCGAGGAGGAAAACCGCTTCGTGGCCATGCACCATCCTTTCACCATGCCTATGGAAGAGGACTGGCACCTGATCGATTCCGATCCCGGCAAGGTGCGGGCAAAGGCCTATGATATCGTCTTAAACGGCGTGGAATTAGGCGGCGGTTCCGTCCGTATCCACCAGGATGATATCCAGGAAAAGATGTTTGAGGTCATCGGCCTCTCCAAAGAGGAAGCCAATGAGAAATTCGGTTTCCTGCTGACTGCGTTCAAGTACGGCGTTCCGCCCCATGCAGGACTGGCCTACGGTCTCGACCGCGTGGTCATGCTGCTGACAAAGGCAGAGAGCATCCGGGATGTTATGGCATTCCCTAAAAATAAAGATGCAGTGGATCTGATGAGTGAGGCACCCAACGTGGTAGATCCCAAGCAGCTGGAAGAACTTTCCATTGCCATTACAGAAGCTTCACCCGAAAAAGAGGATGCACAGGCGTAAAGCCCCTGCATTCCGGTAAAAGGAGACAGTTAAGATGAAAACAATGAAAAAGAGCAGAGCCGTCGTGGCACTGGTGGTCTTCCTGGCCGTGCTGCTGGGACTGGGTTACCTGTCGATCTACGGCACCGATGAGCTGGGCACCGGTTCGGCATCCGACATCAAGCTGGGCCTGGATCTGGCAGGCGGTGTGAGCATCACCTATCAGGTGGCCGGTGATCAGAAGCCCTCTGACGAGGACATGAACGATACGGTCTACAAGCTGCAGAAACGTGTAGAGCAGTACAGCACCGAGGCACAGGTCTACCGGGAAGGTGACGACCGGATCAATATCGAGATCCCCGGCGTCTCCGATGCCAACCAGATCCTGGAGGAGCTGGGCAGACCCGGTTCCCTTTACTTCATCCGTCAGACCGACGATGACGGCAATGCCAACTATCAGTATGATTCCACTTCCGGCAGCTACCAGCTGACCAAGGATCTGGACGAGATCATCGCTGACGGCGATGCAGTCCTCAGCGGTACCGACGTATCCAATGCTACGGCAGGTTATCAGTCCGACAGCATGAACAATCAGGAGATCGTGGTACAGCTGACCTTCACCGATGAGGGTACACAGAAGTTTGCCGATGCCACCACCAAGGCCTATGAGGCAGGGGAGTCCATCGGTATCTACTATGACGGTTCCTTCATCAGCGTTCCCAGAGTTTCCAGTGCCATCACCAACGGGCAGGCAGTTATCACCGGTGAATCCTCTCTGGAGGATGCCCAGACCCTGGCTTCCACCATCCGTATCGGCGGCCTGAAGGTAGAGCTGCAGGAGCTGCGCTCCAACGTGGTAGGCGCACAGTTGGGTGAGGAGGCCATTCACACCAGCCTGATCGCCGGTGCCATCGGCCTCGGCCTTGTGGTGCTCTTTATGTGTGCAGTCTACTGGCTGCCCGGCGCTATGGCCAGCCTGGCACTGCTTCTTTACTGCGAACTGGTAGTCCTGGTAGTCAATGCCTTTGAAGTGACACTGACACTGCCCGGTATCGCCGGCATCCTGCTTTCCATCGGTATGGCCGTGGATGCCAACGTTATCATTTTCGCCCGTATCCGTGAGGAGATCGCATCCGGCAAGTCCGTGCAGTCTGCCATGAAGATCGGCTATGACAAGGCACTTTCCGCCATCATCGACGGCAACGTGACCACCCTGATCGCCGCTGCTGTGCTGGGCCTGAAGGGCTCCGGTACTGTCAAGGGATTCGCCCAGACGCTGGCAATCGGTATCATCCTCTCCATGTTCACAGCACTGTTTGTGACAAAGCTGCTGATGAATGCCGTCTTTGCACTGGGTCTTAAGAGCGAGAAGCTCTACGGCCGCGGCAAAGAGTTAAAGCCCGTCAATTTCTTAAAACACAAAAAGGTCTTCTTTACGATCTCTGCTGTCCTGATCCTGGCAGGCTTCGTGGGAATGGGCGTTTACAAGGTAAAGGACGGCTCTGCCCTGAATTACAGCCTGGATTTCGTAGGCGGTACTTCCACGAATGTTACCTTTAATGATGATTTGAGCCTGAAGGATATCGATGCCCAGGTCGTTCCCATTTTTGAGAGCATCACAGGGGATGCCAATGTACAGGTGCAGAAGGTAGCCGGCAGCAAGGAAGTGATCTTCAAGACCAGAAGCCTTTCCGTGACGGAGAGAGAGAATCTGAATACACAGCTCGTGGATCAGTTCGGCGTCAAGGAGGAGAAGATCACCTCCGAGACCATCAGCTCCACCGTCAGCTCCGAGATGAAGAGTGATGCAGCCATCGCCGTGATCATCGCCATGATCTGCATGCTGCTGTATATCTGGTTCCGGTTCAAGGATATCCGCATCGGCGGCGCAGCCGTGCTCTGCCTGATCCACGATGTGCTCATCGTGCTGACCTGCTATGCAGTGCTCCGGGTATCCGTAGGTTCCACCTTCATTGCCTGCATGCTGACCATCGTAGGTTATTCCATCAACGCCACCATCGTTATCTTTGACCGTGTGAGAGAGAATCTCCGGATCAAGGGCAAGAAGGCAGATATCGCCGAGGTGGTAAATGTGAGTATTACCCAGACACTTTCCAGAAGCATCTTTACCTCTCTTACCACATTCTTTATGGTATTGATGCTCTTCATTCTGGGTGTTTCTTCCATCCGCGAATTCGCACTGCCCATCATGGTAGGTGTTGTTTCCGGTACCTATTCTTCCGTATGCCTGGCAGGCTGCATCTGGTTTTTGCTGCGCACGAAGATCAAGGGCGGAAAGGATACGACCCTGCCTCCTGCAAAGCCGGCTAAGAAGCTGACACCGGAGGAAAAGAGACAGGCAAAGATCACGGTATAAGGTATAAGATAAAATAAAATCTATGGCAGGGATCCTCTGACACAGATTTTGGACAAACAGAGGGAAGCAGGATGTATATCCTGCCTCCCTTTTTGGTGATAGGGATTACGGGGGGGGGAGAATTCGCCCGGAGCGTTCCCCCGGCATTGCTGCAGCTTGGATGCTGCAGAAGGAGGTTAAATGGCAGCAAAATGGATGGTATCAGCGAAGAAGGCTGATTTTGACGCGATCGCAGCAGTATGCGGCATCTCTCCGGTGACAGCGAGACTGATCCGGAACCGGGATGTGATCGGCGCGGCAGCGACAAGGAAATATCTGGAAGGGACACTGGATAATCTCTATGATCCGACGCTTCTGCCGGATATGGAGACGGCGGCGCAGCTGCTGGAACAGAAGGTCAAAGAGCAGAAAAAGATCCGCATCATTGGAGACTATGACGTGGACGGGGTCTGCTCTTCCTATATTCTCTATGCTTCCCTGCAGCACCTGGGTGCTGTGGTGGATGTGGTGCTGCCGGAGCGTCTGACGGACGGCTACGGTATGAATAACCGCATGATCGATGAGGCGAAGGAGCAGGGCGTGGATACCATCCTGACCTGCGATAACGGCATTGCGGCAGCGGAGCCCGTGGCGCTGGCCAAGGAGCTGGGAATGACGGTGATCATCACCGATCACCACGAGGTGCCCTTTACAGAAGAGGATGGAGAGAAGATCTATCATCTGCCTGCAGCGGATGCCATTGTGGATCCCAAGATCATCAACCCGGAGACCGGACGCACTTATTATCCCTCTCCGGAGATCTGCGGCGCCGCCGTGGCCTATAAGCTGATGCAGGTCATGATGCCGGGGGAGCAGGACTGGATCACCGAGCAGCTCTTATCCTTCTGCGCACTGGCTACCGTCTGCGATGTCATGCCTCTGCAGGGAGAGAACCGTATTTTTGTAAAGTACGGCTTAAAGCGCATGGGCCAGACGCCGAACCTGGGCCTGAAGGCCCTTCTGGCAGTCAATGAACTGCTGGATACGGACATTACCTGCTATCATGCCGGCTTTATCCTGGGACCCTGTCTGAATGCTTCCGGTCGCCTCGAGACTGCCCGGAGAGCCTTAGCTCTCTTTACCGGAGAAGAGATCCCGGAGGAAAATGAGGAAGAAGAGGAAGCACAGGCACAGGCAGAAGACACCGCCGAGGGAGAAACTACTGCTGAGGGAGCAGAGACGGAAGAGACCGCAGCCGCTGCAGTGAAAAAGCCCAGGAAAAAGAGAGTCACCAAGGCGCAGAAGGAGCTGGAAAAATATACCGAGGAGAGCGCGGCTTATATTGCTGCGGAGGATGCGCAGGAATACGCCCGTTATCTGCAGAGTGCCCAGGAGCTGAAACAGCTGAACCAGAGCCGCAAGAATATGACTATCCAGGGACTGGAGCAGGCCATTGCCCAGACAGAGGAGAAAAATCTCTGTGAGCATCCGATCCTGGTGGTCTATCTGCCGGATTGCCATGAGTCTCTGGCGGGCATCATCGCCGGAAGACTGCGGGAGCACTACAGCAGACCTGCCTTTGTGCTGACAGATGCTGAGGACGGCAATGTCAAGGGATCCGGCCGTTCTACGGAAAAGTACGATATGTATGCGGGAATGAACAGCTGCGCAGACCTCTTTGTGAAATTCGGCGGCCACAAGATGGCCGGGGGTCTGACCCTGCCTAAGGAAAACGTGGAGGCGTTTGCCGGACGGATCAATGAGAACTGCACCCTGGCGCCGGAGGATCTGTGCGAGGTGCTGCATCTGGATATGGAGCTGCCGGTATCCCATATGACAGCAGAGCTGACAAAGGAATTCGAGCTGCTGGAGCCCTGCGGCAACGGCAATCGAAAGCCCATGTTCGCCTGCCGCAGTCTGGTGGTCTACAATATGCGGGCCATGGGACAGAAGAACAATGCCCTGAAGCTGACGCTGCGGGATAAGGAGGGACATTACGTGGATGCCCTGTATTTCGGAGATGCGGCAAGGACCATGCAGGAAGTGGAGAAGCATCGCCACGGCACGAAGGGAGCAGTGATGGATATCGTCTATTATCCGCAGCTGCATACCTGGCGGGGGCAGACGAGTCTGCAGTTTGTGATTCAGGATTTTAGATTGCGGGGTTAGATGGAATATGCCACCCGTCCGGCTGGATTGTGAACAGGCACGCAATGTGATGTACTGTTTAGCACTCGTGCGGTGGTCCTATATCCATATGTAAGTATAAGGACAGATATGCTATACTTCATACAGAAAGAATCGACAGAAAGGTAGAGACATCATGATCGCAACAGTTACGCTCAATCCTGCAGTAGACAAGACAATGACAGGGGCGGCTCTGTCCCCGGGGCAGGTCAATCGCATGAAGAGCATGCGGCTTTTTGCCGGCGGCAAGGGTGTCAATGTGACCCGGATCCTGCGGCAGATGGAGGAGCCGGTGATCGGTCTTGGCTTTGCCGGGGGATTTACCGGGGATTTCATACTGGAGGAGCTGAAAAAAAGAGGTGTGGACTGTCATTTCACCAGGGTGCAGGGCACGACCCGCACGACGTTAAATATCCTTTCTGAAGATGGCTACGTGACGGAGATCCTGGAACCCGGGGAGATGGTTTCTGCGGAGGAGATCGAGAATTTCCTGATGACCTATCGTCTCTTTACGGACAAGAGCGATATCGTGGTGCTCTCCGGCAGTCTTCCCCAGGGTGTGCCGGCAGATCTCTATGCCCGGCTGACAGAGATCGCAAAGGAAAAGGAATGCCGGGTGATCCTGGATACCAGCGGCGAGGCGCTGGTGCAGGGGATTAAGGCGCATCCCTATCTGATCAAGCCCAATGTAAAGGAGCTGGAGTACGTCATGGGCCGACCGCTGCGGGAGTTAAGCGAGATCGCCGGGGCGGCCGCTGCGCTCCAGGAGGAGGGCATTCCCGTGGTGGTGGTTTCCAGGGGAAAGAGAGGGCTTCTCAGTGTCTTTGACAGCGAAGAGGGCAAGCAGATCGTCACCGTATCGGTACCGGATGTGCCGGTGGTCAATACCGTAGGAAGCGGAGACTGCGTGGTGGCTTCTCTGGCCTGGTCTTTGCAGAATGCCTGCAAAGGCAGTTCCTTTACGGGAGAGGAATTAAAGGAAGCGATCCGGCGGGCAGCAGCGTACTCCTCGGCGAATGTGACCACGATGGAGAGCGGGAGCGTACCGCTGGAGACGGCAGAAAGCATGCTGCAGGATGTGGAAGTGGTGTGCGAACCCCTTTAAAATGCACAGAGAAACCACAAAGGCATCCGCTTTTGCGGATGCCTTCGTGGTTTTCTTATGAGGGGGGAGATAGTGAGTGGTTGTTCAACTATCTTGCTGTTATCTTAAGGGATAAATATGAGCAGGATGTGACCAGTCTCTAAGGAATCTCTAAAAATTATAAAAAAAGTATATCGTAAAGCTGTAGTTTTTATGAATGGCACAGCGGCAGAAGGAGGAAAAGTTTGAAAGAAATGCCTGATGGCATTCCTTTCAAACTCGATTGATGACGTAAACGTCATCAATTCGTAATCCTATCGGAGAATTCGCCTTCGCGAAATTCTCCTCAGGCTGCCGCTGTAGAACAGCGGCATAGAGAGGTAAGTTTGAAAGAAATGCCTGATGGCATTCCTTTCAAACTCGATTGATGACGTAAA
>CAVKQI010000091.1:0-9957 GCA_963658405.1 bacterium | reverse complement strand
CACGAGGAGAATTTCGCGAAGGCGAATTCTCCGATGTGATTCCCATGGATGACGCCTGCGGCATCAGATCGCAATAGGTATATCCTTGATCTGCTCGCCGGTCTGATAATTCTCTACGGTAAAATCATCCCTCGTAAATTCATAAAAATCATGAATGTCAGGATTTAATGTCACCTTCGGTGCCGGATAGGGTGTCCTTTCGATCAGTTCCCTGATATAGGGCACATGGCGGTCATAGATATGGGCATCTGCGATCACATGGAGCAGCTCTCCTGCCCGCATATCACTGACCTGCGCAAACATCATAAGCAGTGCGGCATACTGCGCCACGTTCCAGTTGTTGGCAGCCAGGACATCCTGAGAGCGCTGGTTAAGGACCGCATTCAGGGTCAGCTTATCATCTCCCGGCTTCTGGGTCACATTAAAGGTCATGCTGTAGGCGCAAGGGTATAGGTTCATCTCATGCAGATCCTGGTGGACATAGAGATTGGTCATGATCCGCCGACTGAAGGGATTGTGCTTTAAGTCATACAATACTCTGTCTACCTGGTCGAACATGCCCTCTTTATATTGATGTTTGACGCCCATCTGGTAGCCATAGGCCTTGCCGATGGATCCGTCGGCGTCTGCCCACTCATCCCAGATATGGCTGTGGAGATCCTTGATGTTATTGGATTTCTGCTGCCAGATCCAAAGCACCTCATCCACTGCACTCTTTAAGGCTGTGCGCCGCAGTGTCAGAAGAGGGAACTCCTCCTGGAGATCATAGCGGTTCACCACACCGAATTTTTTGATGGTATAGGCGGCTGTGCCGTCCGGCCAGTGAGGGCGCACCTTCTCTCCCTCGGTACTGGTCCCGTTTTCCAGGATATCCCTGCACATGTGGATAAAAATCTCGTCTGCTTTACTCATTACTGCCTCTCTATTCTATGCCGCTGCCTGCAGCAGCCTGTCCTGTCCCCTTGCTGGCTGTCACTCTTGTCTCTCTGAACAAAAAAATATTGAAAATCCTGCAAATCCAGAATCTCCGAGGTATTGGCTATTCTTCTGTTACCTGTTTCTTCTCTCTGCCACCGGCACGCCCTGTTTGATCTCTATGAACTCTCCCCGGAGCAGATCATACCTGGTGCCGCTGTAGGGTGCATCTGCAAAAACGCCGTACTTCTCCCTCAGACAAGCTGCAAATTTATCCGCTGTCTTATCCTCCCCGTGCACCACGAAGGTCTGGCGGGGCTTTGGCTCGAAGGCGTCAAACCACTGCAGCAGGCCGTCCTTATCTGCATGGCCGGAGAGCCCTGTCATCTGTGTGATCTCTGCCTTGACTTCTATGGTCTCTCCCAGGACCTTCACGACCTTTGCACCGTCTATGATCTGTCTGCCCAGGGTGCCTTTGGACTGATAGCCCACAAAGAGGATCGTGCTCTCGGGCCGCCACAGATTGTATTTCAGGTGATGCCGGATGCGGCCTGCATCACACATGCCGGAAGCTGCCAGGATCACCTTCGGTGTTTTGTCATAGTTGATCATCTTGGACTCTTCTGTGGTCACCAACGGATAAAGGTCCTCGAAATCCAGGGGATTGATCCCCTTCTTTACCATCTGCATGGCTTCCTCATCAAAGCAGCTTCGCTCATTGGTGGTAAAGACCCCGGTGGCCTCCACGGCCAGGGGGCTGTCCACATAGACCGGAAATCCGGGTCTTTCCCTGATCATTCTCTTTTCCTTGATCAGCCGCAGGAAGTAGAGCATTTCCTGCGTACGGCCTACCGCAAAGGAGGGGATCAGCACATTGCCGCCCCGGGCAAAGGTGCGGCTGATGATCTCCGCCAGCTCCTTTACATAATCCTCTGTATGGATCTCGCCCAGTCCCGGCCTGTGCAGTCTGTCGCCGTAGGTAGACTCGATCAGCACATAATCCGCCTGCTTCGTGGGGATGGGATCCCGCAGCAATGGCTGATTGATGTTGCCGATATCTCCGGAAAAGACGATCTTTCTGGTCTGCTCTTCCTCCGTGAGCCAAAGCTCTATGCTGGCGGATCCCAGCAGATGTCCCACGTCGGTAAAGCGAAACTCGATGCCCTCGCAGAGCTGCACCTTCCGGTCGTAGGGAAATCCCTCGAAGCGCCGCAAAAGCCGCTTGGTATCCTCCATGGTAAAGAGCGGTTCGATGGGCTGCCCGTCTTTTGAAAGATATCCATGCTTATTTTTCCATGCCGCATCGGACTCCTGAATGTCTGCCGCGTCCTTCAGCATGATCTCGCACAGCTGCGCCGTAGCCTCTGTGGTGATCACCCTTCCCCGGAATCCATCCTTATGGAGCTTCGGCAAAAGCCCGGTGTGATCGATATGGGCATGGGTCACAAAGACATATTCGATCTCTTTTGGCTCCACCGGGAGTCCCACATTTTTAAAATAATTGACGCCCTGCTCCATGCCATAATCCACCAGAATGTGATGGCCGGCTGCACACAGATAATGACAGCTCCCCGTCACTTCATGATCGGCACCGATGAATTCTATTTCCATGTTTACCTTTCTCTGCCGCAATTTATTGCGGCAGCCTGAGGAGAATTTCGCGAAGGCGAATTCTCCGAAAGAAATGCCCGAAGGCATTTCCTTCAAACTTACCTCTCTATGTCGCTACTCCTATCTCCCCAGCCATGCCAGCCGGATCAGATAATAGAGCATCAGATGCGCCGGATAAAAAACATAAAAGAGCCACTTCGGCGAACTGCCCTTTTTCCCATTGTAGCAGATGATCAGAAAGATTCCTACCGCCGCATACCACTCTGCGCTGTTTATCAGCCCTAAAAGCAGCAGTACCAGCATTCCTGCCAGCCACTTATGTCTGCGAAGCAGGTAGAAAATGAGTACCGACAGCACCCCATACCACTGATAATCTGTCTTTAAAAACCAGGCCGTCAGGCAGGCCACGCCGGCAATGCCGATACAAAGAAGCCACCGCATCCAACCGGACATGGTTATCTTCTTCGTGCTGCGTATCTCCTCCATCCCCCACATAGCCAGAAACGCGATCCACAGCGTCATGATCACACTGCAGCCCTTTAGCCCCTCTGTGCAGCGGATCAGTCGATACGGGATCTCCGAGATCAGCGCAAAAACAAACAGCCGCAGACAATGCCTGCTCCTGCTGTGGGTATGGTAAAATCCCTCCGCCAGCATGAATGCAAAGATGGGAAATGCCAGGCGACCGATAGCCCGGATCAGATCATATAGAGTTGGTCCATAGGATACGGACAGAAAAACATCTCTCCCCTCCGGTGTCCATACCAGACAAAAGCCGATGTGATCGATGGCCATGGCGATCAGCGCTATATATTTAAGGGATGCTCCGTCTATTTTTTCAAAATTAAGAAAGAGCAGATCCAGACCATGTAAAAAATCATCTGCTTGCTTTCTCAGGTTATTTTTCTCTGTCATATTTTTCCTTTCCATGCTGCCGTTTACTACAGCACCCTGAGGAGAATTTCGTAATGGCGAATTCTCTGATAGGATTCCCCCGGATGACGCCTGCTATGCAGTGCCAGCCTGAGGGGAATTTTGCATAGGATTCTTCGCTGCATTGATTCAGAAGAAAACAGTGTCTTCCTCAGATTTTTTACTTACACAGTTTCCCTTTTCCCTCTATAATAAGCAGGTGAGCGTAAAAAAGCCACCGTAAACGCCATCAATTCGTGACCAAAAGAAATGCCTTTGGGCATTTCTTTCGGAGAATTCGCCTTCGCGAAATTCTCCTCGCGTTGCCGCTGCAAAGAAAGGAAGAAGATGGATTCCATTTTTGACACAGAACATTTGTATCGAAGCTATTTTAAATTATCTGCCCCCATCGTGCTGAGCATGGTGATCTCCTTAGTCTACAATCTGGCAGATACTTTCTTTATTGCCCAGACCGGAAGCACGGCTCTGATCGCCGGGGTTTCCGTGTGCTCCCCGGTATTTACGGCCCTTATGGCTTTCGGCAATATCTACGGCCAGGGCGGCAGCTCCCTGATCTCCCGGCTTTTGGGGCAAAAGGATGAGGAAGGCACGAAAAATGTCAGTGCTTTCAGCTTTTATGCTGCCCTGCTCACCGGTATACTCCTGGCCGTCCTGATGCTGCTTTTTAGAAGTCCCATGCTGACCATTCTCGGAGCGGATGCTGAGACCCTTCCCCACGCCAGCCAGTACTATACCGTGCTGGCCGCCGGTGCACCCATTATCGTACTGAGCTTTATCCACTCGAACCTGGTGCGCTGCGAAGGCATGGCTACCCAGTCCATGATCGGCAGTATCCTGGGCACCGTCGTCAACATCATTCTGGATCCCATTCTGATCTCCGGCTTTGGTATGGGCGCTTTTGGTGCTGCTGTGGCCACTGTCATCGGTTACTTATGCAATGTCCTCTATTTCCTGTGGATCCTGCATCGCAGCAGCCGTGCCCTGTCAGTCTCCCCTAAAAGGGTTTTCATTCCGGCCTCCGAAATCGGCCAGATCTTCGGTATCGGCATCACCGCTGCCCTGGCAAACCTGATGCAGAGTCTCTCTGTCATTATGATCAACCAGTTCCTTCTCCCCTACGGCAGTGACCGCATTGCCGCCATGGGCATCGTCATGAAGGTCAGCATGATCGTGGTCCTGATCCTGACAGGATTTTCCTTCGGCGGTGTCCCCCTTTACGGCTATCTCTTCGGTGCCGGCCGAAAGGAGGAGCTTAGAAAGCTCCTTTGCTTCTGCCTCTGCTTCTTAAGTGCCCTGGCCCTGGCTCTCACCGTGGTCATCTTTCTGTGTGCCGCTCCCATCATGGGTATCTTTGTGCAGGATAACGCTGTCATCACGCTGGGCACCGAGATGCTGCGCTGGCAGGTGATCAGTTCTGTCTTTGCCGGCATCGTCCTGCTGCTGACGGTCCTCTTCCAGGCCACCGGCCAGGTGCTGCCCTCCTTTTTGCTCTCCATCAGCCGCCAGGGTGTGGTCTTCCTTGTAGTGCTCTGGATCTGCACCTCCCTGCTTCAATACACAGGCATCCTTATCGCCCAGGCGACGGCCGATGTGATCAGCGCGCTGCTGGCACTCCTTCTGCTTCGCCGGGTGGGGAAAACCGTACTGCATTAAATGGAATGCCGTGTAAGGACTTTTTCGTGATTCAGCAAAGGCAATTTCACTGCTTCTGGCTCCATTGACGCCGCAGATGGCACAGATGACGCAGATGCTCCAGACGGTTCCATGTATCATGTATATAGTAAAAAGCGCATCGTTTCCGTAAAATAATGTACGGAGACGATGCGTTTTTCATTAGTTCTTTGCAATATTCTTACAGAACTTCCTGCCTTTTCAGTCTGGCCAGGAGTTTTCGCAGGGGATTAAAGAGCAGCAATGCGATCACAAAATTCATGACGCCGTGCACCAGATCAAAGGGAATTCCGGCCAGCCACCAGGTAATGGCGGCGCCGATCCCCCCGGCGATCCAATAGACGATAGCGCACAGGGCACCGAATGTCAGCCCGAAGAGACCGGAAAGAGCAGCCCATCCGAAGGCTGATTTCATTTTCTGCAGCAGAATAGCCAGCACAAAGAGGATCAGCCATACATACAGATAGCAAAAGGACCACAGTCCCAGTCCCCAGGTGGCAAATTCCATGCCGATATAGATCATCACGGCATAAAAGCCTTTCCATCCGAAAGTCACAGCCAGCAGCATGACCATCAAAGAAACCGGCTCCACGTTAGGCAGGGGCACCATGACCATCTTCGCGCAAAAGGTCATGGCACCCAGAAGACTTAAGATCACCATTTCTCTGACAGAGATGAACCGGTGTTTTCTCCCCTTGCTGTCTTTTGCGCCGGTTCCCGGCTTATTTTCCTCTATGCCGGTATTTTCACGCCGTTCTTCCATAGGCTGTCCTTCCCGGAAATTTTCCATGCTGTTCTCTGTGCTCTTTTCCTAATTGGTTGTATAGGTCCAGGTGAAATGATCGCCGTCTGCCAGCACTACCTGATCGGCGCCGGTCTGGGCATCCTCGCCGTTGCAGCTGAGCCACCAGTAGCTCTGGTCGGTATTGTAATCTGCCGTCTCTCCGTCTACAGTATCCACATACAGTCCGTACTCACTGTCTGTACCGGAGATCAGTCCCTCCTGGGTCAGCAGCTCGCCCAGATATTCCAAATCTGTCTGATAAGTGAACTCTTTCGTAGAGCCGTCCTTATGCACCACTTCTACGGTAATGGTCTTTGCCCCTGCATTGGTGGCCGGCTGATTGCTTTTCCAGACAAAAAACAGAATGCATGCCAGTACCACAAAGACAAGTACGGCCGCCAGCGGTTTCCAGTTAAACTTTTTCTTTTCCATATATCCTCCTTATGCCGCATTCTGCGGCGATGTGATGAGAATTGCACAATGGCAATATCTCTGAAGAAGTGCCTCATGGCGCTTTCCTCAAACTTACCTCCATGTCGATGCTTTGCAGCGGCACCGCGAAGGGAATTTCGGATACCATCATAACAAAAAGCAAACACCTTGTGAAGGAAAACCAAACAGTATAAGATTAAACGTATAAAATGAAGCAATCAGCACAGCGATTCTGCCGTACTGCATGCTTGCTTTTATGCTGCTGTATAACGGCGGCACACTGTGGAGAGTTTTACACAAATCGCGAAGAATTCTCTGCTTAGATTTCAATTTGGAGACGACAAAAAGAGGACAGACATGCACGCTGACATCGATGAGGCACTTCGATACGCAGGGGTAAGAGGACCTGCCCCGGCGGATCTGCGGCAGGCCATGGAATCTGCCGCCGCAGAAGTAGACAGAAAAATAAAACCGCGCTGGCACTGGCGTCTTTATGATCTGGCGCATACCCCGGAGGGAGAATATCTGCCGGCGCTGCATCTGACGCTGACCGGGCAGTCGGCAAAACGCATGCTTGCCCAGTGCGACCGAGCCGTGCTTCTGTGCTGCACGCTGGGGGCTGTTTTTGACAGTTACCTGCGCTCTCTCCAAAGCCGCGATATGACAAAGGCGCTGCTCACAGATGCCTACGGCAATGCTCTGGTGGAGGCCGGGTGCGATGCTGCAGAAGAGGAAATTGCAGGCAAACTGCCCGGCTTTTTTCTGACAGACCGGTTCAGTCCGGGCTATGGGGATCTGCCCCTTGCCCTGCAGCCTTCCCTCTGTTGGGCCCTGCGCACCGAATATACACTGGGAGTCTATGTCACCGACAGTCTTCTGATGAATCCGTGCAAGTCTGTCACCGCCGTCATCGGCCTCTCACGACAGCCCCAGATGGCCCGCATCCGCGGCTGCGCTTATTGTTCCATGAAAGATACCTGCCAGATCAGAAAAGGAGGAAAAACCTGTGGGTCTTTTTGATTACGATAAACTGATTTTCCTGGACGGTGCCATGGGCACGGTCCTGCAGCAAAGAGGACTGGCTGTGGGCGAACAGCCGGAGCTCCTCAATCTCACCCAGCCGGATCTGCTGCAGCAGATCTACCGGGAATATATAGAGGCCGGCAGCCAGGTCATCTATGCCAATACCTTCGGCGCCAACGCCCACAAGCTCGCCCGCACCGGCCACGGCGTAGAGGAGATCATCACCGCAGCCATCCGTCTGGCCAGAGACAGTGCGCAGGGAAGTAAGACCCTGGTCGCCCTGGATATCGGTCCCCTGGGAGAGCTGCTGGAGCCCATGGGCACCCTGACTTTTGAAGCAGCCTATGACCTCTTTAAGGAAATGGCCGTCGCCGGCGAAAAAGCCGGTGCCCAGCTGGCCGTCATCGAGACCATGACCGATCTCTATGAGGCCAAGGCAGCCCTGCTGGCTGTCAAGGAAAATACCTCCCTGCCGGTCTTTGTCACCATGTCCTTTGAAGAGCGCGGCCGCACCTTTACCGGCTGCACCATCCCCTCTATGGCCAGAACCCTGGAGGGTCTGGGCGCGGATGCCATCGGCCTGAACTGCTCCATGGGTCCGGATCTTCTGGCTCCCCTTTTAAAGGAGCTATGTGAAAATACCACCCTTCCCGTCATCGCCAAGCCCAATGCCGGTCTGCCGGATCCTGTGGACGGCCATTACGACATGGGACCGGAAGATTTCGTCAAAGCGCTGGAGCCCTGCCTGAATGCCGGCGTCACCATCTTCGGCGGCTGCTGCGGCACCTCCCCGGAATATATCCGTCAGGTCAAGGCTGCCTTCGGGGACAAAAAGCCGGCCCCGCGCAATTACGTGAAGGCTTCTTTTCTGTGCACACCCACCGTGGCTCTGCCCATCACCGGCGTGCGCACCATCGGCGAGCGCATTAACCCCACCGGCAAGAAGCGTTTCCAGAAAGCCCTGCTGGATCAGGACCTTGACTATATCCTGGACGTGGGCATGCAGGAAGTGGACGCCGGCGCTGATATTCTGGATGTCAATGTGGGCTATCCCGGCGTAGACGAAGTGGATATGCTCCCTAAGGTGGTAAAAAAACTCCAGAGCGTCCTGGACGTGCCGCTGCAGCTGGATTCCTCCAATCCCGCCGCCCTGGAAGCCGGCCTGCGGGTCTACAACGGCAAACCCGCTGTCAACTCCGTCAACGGTAATACAGAGACCCAGCAAAAGGTCCTGCCCATCGTAAAGAAATACGGTGCCGCCGTAGTAGGTCTGGCACTGGATGAGGACGGCATTCCCCAGACAGCCGAGGGGCGTATTAAAATTGCCGGCCGGATCCTGGATGCTGCCCTCTCCTATGGCATTGCCAAGGAAGACGTATGGATCGATTGTCTGACGCTCACCGTCTCCGCCCAGCAGGAACAGGCAAAGGAGACGCTGGCTGCCCTGCGCACCGTGCATTTCGAGATGGGTCTCCAGACTGTACTGGGTGTATCCAATATTTCCTTCGGTCTGCCGAATCGCCCCCTGATCACAGAGACCTTCCTGATCCAGGCCATGGAGTCCGGTCTGACTCTGCCCATCATCAATCCCAACCAGACGATCATGATGGACGCCGTCAGCGCCTTTCGCGTGCTGTCCTGCGAGGATAAGGAATGCAGGGCCTATGTGGAGCGATTCGCCAATGCCGCCCCTCTCACCAGTAATACCGGCAGCACGGCATCCGGCGGTGCAGGCAGTGCAGGCGCAGCGGCAGGTAACGGCGGTGCTGCAGGAGCCGGAGGCAAAGGCGCAGGCTCTTCTCCCGCCGGCAGCATGACCTTAGAGGACGCCATCGTGCGCGGTCTCCAGGGAGAATCCGGACGACTCGCCGCAGAGGCTCTTGCCACAGAGGACGAACTGACCATCGTGGAGAAAAGACTGATCCCCGCCCTCGATACCGTAGGTGAGGCCTACGAGAAGGGCACCATGTTCCTGCCGCAGCTCCTAAGCGCCGCCCAGGCAGCCCAGTCTGTCTTTGAAGTCATCCGGGCCTCCATGGCGCAGAAAGGGGGCGTGGTGAAAAAAGGCTCCCTGGTCATCGCTACTGTAAAGGGAGACATTCACGATATCGGCAAGAACATCGTCAAAACCGTGCTGGAAAACTACGGCTATGATGTGATCGATCTGGGCAGAGATGTTCCCCCGGAATTGATCCTTCAAACCGTACAGGAGAAAAACATCCGCCTGGTGGGCCTCTCCGCCCTGATGACCACTACCCTGCCCTCCATGGAAGAGACTATTCAGCTGCTGCACACCCTGCCTGATCCGCCTCTTACCTTTGTAGGCGGCGCGGTAGTCACACCGGAGTATGCAAAAAAAATGGGCGCTGACTTCTATGCAAAGGACGCCAGAGAAAGCGTAGAAATCGCCAGAAAAGTATTCGGACAGTAAAAGAAAGCCGCAGAATCCCTTCAGAAAGGACTCTGCGGCTTTCTATTGCGTTTCTGACAAACAAAAAAATCGTCGCACTGCTCTTCGCAATGAAACGATTCTAAAGTGACTCCGACGGGAATTGAACCCGTGTTACCGCCGTGAAAGGGCGATGTCT
>CAVKQI010000090.1:0-10053 GCA_963658405.1 bacterium | reverse complement strand
TATGGCGAGATAGCTCAGTTGGCTAGAGCACGCGGTTCATACCCGCGGTGTCGAGAGTTCAAGTCTCCCTCTCGCTATGATTTAAAGCATCATGCATCTGCATGGTGCTTTTTTGTTTCGGCACAGCAGGAGACGGTGCGGCGCTAAACCGTTACTGCACTTTATTTTGCTTAAGATTCGTTGAAGAACGGAATGCGTTTTGTTTAAACTTTCTGAAAATACCGGATGTGTGTTGAATCCTTTTTCTTCCGGTGCTAGTATGATTGGGTTATAGGGCGGAGGCTCCGTCATGAAAGAGGATGAGAAAGAACTGCAGATGAGGCTGCATCATGGATAAAATAAAAGCATTTTTGCTGCGTTATCGCCATGCATGGATTCTGTCCTATGCATTGATTTATACGATCTGGTTCCGGTATCTTGAGAAGACCATTCATTGCGGCGTGAAGTATCATGTCATGCATGCAGCCCTGGATGATCAGATTCCGTTCTGCGAATATTTCATTGTTCCGTATCTTTTGTGGTTTGTATATGTGGCGGCGGCGGTGCTGTATTTCATGATCGTCAATAAGGATGATTATTATCGCCTCTGCGCCTTTCTCTTCAGCGGGATGACCATCAGCCTCATCATCTGCTCGGTCTTTCCGAACGGGACGGATTTTCGTCCGGTGATCGATGCAGATAAAAATGTATTTTCGGCGATTGTGGCCTGGCTGTATCGAACGGATACCTGCACGAATGTCTTTCCGAGCATTCATTGCTATAATTCCATCGGCGTTGCGGTTGCGGTTCTGAATTCGAGGGAGCTTGCGGCTGCGAAGTACGGCCGCTGGATACGCGGCGGGTCGAATCTGCTGGCGGTGCTGATCTGCATGAGCACGCTGGCACTGAAGCAGCACAGTGTATATGATGTGGCCGGCGCAGCGATTCTGGCATCCATCGTATTTGGATTTGTATATGGCTACCCGCTGCTGCAGCGGAGCCCGGAGAAGCGTCGTATGCGCCGGAGAGAGCACGCGGCGGAACGATTCTAAGGAAATGCTGTATATCAGCTGCAATGAAGCCCCTGCGCGAACCGGATGGTTTGGCAGGGGTGTTTTTACAGATGGTGAGGACAACGGCGATGAAAAAGACGGCAACAGAACAGACAGGGGCGTCAGGGCACGGCAGTGTGCTGCATTATCTTCGAAATGCGGTCTGTCATTTCGGGACGATCAACCGTCATAAATGGGAAGTGATGAAGAACTGCTTTCGCGTCGGCCTCTATCGGCAGGGGCTTCTGCATGATCTTTCAAAATACAGCTGGACGGAGTTTAAAACCGGCGTGAAGTACTATCAGGGCTACCGCAGCCCGAATACGGCCGAACGGCTGGAAACGGGGCTCTGTGAAGCCTGGCTGCATCATAAAGGGCGGAACAGGCATCATTTTGAATACTGGTGCGACTATGATACGAAGCAAAAGGGACAGATGATCGGCTGCCGCATGCCGTATCGCTATGTGGCCGAAATGTTCTGTGACCGCGTGGCCGCATCGAAGGTTTATAAGGGAAAAGATTATAATGACGGCTGCCCGTGGGAATATTTTCGCCCGTGCAAGGATTCGCCGCTGCTGGATCCGGAAACGCGGCGGGAGATCACCGAGCTTTTACTGATGCTGAAAACGGAGGGGGAGGCGAAGACCTTTGCGTATCTGAAGAAGGAAATTGCACGCCGGAAACGGGAAAAGGATCATTTCTGATCGTACGTAAGCGTTTGGTCGGGCACTGAAGAATTTTAAAATTCATGCTTGACATTTGCATCACCATCAGCTATTATAACTCATGCGTTTGAAAAACGTTATGCGCGCGTAGCTCAGCTGGATAGAGCGTCTGGCTACGGACCAGAAGGTCGCGAGTTCGAATCTTGTCGCACGCATGAACAGAAGAAGGTGGAAGTGGGTTTTATCACTTCCACCTTTTCCTTTAAACGGATGCTGAAAAAAATGCCCTCCGTGGGCCCGGATTCACTGCCGTATCTTCAGACGGCTTTTCGGGCTTCGGAGGGCTTTTCTTTAGTTCGTGCATGCACCGGCGGAATCCTGCACGGACTGCCTTACCAGATCCTTCAGCGTATAGCGGTTTACGACTTCGTAAATGGCGTTGTCGATCTCTTTATATAAAGGGAAGGTCGGGCAGCTGGCAGATTTTGCACAGGGACTGCTGCTGTTTACACAGTCTACCGGTGCCAGGGTGCCCTCTGCAGCATTCAGAATCTCGCCGACCTTCATCTGATCGATGGGGCGGGTGAAGAGGTAGCCGCCGCGTGCACCCCGCACGGATTTCAGAAAGCCGCCCTTTACCATCAGGGAAATGATCTGCTCTAAATATTTCAGGGAAATGCCCTGGCGCTCGGAAATTTCCTTGATGCTGACCGGGGTCACGCCGTCATAGTTCTGTGCAATATCGATTAAGGTGGTAAGGGCATAACGTCCCTTCGTGGAAATCATCATAATGCGGTCTCCTTGCATTGGAAAAACAAACAAAAACAGCCCTTTTTCAACGGGCAGAATACATTAATCCTACCACGCAAGTATGCTTTTTTCAAGGATGCAGAACAGTGAAAATAGGAGCGGAAATTAAACTGATAACACCTGCTGTTTTTATTCAAATACATAGGAAAATTCACAAGTTAAAATATTGACGATTTCAGGCGTATGCTTTATATTATGACTCGTAAAGGAATTCTGAATCCTGTATACAAGGGATTTCATAGAAGGAGAAAATATGAGAGAAGAATGGAGAGGCTTTAAGACCGGACACTGGGTTAAGGACGTTAACGTTCGTTCATTCATCCAGGAGAACTACACTGTTTATGACGGTGATTCCAGCTTCCTTGCCGGACCGACAGAGGCTACAAACAAGCTCTGGGGCGAGGTTCAGGCTTTACAGAAGGAAGAGCGTGCAAAGGGCGGCGTTCTGGATATGGAGACCAAGGTTGTTTCCGGTATCACAGCATACGGCCCGGCTTACATCAACGAGGCTGACAAGGCACTTGAGCAGGTTGTAGGTCTTCAGACCGATAAGCCGCTGAAGAGAGCATTCATGCCGTACGGCGGCATCAAGATGGCAGAGCAGGCTTGCACAACCTACGGCTATACACCGGATCCTGAGCTGCACAAGATCTTCACAGAGTATCACAAGACCCACAACCAGGGCGTATTTGATGCTTATACTCCGGAGATGATGAAGGCTCGTCATAACAAGATCCTCACCGGACTTCCTGATACCTACGGCCGCGGCCGTATCGTCGGCGACTACAGAAGAGTAGCACTCTACGGTATTGATTTCCTGATCCAGGAGAAGCAGGCAGATTATGCCAATACCGGCGACGGCACCATGACCGATGCAGTGGTACGTCAGAGAGAGGAGATTTCCGATCAGGTTCGTGCACTGAAGCAGATGAAGGAAATGGCACTGTCCTATGGCTATGACATTTCTGTTCCGGCGAAGAATGCAAAGGAAGCGGTTCAGTGGCTCTACTTCGGCTACCTTGCTGCCATCAAGACACAGAACGGTGCAGCTATGTCCGTAGGCCGTGTTTCCACCTTCCTTGATATTTATATCGAGCGTGACCTGAAGGAAGGCACACTGACTGAGGAGCAGGCACAGGAGCTCATCGATCACTTCGTTATGAAGCTTCGTATGGTGAAGTTCGCACGTATTCCGTCCTACAACCAGCTCTTCTCCGGTGACCCGGTATGGGCTACACTTGAGGTCGGCGGCATGGGCCAGGACGGCAGATCCATGGTTACCAAGAACGACTACCGTTTCCTGCATACCCTGGAGAACATGGGACCGGCTCCGGAGCCGAACCTTACCGTTCTTTACACAAAGAGACTTCCGCAGAACTTCAAGAAGTATGCTGCTGAGATCTCCGTAAGAACTTCTTCCATCCAGTACGAGAATGATGACGTTATGCGTCCGGTATGGGGCGATGACTACTCCATCTGCTGCTGCGTATCTGCAACACAGACCGGTAAGGAAATGCAGTTCTTCGGCGCTCGTGCAAACCTTGCAAAGTGCCTTCTGTACGCAATCAACGGCGGTGTAGACGAGAAGAACGGCAAGCAGGTAGGCCCGGCTTACGCACCTATCACTTCCGAGTATCTTGACTATGACGAAGTAATGAAGAAGTACGACCTGATGCTGGATTGGCTGGCAGGTCTGTATGTAAACATCCTGAACCTGATTCAGTACATGCACGACAAGTACTACTACGAAGCAGCTGAGATGGCTCTGATCGATACCGATGTTCGCCGTACCTTTGCAACCGGTATTGCAGGCTTCTCTCACGTGATCGACTCCCTGAGCGCTATCAAGTACGCTAAGGTTAAGGTCGTTCGCGGTGAGAACGGTCTTGCTGAGGATTATGAGATCGAAGGCGACTTCCCGAAGTACGGCAACGACGACGATCGTGCAGATGAGATCGGTGTATGGCTGCTCCACTCCTTCCTGGAGAAGATCAAGAAGCACCACACCTATCGCAACTCTGAGCCTACGACTTCCATCCTTACCATTACTTCCAACGTTGTTTATGGTAAGTTCACCGGCAACATGCCTGATGGCCGTCGTGCATGGACTCCTCTTGCACCTGGTGCTAACCCGTCCTACGGCGCAGAGCAGAGCGGCCTGCTGGCTTCCCTGAACTCCCTGACCAAGCTGCCTTATCACTGGGCACTGGATGGTATTTCCAACACCCAGACCATGAACCCTGGCGCACTTGGCCACGATGACGAGGAGCGTTCCGTTAACCTGGTTAACGTTATGGACGGCTACTTCGATCAGGGCGCACATCACCTGAACGTAAACGTATTCGGCAAGGATAAGCTTCTGGATGCTATGGAGCACCCGGAGAAGCCTGAGTACGCTAACTTCACCATCCGTGTATCCGGCTACGCTGTTAAGTTCATCTCCCTGACCAGAGAGCAGCAGGAAGACGTTATCTCCAGAACCTTCCACGACAGACTGTAGTATCGTTTCCGGAGACACATCAGGAGTCGGGCTCTTATCCCGGATGCCTGATGGGACAATGGAATACTCATATTGCTTTACAGACAGCAGGAGCCTTGCCTTTGGGCAGGGCTCCTGTTTTCACAGGAAAGAAAGGAACCATAGATGGCAGAAAACACAGCACAATGTACTACAGAAACAAAGCAGCCTCTGCTGGGCAATATCAACAGCATAGAGACCTTCGGCGCTGTGGACGGACCCGGCGTGCGGTATATCGTTTTCCTTCAGGGATGTCGGATGCGCTGCCGCTATTGCCACAATCCGGAGACATGGGCAGACCACGCGGAAGGCTCTTACCACGAGGATGCCGAGACTGTCTTTGAGAAGGCCTGGCGCTATCACAATTACTGGAAAAACGGCGGCGGCATCACCGTCAGCGGCGGCGAGGCACTGCTGCAGATCGATTTCGTCACCGAGCTCTTTAAGCAGGCCAAGAAAAAGAAGGCCCACACAGCCCTGGATACTTCCGGACAGCCCTTCACGATGGAAGAGCCCTGGTTTGATAAATTTAAAGAGTTGATGAATGTGACGGACCTGTTTATACTGGATATCAAGCAGATCGACCCGGAGAAGCACAAGGCCCTGACCGGCTTTGACAACAGCAATATTCTGGCGCTGGCAAAATATCTGGCAGAAAACGGCAAGAAGATGTGGATCCGTCACGTCCTGGTGCCGGGGATCACCACCGATGAGGGAGATCTGCGCCGTCTGCGGGCTTTCCTGGATTCTCTCCGTCAGATCGATCCGGAATGTCTGGACCGGGTAGAAGTGCTGCCTTACCATACCATGGGCATTACCAAGTATGATAAGCTTGGCATCAACTATACTTTAAGAGATACGGCACCGCCCACCGACGAGGAGGTCGCACTGGCACAGAAGATTCTGTGTGATAAGTAAAAGAGCGCAGAACAGGCGTCTTTTGTATTGGATGGATGGGATCGGAGAAGGACAGGGACATCCCTGATGAATTCTCCGCACACTGCCGCAGCAGGCTGCGGGAAAATGGGGTAAAATTTAGTATGTACGAACAGAGCGCAAAGTGGAATATGTTTTACCGGGAATTAGACCCGAAGAAGCGTCTGCAGATGTTTGACGAGCTGCAGATGACAGAGCCGGATGACGGGGCCAATGCCTATCGCAAGATGCTGCTGGATGCCCGTTACAGGGATCCCAAGGAGCCGGATCACGAGGTGGACCGTTTTCTGTGGGAGTGCCTGAACCTGCCCTATCTGTATAAGAGCTCCAAGCTGATGTCCTTCGGCACCAAGAAGGAAGCCAGAAAGGTCATGAAGACCCTTCTGCAGGAAGAGGCGGCCGACTACGGAGAGGCGGGAGAGAAGGCTTTCTACTGGGAGATGCGCAATGCGGTGAAACGATATCTTTCCACCTGCAGCAGCAAGAATTACCGCCGCAAGCTCTTTGGCCTGATGAGCGCCACCGAGGAGGAGAAGCTCCACCAGACCTGTAAGGATATGTGGGAGATGTCCTTCGGCGTTGCAGCCAGAGCAGGACTGGAAGAAGAGATGAAGGTATTCTGCCAGGCCGTACAGGATGAGTATGCAGCACTGGATGACGGCGCCGCAGCCCGCTTCCTGGACTATCAGAAGGAGCAGAAGAAAAAATAAAGAACCCTTCGGAATAAAAGAATAACAGTCTTTCAGTTCTAAATACGAAAAGGATAAACTTACAGCCGGCATAAGCAAAAGCATTTCGCGTCTGCGCTTATGCCGGCTGTTTCTGTCATCAGGTGCGCAGTATCGTGGGATTATTCTCCGGCAGTGTAAAGAGATCCGAAGAGGAACGATAGTAAGTAAAGTTATAGGACTGACTGCCGGGCTGCTTGACATATTCCGAGGGCGTATAGCCGGTGATCTCCAGAAAGACCCGGTTAAAGGTCCGGATATTTTCAAAGCCGCAGCGAAGGGCGATGTCGGAGATCTTGGCATCGGTGGTCAGCAGCAGCTCGGCGGCCTGGGAGATGCGGATCAGGTTCAGGTACCGCACGAAGCCGGTGCCGGTGAGCTGCTTGAACATCCGGGAGAAATGGCTGGGGGAAAATCCCATCATCTCCGCCGCGTCGGTCATGGAGATGGATTCTCCGTAGTGCTCCTCCAGGAAAGTCAGCACATTCTGGAAATCCGCCAGCATGGTCTGGCGTCTGGTATGCATGGCGGAGCCGGAGGTACTTTCCTTTTGCCTCGGGAAGGCGCGCAGCAGCCGGTACCAGAAGCTTCGCAGCTCGCCTTTGACGATCTCCTGGTAGTAATTCTCCCGGCACTCCAGCTCGTGATCCAGAATGGACAAAATCCGCTCCCAGTCCTCCTGCAGTCCTGCAGACCGGAAATGGGCGCTGTCGAAGAGATGATTTTCCAGGGCATTGTATTTATAGTGGCTGCTGATGATATTGGTATCAAAGAGCAGAAAGTCAAAACAGGCATCCCCGGAGTGCACATCGCAGTAGTGGATATCGCCGCTGTCAAAGAGCACCAGATCCCCGGCGCCGGCGTGGATCACGTCCTCGGCGATATGGATCTCCGCCGTTCCCTCCCGGACATAGACCAGCTCGATCTCCTTGTGCCAGTGGGCGATAAAGCTGATATCCCGGTATTGCTTGTGCCAGACCATAAAGTCGGACGGATAGTTGCGAACCTCGTGAAAAGCCTTCATACAGCGGATTTCCTTTCTTACAGCGGCGGGCTGCCTGCATTATAAAAAACGTCCATAAACATCCTGAAAAACGATCACCTAACAGGCACATAATTCCTGGGAATGGTATCTATAGACAAAAACAAAGCGGCCTTTTTGTATAGTATATACAACAGAAAATCATACGTCTATAAAAAAAGCAAAAAATGTCTATAACATCGTGGGAAAAAACATGTTCACAGCCTCAAAAAAATGTATAATGGAGAAGACATCAGAAATTTTGCCAAAAATAACGGCAGAATTAATAAAAAAACAGTCAGATTAAACATTTTTCACGGAGGTGTACAATGGCAAAAAGCAGATTGATTGGGGATTATCCGGTGATCGGCATCCGTCCTACCATCGACGGCAGAAGAGGACCGCTGAAGGTAAGAGAGTCTCTGGAAGAGCAGACCATGAACATGGCAAAGTCTGCAGCAAAGCTTTTTGAGGATAATTTAAAATACAGCAACGGTGAGCCTGTCAAGGTCGTCATCGCTGATACCACCATCGGCCGTGTAGCAGAGTCCGCAGCATGCGAGGATAAATTCAAAAAGGCCGGCGTAGCCATCACCCTCACCGTAACCCCCTGCTGGTGCTACGGCGCAGAGACCATGGATATGAACCCCCTGACCATCAAAGGCGTATGGGGCTTTAACGGCACAGAGCGTCCCGGCGCAGTTTACCTGGCATCCGTACTGGCTACCCACGCACAGAAGGGCCTGCCGGCATTCGGCATCTACGGTCACGATGTATGTGAGGCAGACGATACCTCCATTCCTGCAGACGTACAGGAGAAGCTCCTTCGCTTCGGCCGTGCAGCCGTAGCAGCAGCTACCATGCGCGATAAGTCCTATCTGCAGATCGGTTCCGTTACCATGGGTATCGGCGGCTCCATCATCAGCCCTGACTTCATCGAGGAATATCTGGGCATGCGCGTAGAGTCCATCGATGAGGTAGAGATCATCCGCCGCATGAGCGAGCACATCTACAATGAGGATGACTATCAGGCAGCTTTAAAGTGGATCAAGGAGAACTGCAAGGAAGGCTTCGATAAGAACCCTGATTTCGTAAAACAGAGCGACGAGAAGAAGGCAGAGTCCTGGGAGTTCATCGCAAAGATGACCTGTATCATCAAGGATCTGTACAACGGCAACCCGAACCTGCCGGAAGGCTGCGAGGAAGAGGCAGTAGGCCACAATGCGATCTGCGGCGGCTTCCAGGGTCAGCGTCAGTGGACAGACTTCTATCCCAACGGCGACTTCGCAGAGGCAATGCTCAACAGCTCCTTCGACTGGACCGGTGCCCGTGAGCCTTATATCCTGGCTACCGAGAACGACACCTTAAACGGTCTGGGCATGCTGTTCATGAAGCTCTTAACCAACCGTCCGCAGATGTTCGCAGACGTACGTACCTACTGGAGCGGCGACGCTGTCAAGAAGGCTACCGGCTATGACATCGAAGGCAAGGCCAAGGATGCAGACGGCTTTATCCACCTGATCAACTCCGGCGCATGCTGCCTGGATGCCTGCGGCGAAGTCAAGGATGAGAACGGCAACGGCATCATCAAAGAGTGGTATAATGTGACCGAGGCAGATCAGAAGACCATCATGGATGCCACCGAGTGGTGTGCAGCCGACAACGGCTACTTCCGCGGCGGCGGATTCTCCTCTCGTTTCCTGACCAGAGCAGAGATGCCCGCTACCATGATCCGCTTAAATCTCGTAAAGGGCTTAGGACCGGTACTGCAGATCGCAGAAGGCTGGACCATTCAGCTGCCCGATGAGGTTTCCGACAAGATCTGGAAGAGAACAGACTACACATGGCCGTGCACCTGGTTCGCTCCTCGCTGCGACGGCAAGGAAGGCCCCTTCAAGACCGCTTACGATGTCATGAACAACTGGGGCGCAAACCACGGCGCTATCAGCTACGGCCACATCGGCGCAGATCTGATCACCCTTTGCTCTATGCTTCGCATCCCGGTATGCATGCACAATGTGCCTGAGAAGGATATCTTCCGTCCGGCAGCATGGAATGCATTCGGCAGCGACAAGGAAGGACAGGACTTCAGAGCATGCAGCGCTTACGGTCCTCTGTACAGATCCATCCGTTAGTAAACAAGGGCTGACCTGTCAGCACCTGAAATGAAATAAACCGAAAAAGGAAATCCGGAACATACGCTGCGGATTTCCTTTTTCTTCCATATCAGCAAAAACGGGATACGGAAAGCAGGAAACGGCAAAGCCGGACACCCCGGGGCCGGAAATGCATAAGCAAAACGGAAATTCGCAAACCGAATTAAAAATTCGCAAACCGAATTAAA
>CAVKQI010000089.1:0-10232 GCA_963658405.1 bacterium | reverse complement strand
CCGAAGAACTGCATTTCCTTACCGGTCTGTGTTGCGGATACGCAGCAGCAGATGGAGTAGTCATCGCCCCATACCGGCTTCATAACGTCATCGTTCTCATACTGGATGGAAGATGTGGTTACGGAGATCTTAGCTGCATACTTCTTGAAGTTTGCAGGAAGCTGGCTGCTGTAAAGAACAGTCAGGTTCGGCTCGGGTGAAGGGCCCATGTTCTCTAAGGTGTGCAGGAAACGGAAATCGTTCTTGGTAACCATGGAACGGCCGTCCATGCCGATACCGCCGACTTCCAGAGTAGCCCATACCGGGTCGCCGGAGAACAGCTCGTTGTAGGACTTGATACGAGCGAACTTAACCATACGGAACTTCATGGTCATGTGGTCGACGATCTCCTGTGCCTCTGCCTCAGTCAGAGTGCCTGCTTCCAGATCACGGTTGATATAGATATCCAGGAAGGTGGAGATACGGCCAACGCTCATTGCTGCGCCGTTCTGGGTCTTGATAGCTGCCAGATAGCCGAAGTACAGCCACTGTGCTGCTTCCTTTGCATTCTTTGCAGGAGCGGAAATATCGAAGCCGTAGATCTTAGCCATTTCCTTCATGCCCTGCAGAGCACGGATCTGCTCGGTGATCTCTTCTCTTAAGCGGATCACGTCGTCGGTCATGGTGCCGTCGCCGCAGTTAGCCTTGTCTTCTTCCTTCCATGCGATCAGCTGATCGATACCGTACAGAGCTACTCTTCTGTAGTCGCCTACGATACGGCCGCGGCCATAGGTATCCGGCAGACCGGTTACGATGTGGCTGCTTCTTGCTGCACGCATCTCAGGAGTATAAGCATCAAATACTGCCTGGTTGTGGGTCTTGTGGTACTCGGTGAAGATCTTGTGCAGAGCCGGGCTGGGTGTATAACCATACATCTCGCAGGCTTCCTCTGCCATACGGATACCGCCGTAAGGCATGAATGCACGCTTCAGAGGCTTATCAGTCTGAAGACCTACTACCTGCTCCAGATCCTTCATGGACTCATCAATGTAGCCAGGGCCATAAGCGGTCAGACCGGAAACAACATCGGTCTCCTCATCAAGAACGCCGCCCTTTTCGCGCTCTGCCTTCTGCAGCTCCTGCAGTCTGCCCCATAACTTGTTGGTAGCATCTGTGGGATCTGCCAGGAAACTCTCATCTCCATCATAGGGAGTGTAGTTTTTCTGGATGAAATCGCGGACGTTGCACTCGCGCTTCCAAATGTTGCCGCCAAAGCCTTTCCAAGCTTCATTCTGTAGCATGAACAGTTCCTCCTTTGTATAATTGAATAACAATTTAGAAAACTTTTTATTGATGGAGCTGGTTATGGTCATAACCAAGTCTCATCGTGTATACAATAACGTCAAAAGGGGGTAAAAGTCAACTCCCATTTCGGTCATGCATCCCATTTAATACAATAAAAACACCCGGCAGAGTCCGGGGCCGACGCAGTGCCCTGTTTTTGACCTGTTTTCCGCCTGTTTTTCCACTGTCTGTACCGCTTCGCCCCATGCAAAAGCCGCGCAGAATACAGACTTTAAAGACAATTTCCATTCAACATCCGGCCATATCGGCTGCCGTCTTTGTCTGCACTGTGCTGTACTGCTCTGCGCAAACTTAAATATACCTTTCCAGTACCACGACCTCTTTTCCTTTTCTGGTCATCCGGTCCGTGCCCAGGAACCGCATTCTGCCGTATCCGCGCACCGAGATCATATCACCCGGCTTTGGCTGACAGGCCGGATTTTCCATAGGCGTGCCGTTTACAAAGACCTTTTTCTCCCGGAAGAGTTCCAGCACGGCGCTGCGGGAGAGATGACAGACCTGGGCCGCCACCGCATCCAGTCTCCCGGAGGAGACCTGGATCTCCATGTGTTCCGGCTTTGGCACCAGCCTCTGCGGTATCTCCTGCGTCAGTTCGCATTTCATGTGCGTATGCCGGATCTGATCGATATTTTCCAGGAGAAAATCCGCGATCTGCGCCTCGCAGAATACGTAGGCGCAGGCTTCTTCCTTATCGACAAGGATATCCCCGATCACCTTTCTCTCCAGGCCCAGGTGCATCAGTGCGCCCAGATAATCCCGGTGGGTCAGGGTCTCTGCGAATTTCTTCTGCAGGGGATGGATCCGGATGCAGCGGACCGGGAAAGGTTCCTCGTAGCCGAATTCCTCCGGGGAGCCAAAGCGCGACATCCGGCGCTCTGCCTCCTCATGGCCGCCCCACAGGGAAAAGCCGGCGGGAAAAGCGGTCCGTTCCTTTGCCATGGACTGCAGGATACCCTGCTCTGCCTCCGTGAGAAAGTCCGTGAAAATATACTGGGAATTGCGGTAGGATTTTTCTGCCAGCTCCGCACATCTTTTGCGAAACTGCATTTCTTCTGTCTGCATGGGTCTGTCTCTTTCTCTGAATCGGAATATCTTTCACACCGGTTCGTGCATCATTTGCCTTTGAGCCTGCATATTCTGCCCTCCGGCTCCGAATGTCTTTTGCCTCTGTCTCTAAAACTCTATATGCTTTGCCTGCAGCATCTCTTCCACAGCCTGCACGGCCTCATAGACCATTCTGTCACAGTGGGGTTTCTTTTCCGCAGGACATTTTACTTCCTCAGCCAGCAGGTCTCTGCACTGGGTGCGTCCCTCATGGAGATCCTTCATGCGGCGGAAGAATTCTCCCGAGTCCGCTGCATCTCCCAGACCGTACAGTCCCAGTGCCATCAGACCGCCGGTGATCGCGCCGCAGGTCTGCCCCATGCGCATGCCCGCGCCGAAATTCTGTGTAATGGCATTGGCGGTCTCTGCCGAAATACCCTTCTGCTCCGCAAAAGGAATGAATACTGCCTGCGCGCAGTTGTAATGTACCTGCGGATCATCCCGCAGTGCCTTCGTCCGCTCCATGATTTTGTTCATCGTTACCTCCTTTGCCGCTGCTTTATTTATAAAACAGACGGGGCCTTTCGGTCCCGTCTGCTGCCGTTTACTATGATTATGTATCAAGTTCCCGCTTTATGCAAACGGAAGTTCCTGCGCTGCCTCCTTAGCTGCTGCAAAGGGTCCCGGAAGCGGGCGGATGCCTCTCTTTTCGCCTAAGATATCCTCGTTTAACAGGATAGGAGTGCCGTCCGGATTTTCAAAAGCCTGCTCCGGCTCAAAGGCCATGCCCATGGAAGCGGTGGATACCGGTCTGCAGTGTGTTTCCGGCATATGTGCATAGAGGTCGGTATCAAGGTGATAGCAGCCTTCTTCCTCCACCAGTTCCAGATGGATCTCTTCGGAAGCCACTGCGTAATTCTTTTCCTTGTCGCAGGGCTTTGCGCCGTTAAAGAACACATTGCCGTCTGTCCAGACAGGAAGCGGGATATAGTAGCGGTCGGAAGGATCGGAGCCCATGCCGCAGTAGCCCTCGAATTCCTTTTCATACTCTTCCCAGGTCTGGTAGCCGTCATAAGGGCAGGTGCCTGCGGTGGTGTTGTTGTCTGCCCACTCTGTGCCGCTCTCTCTGGTGATCTTCTCGATATTGGCCATGCCCGGGCGCACCGGCTTCTGGATAAAGATATTATTGTAGAAGCGCATATCGCCGTGGAGGATAGTCATAAAGCCTGCCACTGCGGTGCCGTGTGGTACATGATAAGGCGTGTAGCGGGGAGAAAGCTTTGTCTTTGCGCCGTTATTGACGCCGCGGCCTACGCAGGTGATGCTGCCGGCGATCAGATTGTGCACTACAGCGCAGCCCTGGGTGGGGAATTTCAGTGCAAAATCCGACAGGAGTATGTTGTTGTCAATGAGCGTCGGGCCGTGGGATACTTCCACGAAGATATCCTCGCCCAGTCCCAGCATATTGTCCGGTGTCGTATTGTAATCATTCGGCACGGTATTGTCATGGAACAGGTTCTGGGTCACACGGGTGCCCTGTGCCTGCCAGTCCAGCCACAGTCCTCTGGTGCAGTGATGGAAATGATTCCGGCGGATGATCACGTCGATGGCCGCATGCATCTTGATGCCGCCGATCTCGGCGCCTGCCAGATTCTGCTTGTTATTGATGTGATGGATGTGGTTGTCCTCAATGATGGAGAATACACCGCCCAGATGACCGACGATACCGGTCTGTCCGCAGTCATGAATATCGCACCGGCGGATGATATGGGAGCCGATATGCTCCTTATCCCAGCCCTCTCTCTGCGCCTGGCAGATGCAGTCACGCTCGGTCTGAGTGCCGTCCTTGAACTTTGTCTTCAGCCACTTATTGTTATTTTCCGGCTGCAGATATTTTCCAAGGGAAATGCCGCTGCACTTGGAATCAGAGATCTCGCAGTCCTCGATGATCCAGCCCTTGGACCAGTGAGGGCCTACCATGCCTTCCTGATAAGCGGTCGGCGGTGCCCACTGGGTCGCTGCCTGACACACGGTAAATCCGGAGAGTGTGATATATCCCACATGCTCTTTGGAAGGATAGAAGCAGTTTCTGCGCACATTGATCTCCACGTTTTCCGCATTGGGATCTGCGCCGTGGAAATTGGCATAGAGAACGGTCTCGTTCTTTTCCTCATCCTGCTCTGTATACCAGGTATAGACGGTGAATTCCCTGTCCCAGGAAAGATCCGACATGACCGGATGGAGCACGCCTTCCAGACTGGTGACCTCGTAAAGAGACTTGCCGTTTAAGTAAACCTCTCCTGTATGTGCAATGAAAGTAGCCACGAACCAGTCGCCCTCTACCAGCGTGGTATAGGGATTGTAGCTGCCGAAGATCTCATTGGGGATCCGGGCTGTCCACACGTCCGGTGCGAAGGGCTCCCAGTTATCCACCACTTCTGCGCCGGTGATCACAGCCTCTCCCTTTTCCAGGGAGCGATAGGTGATCCGGGCCTCCTTTGTGCCGGCAAACTTCGGATCTACATATTCCCGGTAAATGCCCGGTGCCACCAGCACCTCATCCCCCGGCTTTGCCAATGCTGCCGCCTCGGAAATATGACGGAAAGGAGAAGCCTCCGATCCATCCCCGCCGATGGCTGCCTTCTGGTCTACATAATAAGTCATTTTGCACCTCTTTCTGCCGCAGTTTATCTGCGGCAACACGAGGAGAATTTCGCGTAGGCGAATTCTCCGATGTGATCAAACAATGGCACCGCCTGCGGTGACATTGTCAATTGCTTAAATCGGCATCAGACGATTTATGCAATTTACCCCTTTCTGCCGCAATTTATCTGCGGCAGCACGCGCCGCGTGCACGTGCACGCTTCTTGTCTCCCATTTTACTCAATTCTCCTGCAATTAGCAATATCTTTTTGTGATTTTTCCGCTCGGCATCCGGGTGTCTGTAGTTTTGCTTTGTCTTTTTCCATGTAATTTTTTATAAATACCATGTCAGATTTATGGAAATGTTGTAATGTAATAGCTATGTAAAAACATCTCATAAAATACAGCTGTACAGAATCATCCGAATCAAAACCGGAAATAAACAATACCCTCTCTGAGGGGAATGCCTAACAGCAGAATGGAGTTTATCATGCGAATTTACAGTGCCCCGGATTACTATCATGCCAGCCGCATCGCGGCCAATATCCTCTCCGCCCAGGTCATCATGAAGCCCGACTGCGTGCTGGGCCTCGCCACCGGTTCCACACCCATCGGTGCCTACGACCAGCTGGTTCGCTGGTATGAAAAGGGCGACCTGGACTTTTCCGAAGTACATACTGTCAATCTGGACGAATACTGCGGCCTTGATGAGCACAGTGACCAGAGCTACCGGTGGTTTATGAATCACCATCTCTTTGACCGGATCAACATCGATAAAGCCAACACCTTTGTGCCGGACGGCATGGCCGCAGACCGCGAAAAGGCCTGCCGGGACTATGATGCCGTCATCCGCTCCATGCACGGCGTGGATATGCAGCTGCTTGGCATCGGCCACAACGGACACATCGGCTTTAATGAGCCCGGCGCTGCCTTTGATAAGGAAACGCACATCGTCACCCTCTCCGAAAAGACCAGGCAGGCCAATGCCCGCTTCTGGGACGGCGACATTTCCCGGGTTCCCACCCACGCCATCACCATGGGCATCAAGACCGTCATGCAGGCCCGCAAGATCCTGCTGATGGCCTGCGGTGAGGACAAGGCACAGATCGTCAAAGACGCCTTTACCGGTCCCATCACCCCGGAGGTCCCCGCTTCCGTCCTGCAGCTGCACAATGACGTGATCCTGGTAGGTGATGAGGCTGCTCTGCAATATATTGAAAAAAAGTAAATTGCCGGTTATTTTCGGAATCAGCAAGACAAATGCAGACGTCCGGCCTGCAGGCAGCGGCTTTCTTTGAAATACCGGCTATGCAGGCTGGCAGTGATCTCCGAGATCAATACCCTATCAAAAAGCGCATCTATAGCACACCAAACACAGCAGAGGATGGCAGATAACATGAAAATCATCAACGGCACTGTTTTCACAGAAAAAGAAGGCTTTGTAAAGACGGATCTCCTGATCCGGGACGGCATCATCGCAGAGGTGCTTCCCCGGGAGGATAAGGAAATTATTGACGCCGCCGGGTGCTATATCCTGCCCGGTCTGGTGGACATTCATTTTCACGGCTGCGCCGGCTACGATTTCTGTGACGGCACGCCGGAGGCCTTTGCCGCTATCGAAAAATACGAGCTTTCCCACGGCATCACCTCCCTCTGCCCTGCCACCATGACCTATCCGGAGGAGCGGCTGGCCGGTATTCTGACTGCCGCCTCTTCCTACCGCAGCACCTCTCCCTACGGGGACAGTCTCCTCTGCGGCGTCAATCTGGAGGGGCCCTTTATCTCCGAGGCCAAAAAAGGCGCCCAGAATCCTGCCTATCTCATGAAGCCGGATGCAGCAATGATCCGGCGGCTGCAGGAAATTTCCGGCGGCATGATAAAGCTTCTGGATCTGGCCCCGGAACTGGAAGGTGCTATGGCATGTATCCGGGATCTCTCTCCGGAAATGGTGCTCTCCCTCGCCCATACCACAGCAGACTACGACACTGCCTGTGCTGCCTTTCAGGCAGGGGCCAGCCATGTCACTCACCTCTATAACGCCATGCCGCCCTTTACCCACCGGGCCCCGGGCGTCATCGGCGCCGCTGCGGACATGGGCGCCGAAGTGGAGCTGATCTGTGACGGCATCCATATCCATCCCAGTGTCATCCGCTCCACCTTTAAGCTCTTTAGTGCCGACCGCATGATCCTCATCAGTGATTCCATGATGGCCACCGGCATGGCGGACGGTGAATACGCTCTGGGCGGACAGCCCGTCACTGTTCACGGCCATGAGGCCCGGTTAAAGGACGGCACCATCGCCGGCAGTGCCACCAATCTCTATGACTGCATGGTCAATGCCATCCGTTTCGGTGTGCCGGCCGATCAGGCCATCACCGCAGCTTCCTATAATCCCGCCCGCTGCATCGGCATCAGCGATCATTGCGGCAGCATAAGCGCAGGAAAAGCCGCCGACCTGCTGATCACCGATCAGGACTATACCTTAAAGAAAGTCATTAAAAACGGACATCTTCTGCCGTAATTTTCTCACACCATTTTGGTTACGATCTTTCCTTCGCTCCGGGTAATGCGCACACTTTTTTCCTTACATGTACCGGCTTTATCCGGAGAAATTGCTGTTTTTCCCGTCAAAAGCTTCTCTTTATGCTTTTTTAATATTCTTTTCTTCGCTAATTCATTGTATTTTCGGCGAGCGCCCTTAGAATAGTAGTAGACAAAGCCACAGTTCCTCAGCGGAACCGGCTTTGCAATCTACTTAACAGTAAAGGAGTGTCTCCGCGATGTTTAACAGATTACGCTATAAAATGGCCTGCTTCATGCAGGGCTGCTATGGTTCTGACAGCTTTTCCCAGTTTCTTCTGGGCGTGGCTGTCGTTTTTCTGCTTCTCTCCTGGGTTCCCCGCCTGCGCCTTTGCGGCGCCCTGGCCTTCCTTCTGCTGCTCTACATCTATTTCCGGATGTTTTCCCGGAATATCCAGAAACGCTACCGTGAAAACCAATGGTATCTGCAGAAGAAAAACAGCTTCCTTGGCTTCTTTAAGAATTTTCGCTACAATGCCTCGCAGCGCAAAATTTATCACATCTACCGCTGCCCCAAATGCCGGCAGAAGATCCGCATTCCCAGGGGCAAGGGCCGCATCATGGTGCGCTGTCCCAAATGCGGCACGGAGTTTATAAAGAAATCCTGAATCCCATGGAGTATCCCTTATGTTCGGTTACGTCACCATCAATCAGAAAGAACTGAAATTCAAGGAATATGATGTCTACCGTGCCTACTACTGCGGACAGTGCCGTGCGCTGAAAGAGCGCCATGGCCTTAGCGGTCAGCTGACTTTGAGCTATGACACCACTTTCCTGATCCTTTTGCTCACCAGTCTCTATGAGCCGGAAGATACCAGCGCCATGTGCCGCTGCGTCGCCCATCCTTTTGAGAAGCACCCCACGCTGCAAAATGCATTTACCGACTACGGGGCGGATATCAATATCATTCTTTCCTACTATTCGTGCCTGGATGACTGGAGCGATGAGCGCAAATTCAAAAAGCTCCTGCTGGCGAAGCTCCTGTCCGGCAAGAATAAAAAGGCAGCCGCTCTCTATGAAAAGAAGGCGCGCTGCATCTACGAGAATCTGAATGCCCTCCACCTGTGCGAAAAGACGCAGGAGACGGACCTCGATAAGGCCGCCGGATATTTCGGCGAGATCATGGCAGAGGTCTTTGATTATAAAGAGGATATCTGGAGCCCCACGCTGCGGCATATGGGCTTTTTTCTCGGCAAATTCATCTATCTCATGGATGCCTTTGAGGATCTGGAACAGGATGCCGAAAAGGGCTGCTATAATCCCTTTATGACCATGTGGAAATCCATGCCGGTGCAGGAATTTGACAGCAAGGTCAAAGAGATCCTCACCATGATGATGGCGGAGTGCTGCAAGGCCTTCGAGCGGCTGCCCATCGTGGAGAATGCTTCTATCCTGCGCAATATCCTGTATTCCGGTGTCTGGTCCCGGTACCAGATCGTAGTAAACAAGCGGGAAGCCGCGGTGCCGCTGTAAAACAGCGGCAGAGAGAGGCAAAGTCAGTCAGGAATGCCTGATGGCATTTCTGACTGACTCCAACGCAGACGCTAACGTCTGCGTTGGCTGATCGCATCAGTGAATTCGCCTTCGCGAATTCACTTCGCGGTGCCGCAGCATGCTGCGGCACAGAGAGGAAAACCATGTCCGATCCATATAAGATTCTGGGGGTTTCCCGGGATGCTTCCGATGACGAGATCAAAAAAGCTTATCGGCAGCTCTCCCGCAAGTATCACCCGGATGCCAATATCAATAATCCCAATAAAGACCAGGCCGAGGAAATGTTCAAGCAGGTCCAGCAGGCCTACCAGCAGATCATCTATGAGCGGGAGCACCCTTATGCCAATAGCGGCAGCCAAACATCCGGAGGCAGCTACAGCAGCAACACCGGTACCTACGGCAGTTATGGCAGCTACGGAGATTTCTGGGGTGATTTCGGCGACTTCTGGAGCGCCTTCGGCGGCTACGGCAATACCGGCTACGGCGGCCGCAGCCAGTCCCAGAGCACGGAGGATGAGCAGACCATCTACCTGCGGGCCGCTGCCAACTATATCAATAACGGCCGCTATCAGGAGGCCTTAAATGTCCTTGGCAGCATTTCCGAGCGCGGTGCCGTCTGGTACTACTACAGTGCCCTGGCCAATGCAGGCCTCGGCAACAATGTCCTGGCTCTGGAGCAGGCACAGAAAGCCGCCCAGATGGAGCCCTCCAATCCCAATTATCAGCAGCTGGTCTCCAGTCTTCAGTCCGGCAGCACCTGGTATCAGAACCGACAGAATCCCTACGGCGGCGGTATTTCCGATCAGAGCGGTCTCTGTCTGAAGCTTTGTATCGCCAATCTGGTCTGCAATATGCTGTGCGGCGGAGGCGGTATGTGCTGCGGTGCACCGTACTATGGCGGCGGGGTCTACCACTGCTGATCATGGGCTGTATGGGCATCTTCCCTGCAGTATTTGGCTGTCTGCTGACCGCTGTCAATTGCTGCAGGTGAAAAAAACATCTTTTGTGCGAACACGGGGGAATGAAAAAGTACGGTATCTGTTTAGCTCCTATCTCGAATTTGCTTCGCAAATCCTCGATGTGGCTGGCCAGAGGCGCTCCGCGCCTTGGCCGCCTGCCAATTTCAA
>CAVKQI010000088.1:0-10491 GCA_963658405.1 bacterium | reverse complement strand
GGTGAAGGTATACTCTCTGGTCTTTCCATTATCCGTGACGCCGGAAGCGGTCTTCTTCTTTACATAGGTGCTGGCGCCGGAGACCTGAATGGCATCTGTTTCTTCTGTAACTTCTGTGTCCGCAGAGACTTCGTCCACGTTATAGGTGATGGGCTCACCGGCTGCGTTAAACATATCCAGACCGGTGACAGTGAAGACCCAGTTTTCTTTGGTATTGTCCTCATCACTACTCTTTAAATAAGACACCGTGACAATACCTGTACTGTGGTCGAGCTTCACGCTGCAGGACTTCTCATCAGATCCTGCTCCGCTTCCGCTTTCCGATGTGCCGGCTATGGCCTTAGCCTCTACCTTTACGGAAGAAGGAATATCCTTATAAACTGCGCCGTCCTTATAGAGCTGGAACATCACAGAATCCGGGCGATCCTCCATCTCGTTCTTTCCATCCTGCCAGTTCTTGGTGACGGTGATGGAAGCCTCGCCTGCTCTGGTATTGGTCAGAAGCAGCAGCTGTTCGGATATATTAGCTGTCACAGTGGCTGTATATTGGCGGTCATTGTTTTCTACAGTACCTCTGATCTGATAGCTGTTTTTGCCGTTTGCAGCCTCGGAAAGCTGGACATAGCTGTAAGAGGGTGCTGCCGCATTCCCTGCGTCGCTGCCTGTGCCCATCTCCAGAATGATGTAATCCTTCATTCCGTACTTGGATTTTGCAGCCTCTTCTTTACCCAGTATTGCTTCATCTATCTCTGCGTAGTTCAGATAGACCGTATACTGTTTGGATTTCTCCAATTCTATTTCTTTATATTTTAATTCTTCTCCATTCAGCTGCAGAGCGCTCAGATCAACCGTCGCATCTCCCGTATCCTTTGCATTTTCCAAGGCCTCCTTCAACTGCTCGCGCAGGTAAACCCGCAGGGTGACGTCGCCCCGTTTGTCCTCGTCTCCGTTATCCTGCCAGATCTTATTGATCGTGACGAAGCCGCGTCCGCCTTCGGTACTCACATAGTTGTAGGCCGTGGTCTCCTCTGTGGAGCGGTAGTAGATCGTAGACCACTTGCTGGCCGGATCATCCTTTGTCGTGATGGTAGTTCCGTCTGTCGTCTCGAAGCTTACTTCTTCGGCCTTATAATAATACTCATATCCATCTGCATCGTATTTGGGAAGATTCGTGATCTTGAGGGAATACTTACTGCCTACGGCAAAAGCTGCTGTCTTTTCATCATCCCCTTTGCCAGCGGTAACCTGCCAGACTTCTTTACCATCGGAAGTTTTGACCGGCGTATACGTGCTGTCTGCCTCTTTAGTGGAGCGTCTGTAGAGCTTGAAATTGACGGTTTGGATCTTTGCAAGGTCATCCTTATTGATGCTCTTTGCCCATTCCTTGGTCAGGGTGTAATCTCTCTTGGCCGTAATGGTATTGGTCTGGGTATAGCGGTACTGGTTCGTGCCGTCTCCCTGAGAGACAGCCCCCTCAAAGCTGGTGGACACGGCATAGGCATTGCCGTCTGCATCCGTTATGGTGGTATTGCCGGCAGCATCCGTAGTCACCTTCCATTCATTTCCCTTATTGTCAGTGACAGTCTCTACCAACTTCGCACTTGTCATATCATAGGCTCTGCCCTCGCTGTCATAGGTATTGACATAGTAGGATACCTCGCCGTGGGTGATGGCAGAGGTAAAGCCGGTGATGGTCTGCGCTGTCTTAGCATCCTCTTCAGAGAGCTTGTCATAGGAATTTAAGGCATCAGAAAGAACAGCCAGCGTATCATACTTCGTTTCGCCGTCTGCTTTAGCCTGTATCTCTACCTGTACAGATACGCCGTCAATTTTGCCCTTGCCGGAAGGATCCTTCCAGATCTTGGAGACCTGCACTTCTTCCTTCTTGCGGCGGACGTTGGTGATGGTGCCGTCTGCAGGCGCGCCGTTCTGATAGGTTACTGTCTTACTGTCCTCTGTACCGGTATACTGGATCTCATATTCATCCGCATTACTGCCGGAGAGGGTCTCACGGACGAAATAGACATACTCGTGTCCGTGGTCGTCATAAGCCGGCAGCTTGAAATCCGCGGGCATGTCGGCTACGTTCTCCGAAGTAAACTTTATTTCTACACTTTCTTTACTGTTATCCAGCGTGTAAGTTGCAATCTTTTCTGTCTGCTCTTCGCCGCTGCTCTTAAAGACCACCTGGGCAGCCTTTCCCTTGGAATACGCATCGTCAATGCTGTAGGCATCACAGGTTCTGTAGCGCCACAGGGTCACTGTGGTTTCCGGTCTGGTTTCACCGGTTCCCGTAGGATCCTTCCAAATCTTCTGGGCATTAAAATCTACTGTCTTATAGAGTACCTCTGTGATCTTTCCGTTATTGTGGCAAAGCGTTGTGTCATTGCCGTAATTGCCGGAGCCATTGTCATAGTAGGCTCTGTACTGGTCACTTACCTGGCTGGGTGTAATGTCTCCCTCTCCATCTATAGAGCCGTGCACCAGCACATAGTCATATTCCTGGTTGTCGTCATTATAGCGAGGCAGATCTTTGACAGTGACCATCCAGGAATCACCATTCTCTGTCACATCTACATTGGAAAGTGCATGAAGAGATTCCTTAGTGTCCACCAGTTCATAGGTATTTCCTACGCGTCTGTAAAGCTTCAGGCTCTGGAGTACCTTTTCCTTGTCAGGTCTATTATCCTTTTCGCTGGCGTCATTCCACTGAATCGTCGCCTGAAAATCCGTCTTTTCCCGGAAGGTAAAGGTCCGCTTTGCGGTGGTCTCTCCTTCGCTGATGCTGTCTGTATAGGAAGTCGTATAGTTCTCTACTTCCTGATCTGTCACCACCTGATAGGAGATCTTATTCCCATCTGCATCTGCTGCCGGCAGTCCCGTATAGGCATACTCTCCCAGAGCCGCCTGGGAATCATCGAAGCCGGGGGCGTTGGTGATCTGCAGGGCAGTATACTCCTGCTCTGTGAGATCCTTCCATTCTCCGGTATCGTCCACTCTATACTGCAGCTTGAAATTCTGTGCTGTCAGTGTGGGACGATTGGTGCTGTTGTTATCAACCCACTGCACGCCGAATTTCACCGACTGGTTCTGGCTGTAGTTAGAGGTGGTAATGGTGAGATCCGTTCCGTCTGCGACAATGCCCGTTGCCGCATCTTTGCTCTCTGTAGACGTGCCTTCCGATCCCTCTGTTTTGGGCGTCATCGTATACTTACCGTCAAAGCGATAACCTTCTACCTCGCTTTGAGTAATTTTATAGGAAATACCCACCGGCACCTGTATCGTCGTTTGAGTTTCTGCATTTACTGCAGGCTTATAATCAGCTGTTTTGTTTTCCTTTCCCTCAAATTCGGAATTGCTGAATACAGCCTTCATGGGGAAGACTGTTTGATTTGTGTCATCCGCCGGTACGATCGTCGGATCCAGTGTGATGGTCTGTGCTTTCAGGGAAAGGCCTACAGTTCCCGTGACGGATGCCAGTGGGGTAATGTTCTTAATTTCCTGTTCTTTTACATCGATGACATTACCGTCAGACTGATAATAAGGCAGCTTCGGTTCCAGACTTACCTTATAACCGGTGACGTCGTATGTTTCGCCATCCTTCTTTATTTTCTTAGGTACATTGGCGATGGTGAATTCACCGCCGCCCTCTCCGTCGTGGATCATGCTCAGATAGAAGTTTGCCTTCGTATCTCCATTCTGCAGCGTAATCTCTTCTGTGCGCTCATTACCATCGCTGTCCTTATAGGTCTGCTCTACCTTTATGATGCTCTCATCAAACTCCGGCTGGCGCACCAGGGCAGACCAGTCCACACTGTCCAGCGTCTCATTAAAGGTAACCGTACCCTTGATGGTAAATGTCCCTATCTCCTCATCGACCGGTGCTGCCTCGGTATCGGCAAAGATGACCTTGTAGGCTCTGCTGCCGGTGCCGTTTTGCACCTCAAAGAGACAGGAGGTCTCTTCCCCTGTCTGCACGCTCTCTGCTAAGGTATAGGTAAAGTGGATCCGGCCGCTGATATCCCCCTCTTCCGGGATCTCCCTCAGGGTAACGGTCACTGTCTGTCCATTTACAGAGCAGTCAAAGGAGCCGTCCTCTGCACTGGCGCTCAGATCGGCGAAGCAGGAGGGAAGGGTGAACTCGATATAGTCGGAGGCCATCACCTCTCTGTCTGCCACCGTCCTGCTGCAGGAAAAGACCAGATCAAAGCCGCCGTTTACGGAAAGATCTGCATCGATCTGTGAGAAATCAAATACTTCTGCACCGTCTTCACTTCCTGTGGCGGCGCTGTGTCTGCTGCCTGCTTCATCTGTCATCCAGAAATCGGAAAGGCTCAGGCTGACAGAGCTTTCCTCTACAGTACCCAGATTCACCGGTTCGGTCTCCTGGGCTGCCTTCTCCTTTTCCAGCTTTTCTTTCTCGAGCTTTTCCTTTTCCAGCTTCTCCTGCTCAAGTTTTTCTTTTTCCAGTTTTTCCTGCTCGGCTTTTTCCAGGGCTTTCTTTTCCTCTGCAGCCTTCTTTTCTTCCTCGGTGAGATTTTCGTCTTTCTTATCCTCCGAGGTATCTGCTTCGGAGGAAGTCTCCTTCCCGGTATTTTCCTCTGCAGGTGTGCTCTGGCCGCTGCCGGCTGCAGAAGCATCCTGGCTGGTGGCCGATGAAGCGCTCTGGCTGCTGTCTGTGTTCTCTGTACCGGAAGAAGTCGTGCCGGCGTCTGCGCCGCTTTCTGTATTCGAGGAGTCCTCCGATATATTGCTCTCCGTGCTGCCGGATGCATTACTCTCTTCCTGACCGTTTTGCGTATCGGCACCGCTTCCCTGGCCGGACTGCTCGTCAGAGACAGTATTGTCCCCTGTATCCTCGGAGACTACCGTCGTATCCTGCTCTGCTGCCTGCACGGCACTATAGTCCTCCTGGGCCGCATAGGTGACCGCGTCAGTATTCGATAAAACCAGCAAAGCGGCCAGCAGACCGCAGAAGATTCTCTTATTCGTGGATTTTCTCATGTTTACCTCCCTGCCGCTGCATTTGCAGCGGCAACGCGAAGGGAATTTCGCGAAGGCGAATTCCCTGATGCGATCACGAATTGATGACGTTTACGTCATCAATCGGGTTTGAAAGAAATGCCATCAGGCATTTCTTTCAAACTCACCTCCCTGCCGCTGCTTTTGCAGCGGCACCCTGAGGAGAATTTCGCGTAGGCGAATTCTCCTAAAGAAATGCCATCAGGCTTTTCTTTCGAACTCACCTCCTATATCGCGAAGGCGAATTCCCTGATGTGATCTCGAATTAAAATTACTTATCTGTAATGTCTGCTGCTTTCCGGCATCTGCCGTATCGCTGTCAGACATTTTGTATTATTTTCTGCAAGCTTATGTATACATAGCTATACACAGTATATTTTCGCATTGTTTTCTATTCTTTTCAAGGTGCCAGCACAACAAAAAAAGCGCAATTCCGACTTTGGAATTGTGCTTTTTGCTTATAAATCCCTTTATTCTGCTGATTTTCGGTCTGGAATGAACGTCTGTGTGCGCTGTTTCGTTAACGATTTCCTGTTTTTCTTACGGATTTCTCACGACTTCGTAGCTTTTGTGTTCACATTTGGGGGCTTTTCCCCTGCGTTCTCTGCCGTGCTCCCCTGTCCGCATCTTCCTGTCTGTGCATACCGGACTGCATCCGCAGGATCTCCCTACTCTCTCATCCCCGCTGCCGCCAGCAGGACCGCGCCCAGGATGACGCCGAAGTCTCCGATATTGAATACCACGTCCCGCATTTTTTCCGTGCCGATGCCGAAGCTGACATAATCGGTCACCTTTTTCTTGCATACCCGGTCCAAGGTATTGCTGCAGGCACCGCCGAGAAGGAGGGCCAGCGCTGTGAGGAGGAGCGGGTCGTCCTTACGGACCAGCGAATAGCCGTAGACGCCAGCCAGCGCAGCCGTCATGTATACCGAAAGCTTCCGCACCAGCTCCGGGTGCTTTTGGCCGGCATTCAGCATAGCGCCTGCATTGCGGCTGCTGCGAAAGACCAGCAGTCCTCCGGCCAGCTCCCTTCTGTCCCCTTCCCGCATGGTCTTCTCTACCTTGCTTTTGAGCAGCTGATCTACTGTAAAGATCGTGGCAGAGGCCGCGGGATAGACCAGCCGTCCGGCCATTTCCTTATCAGGCATCCTTTTCCTCCTCCGTGGCCGAAGATGTCTCGACCTCCTCTGTCTCCGGGTTTTCTGCAATTTCCGGAATCTCCGGACTATGACGGTGCTCTGTCTCCGAGCGGATCTCGATCCTGGGTCCGCCCTTTCCCTCGATATAATCTCTGGTGATGGTCACGGTACCGATATTGTCATCCTTGGGGATCTCGTACATGATATCCAGCATGAAGTCCTCGATGATGGCACGGAGTGCTCTGGCACCGGTATCCTTTTTGAGTGCCTTCTCGGCGATGGCCTCCAGGGCATCGTCCTCAAATTCCAGCTTTACCTCGTCCAGCTCTAAAAGCTTCTGGTACTGCTTCAGGATCGCATTCCGGGGCTCCTTTAAGATCTTGACCAGCATGGAAGCATCCAGTCCCTGCAGGGTGCATACGATGGGGAGTCTGCCCAGAAATTCCGGGATCATGCCGAACTTTCGCAGATCCTCATTGGTCACTTTAGAGAGGATGTCTGTATCCTTGTCGTATTTGTCCTTCAGCTCGGCGTTAAAGCCCAGGGAAGTGCGTCTGGTCAGGCGCTCCTTGATGATATTGTCAAGGTCCGGGAAAGCACCGCCGCAGATAAAGAGGATATTTTCCGTATTGACCGTGGTGAGGGGCACCATGGCGTTCTTGGAATTCGCGCCCACCGGCACCTCTACCTCGGCGCCCTCCAGGAGCTTTAACATGCCCTGCTGCACAGCCTCGCCGCTGACATCCCGGGAATTCACATTTCTCTTCTTGGCGATCTTGTCGATCTCATCGATAAAGACGATGCCCTTTTCCGCCCTCTCCACGTCATTGTCCGCCGCTGCCAGGAGCTTACTGATGACGCTCTCGATGTCGTCGCCGATATAGCCCGCTTCTGTCAGGGAGGTGGCATCCGTGATGGCTAACGGCACATCCAGGAGTCTGGCCAGGGTCTTTACCAGATAGGTCTTGCCGGCACCGGTGGGTCCGATCATCAGGATATTGGACTTCTCGATCTCGATATCCGCCATCGTGCCTGTGCGCACCCGCTTGTAGTGATTGTAGACTGCCACGGAGATGACCTTCTTGGCCTGCTCCTGGCCGATGACGTATTCATCCAGCTTGCCCTTGATGATATGAGGCGCCGGAATATGGTCGATGGAAAAGGCAGGCTTCGGGCCGTCCTTTTTCTTTTTCTTTACCGGCTGCTGTCCTGCTGCCAGTCCGCGAAAGCCGCCCATGCCGCCGCCTAAGAGATCGTTTAAATTCAGAAAGCTGATGGAAGGGCCGGACTTTCTCTGATTCTGTCCGTTTGTCTGTCCATCGCCGTCCTGGGTATTCTCCTGCTCCCCATTCTCGCCGCCTGCGCAGCTGTTTCCTGCATCGCCGGTCATGGCTGTATTTCCATCCGTATGTGCTGCTGTATCCTGTACTACCTCCCCCTGGAGAGTCTCCGGCTGGGTCTGTGCCTGTCTGTCTCTGGAAGCAGAGGAGGTGCCTTTGGCGTCCTCTGTCTGACTGCCGGAAGCAGCGGGATCCGTCCCCTGCGTAAAGCCGGCGCCGGGGTTCTGGGTCTGCTGCCACAGCTGTCTGCTCATCTCCTGCAGCATCTGGGGATCATTCATCATGGAGCTAAAGTCCATGCTGCCGGCGATCTCCATCATCTTCTGCATGCAGTCGGCGCACAGGGTGATGCCGCCGGGCATGGCGATCATCTTTCCTGCATTCTGCTCCGAGCGATGGCAGAGAAAGCAATACGAGGGATGCTGTTTATCTGTATGATTATTCTGATCAAAGTCACTCATTTCGGATCTTCCTTCCTGTTTTACTCACTATGCCGATTATAAAGCAGTTTGGAGATCGGAACAATAAAATAACTATTAAGTTTGAGGGAAATGCAGGATGATCGTCACTGCATGCGATACAGGCTCCGTCAACACTGCACAGGTCAACGGACGACAGAGATGCTGCGCTCTTGCATTGCAGCGGCGTATCCTCGCTGTCAGAATTTTGAACTGTTACTAAAAAACGCAAATGCCTCTCTGCAGTTTCCGGCTGCAAAGAGGCATTTGCGTTTTATGGAATTCGCGTTATGGATTGTTCTGCCGCAGCGATAATGATCGTCTGCGCTTAGTTTCCGAACAGTCTGCCGAAGGGGCTCATGCTGCCGCCCTGCTCGCTGTAGCCGCTCTGACCGTCCTGCTGGGACTGGCCGGACTGCTGGCTCTGGCTGCTCTGGCTGCCGCTGTTTACGACTTCCTGGCTGCCCAGGGTCACCTTTACCTCGGCTTCATCATAGCCGTTCTCGCTGTTGGCCCGCTTTACCGTCAGGGTAACCTCGGTGCCTGCTTCGTAGTAAGTCAGCTGAGACTTCAGCTCATCCATGCTCGTGATGGTGGAACCATTGATGCCGGTGATGATGTCGCCTTCCTTCAGATCGGAATTAGCTGCCGGGCCGTTGTCTACGAGCTTCGCCACATAGACACCCTGGGGCATATTGTAGGCGCTGGAGACCTGTGCGGTGACGCTGACGCCGCTGATGCCCAGATAACCCTGCTTGTCGCTGTCTACCTTGGTCTTGGTCTCCTGATTCATCAGGTTTTCAATGATGGGCTTTGCCTTGGAAATCGGGATAGCGTAGCCCATGCCCTCTACGGAAGTGCCGCCGATCTTATTGGAGTTGATGCCGATGACCTCGCCGTTGATATCCACCAGTGCGCCGCCGGAGTTGCCGGGGTTAATGGCTGCATCAGTCTGGATGTAGGTATTGGTGGCACCATTTTCTGTGGTGACTTCACGGTTCAGGGCGCTGACCACACCGGTGGTCACGGACTGTCCGTAGCCCAGTGCATTGCCGATGGCGATGGCGGGCTCACCTACCTTCAGGGTATCCGAATCACCCAGGGTCGCTACCTTGATCTGGTTTAAGGTATCGTCTGTCAGATTGTCCAGAGAGACAGCCACGACTGCCAGATCATTGCTGGCATCTGTGCCCTTGAGCTGGGCCTCTGCGGTGGTATTGTCCACGAACTGGATCTTCAGGCTGTCTGCATCCTCTACCACGTGGTTATTGGTGGCGATCAGCAACTCTGTGTCTGTCTTTCCTACGATGATACCGGAGCCGGTGGATGTGGACTCCTGGGAATAGGTCTGTCCGAAGTAATTGGTGCTCTGGGTAAAGCTGTTGTAAACGGATACGATGGAGGGCATCACATTCTCTGCCACTTCCGTCACATCTGTGACTACGGTCTTGCCGGCGCCCTGGGTCAGGTCTGTCGTATTGGAAGCAGAATCCTCTGTGGAGGCAGATGCCTGGCTGTCATCACCGCTCTGCGCATCCTCCGCGGTCTGCAGGGTAGCCTGGGTGCTGGCCGCTTCGGTGCTTTCTGTGCTCTTGCCGCTCTTTAAAAAGTGGCCGGCTGTCACCACGCCGCTGCCTACGCAGATGCCGAAGACAGCTGCCAGCACTACTGCAAAAATGACTTTCTTGCCGCCGCCGTGATTGCCGCCGTGGCCGTTCTGACCGGCGCTGCCATTATTGTAATGATTGCCGGTCTGGTTGCTGCCGTAGGCGCTGTTGTAGGTGTACTGACTTCCTGTGCCGTACTCGTAGCTGCCGTTGCCGGTGGTATTGCTGCTCTGGCCGCTCTGGCTGTTCTGACTGTAATTCTGGCTGCCGCCCTGATAGGACTGACCGCCGGTATTGTTCATGCCGTTGTTTTCTTCATACATAATTGTCTCCGTCCTGCAGACATGTTTCTTTTTTATTTCCTGCTGCATTGCTGCATTCTGTACTAATGAACCACTCTGCGGTGTCTGCTCTGCAGAGCGTTCCGATCGTTTTATCGTAATCCCCTGTTCTCTTTTGGGATCAGTCACAGTATAAGCGGCATTTGTGTTTATTTTGTGATGGAGATATTTTATAGGTGTGAAGTTTTGGCAGGCGGGCGGATTTCCCTGGGGATTTCCGGGAGAGTTTTATCTTGACAGGGTTGCTTTGGCTCGCCTATAATGCGGTTAACACAGGGCGCGGTTTATCGTTTGTGCTCTGCTTCTTTTCATTCTTTTAGTTCGTTTAATTCTGATAGTTCTTTTATTTCACCCTGTACAATTTCTAATTTATCTATCCTCTCTGTCTTATTTTTAATGAAGTTATCTTTATGGCCGCCCGGTCATGCCCCGAGCCGTCGCAGATGTCTCGCATCAGTTGCATCGCGCACCGTTTTGCTAAGGTTCGCCTCTTGCCTGCGAATGGCCGGCCCTTAACTCGCATCCCCGCCTGATGCGGGTCTGCTCAGATAGGCGGGCCTATCTGCCGCGCTCTGAAAGCGCGT
>CAVKQI010000087.1:0-10792 GCA_963658405.1 bacterium | reverse complement strand
GAAAAGGGAAGAAGGAGAGGCCAATGTCACCACGGTACTCTTTGACGATCAGGTGGAGATTATCCATGATCGGTTTCCCATAGCAGCGGTAAAGCCGCTGACCGATGACGATTACTATGTCAGAGGTTTAACAGCACTGCTGGATGCGGTAGGCAGTACCGTGAAAAAGATAGAAAATACACAAAAGCGCCTGCCGGATGAAATGAAGGCGGAGAATGTGATTTTTGTGATCACTACAGACGGTCAGGAAAATTCCAGCAGTGAATATACGGTAAAAATGGTCAGAAAGATGATCAGCGAGCATCAGGAACAGGGCTGGCAGTTTATCTTTATGGGCGCTAATATGGATGCCGTGACAGAGGCAGAGAACCTGGGCATCAGCAGAAAACATGCGGTGAGTTATCGGAATGATTCGGACGGTGTTGCAATAAATTACGCAGTGACGAGCGGCGTCCTCTCTAAAATGAGAGCAGGGGCAGTCTGCGGCAAGGCTCTCGATAAGGAGATCAGCCAGGCATTTGAACCGATCCGGCGTCATCTGAAAAAGAAGAAGTGAAAGGGGGGCAGTTGCATGTCCTATGCAGCACAGAGCTATATTCACGAAATGAATCGCAGGGTTTTTGCGGCATTGAATACATTTCCCCGGTTTGTAAAGCTGGTGTTTAACGGACAGAGATAAACGTGCAGATTGCACTTTACAAAAGTTTAATAATTGCGCAAAGCCGCATAAATACGGGCTTTGCCGGGAATTGTTAGCACTCATGGCAAATGAGTGCTAATTTTTTATTGACTTTTCAAAATGCAAAGACTAAACTTTGGAAAGTAAGGATACAGAGGTACTTCGGGACTGTGATGCAGAAGCAGCCCGGGTATAGGAACCGTTTAAAAATAAGGTATCTGCGCGCTGCCGCTGCAAAACAGCGGCATGGAGGAAAATACGTACAAACAGAAGTTAAAAGTTTAAAGATCAATATAAGGAGGCAGTACAAATCATTATGGCAGAAAAAGGAACGTTATCCATTAACAGTGAAAATATGTTTCCCATCATCAAGAAATGGCTCTATTCCGACCACGACATTTTCTTCAGAGAGCTGATTTCCAATGGCTGTGATGCCATCACCAAGCTCAAAAAGCTGGATGTCATGGGAGAGTACACACTGCCGGAAGGCTATAAGCCCCGCATTGACGTAAAGGTCAATCCGGAAGAGAAGACATTGAAATTCATCGATAACGGCCTGGGCATGACCGCAGACGAGGTAAAGGAATATATCAACAATATCGCCTTTTCCGGCGCAGAGGATTTCCTGGCCAAGTACAAGGACAAGGCCAACGATGACCAAATCATCGGACACTTCGGTCTGGGCTTTTATTCCGCATTCATGGTGGCAGACCGTGTGACCATCGACACCCTTTCCTACAAGGAAGGCGCCAAGGCAGTGCACTGGGAGTGCGACGGCGGCAGCGAATTTACCATGGAGGATTCCGACCGGGATACCTTCGGCTCTACCATGACCCTGTACCTGAATGAGGACTGCCTGGAGTTCGCCAACTACTACAAGGCTCGTGAAGTGATCGAGAAGTACTGCTCCTTCATGCCCACCGAGATCTACCTCTGCGCAGAGAATACCAAGGAGACTCAGATCGTAAAAGAGTCTGAGAAACTGCCGGATGATGTGGTGATCGAGGAGATCCTGCCGGAGAAGAAAGAGGAAGAAAAGAAGCCCGAGGAGAGCGCTGACGGACAGGCAGCACCGGAGGCAGAGGAGAAAGAGCCGGAAGAGAAGAAGTACAAGATCGTCAAGAGACCCGAGCTCTTAAACGACACTCATCCCCTGTGGGCCAAGACCCCGAAGGACTGCACCGAGGAAGAGTATAAGGAATTTTACCGCAAGGTATTCCATGATTATAAGGAGCCTCTGTTCTGGATCCACCTGAACATGGACTATCCTTTCAACCTGAAGGGCATCCTGTACTTCCCGAAGATTAACATGGAGTATGAGTCCATCGAAGGCACCATCAAGCTCTACAACAACCAGGTATTCATCGCCGACAACATCAAGGAAGTCATTCCGGAATTCCTGATGCTGCTCAAGGGCGTCATCGACTGCCCGGATCTGCCGCTGAATGTTTCCAGAAGCGCCCTGCAGAATGACGGCTTCGTAAAGAAGATCTCCGACTACATCACCAAGAAAGTAGCAGAGAAGCTCTCCGGCCTTTGCAAGACAGACCGCGAGAACTACGAGAAGTACTGGGATGATATCAGTCCCTTCATCAAGTACGGATGCCTCAAGGATGATAAGTTCTGCGAAAAGATGACAGACTACATCCTGTTCAAGGATCTGGACGGCAAGTATGTGGTGCTGCCCGATGCCCTGGAGATCAATAAGGACAGCGGCAAGGAAGAGACAGAGGAAGCGCAGAAGGAGAATGCATCCGATGAGAACGGCCAGAAAGTAGAGGCCGAGATCGTGGACGAGGGAGCCAAGGATGCAGAGACAGCCGGCGAGTCCGAGAAGGCAGAAAAAGAGGAAGAGGAAAATAAGGACCGCACCATCTATTATGTAACGGATCCCAAGCAGCAGAGCCAGTATATCAATATGTTCCGTGCTGCCAAGATGCAGGCCTTTATCCTGAATCACAATATCGATCAGCCCTTCATCTCCCAGCTGGAAGCAAAGAACGAGGGTATCCACTTTGCAAGAATCGATGCAGATGTCACCGATGCCTTAAAGAGCAAGACCGGCAAGAAGGCCACCGAGGAATTAAAGGAGCATGCGGATCAGCTCCAGAGCGTCTTCCGCAAGGCCTTAAAGGATGACAAGCTGAACGTAAAACTGGAGAAGCTGAAGAATAAGAAGATCTCCTCCATGCTGACCGTAGATGAGCAGAGCCGCCGTATGCAGGACATGATGAAGATGTATGCTTCCAACGGCATGGGCTTTGGCATGGACGGCTTCGGCAAGGAAGGCCAGACCCTGATCCTCAATGCCAACCATCCCCTGGTACAGTATGTGCTGGATAACCAGGAAGGAGAGAAGACCGGCATGATCTGTGAGCAGCTCTACGATCTGGCCCTGCTGCAGAATGCGCCCTTAGAGGCAGAGGAGATGACCAAGTTCATCGCCCGCAGCAACGAGATCATGGAAATGCTGACGAAATAAGACAAGATAAACAGATAAAAAATAACAGGTGTATCAGTGCACTGCCTGTACGGGTAGTGCATTGATACACCTAAATTTTTAGTGGAAAGATGAAAAAATTTTATACCCGTGTTATGCTCATAGATGGGAATCAGGCAGATTCGGAAAACATCGAAAAGAAAACAGATGCCGTGTCCAAGCCTGAGGATGCCCTCTGAGATTCGGTAGGCAGCAGGTCTGTGCCGTATCCAGAGGCAGAGTATGAATCAAAACTATAATGAAAAGAGCACGAGGAGGATTACACATGTTTCAGTATGCTTACAAGGTACCGGAAAAGAAGCATTATCGCGTCATCATCCACACAGACTGCAAGAATGAAGCGGATGATCAGTTTGCCGTAGCCCATGCGCTGATGACACCGAAGTTTGATGTACAGGGCATCATTGCCGGTCACTTTGATCACAATGATTTCCGTTATCCCGGACACGGCACCGCACAGGCCAGCTATGATGAGATCCTCAAGGTGCTCGATCTGATGCATCTGACCGGCGAGTATCCCGTGCTCATGGGTTCTGCCGTAGGCCTCAGTGATGAAAAGACCCCCATCGAATCCGATGGCGCAAAGTTCATCGTAGAGGAAGCTATGAAAGAGGACAGCCGTCCCCTGTATATCCTGATGCAGGGCGCTATCACCGACCTGGCCAGCGCCATTCTCATGGAGCCCGCTATCTGCGATCGCATGACCTGTATCTGGGTAGGCGGCGGCAATTACCCGGAAGGCGGCAGAGAGTTTAACTTAGAGCAGGATATCTACGGTGCCAACGTGGTATTTTCCTCTGCAATGCCGGTATGGCAGATGCCCATGAACGTCTATAAGCAGATGTCCGTATCCCTGGCAGAGCTCCAGGCGAAGGTTCGCCCCTACGGCAAGATCGGCCATTACCTCTTCCAGCAGATGATCGAGTTAAACGACTTCTGCGCAGACTTCCCGCAGTGGCCGCACGGCGAGATCTGGGGACTGGGCGATAATTCCGCCATCGCTGCCCTGATGGAAGAGCTGGAGAAGACAGACAGCTATACCGTACAGGAAGCACCTCGCGTAGATCCCGAGGATATGCATTATATCCATGGAACCGGCTATCGTTCGATCCGTGTATATCACAAAGTCAATGACAGACTGACACTGGAGGACTTCTTCTGCAAGCTCCAGATTAATTTCCCGGAGAAGGATTCCTAAAGCGTTTCGCTAAACTCTATGACAGAGAAAAAGAAACATAGAGGGAAACAGAATAAGTAAAATAAAGGTATCTGTTTAGCCTACATCTCGAATTTGCCTTGCAAATCCTCGATGTGGCTGGCCAGAGGCGCTTCGCGCCTTGGCCGCCTGTCAATTTCAATCGTAAATATGCCTGCAAGCAGTCAATTTCCGATTGAAATGTGGAGGATAAAACAGAAAAAATAAATCACTCCTTATGCAATTGCACCTTATGCAGCTGCATAGGGAGTTTTTTTCTTGCTGTATCCACAATCCAGCCGGCCGAGGGAGCGGGTGGCCGGATGATGTCCGGCGCAGGGGCATGGCGACGCCTCGGTGCTTGCGAGCGTTCTTTGCGAGCTTAGCATCCGCTAGGCAGGAGCCCCTGAGCCGAGAGGCGTCCCCAAGCGGACATCGCCGACAGGACCCGCTCCCTCGGCCGGCGTCCGGGATGCGTCCGTGTGTCTGTACAATTTCGGTTGAACAGATCAGTGAAATAAAAAACTGTCGAATATATTTTCCTTCGAAACCTCTGCGGAGAACAGAAGTTTTATGATACAATAAATGTCGTATGAGCTTTTTTAGAACCGGTGTACCAAAGGAGAGACAAAGAAGATGCAAAGAACCCGTGCAATGACCTCTATGATGGCCGACGAACAATTTCACACGATAGAGAAACCCCTGCGCTTTTCCACCGAAAAGCTGCAGCTGCGGGTAAAGCCGGGAGAAGTCCGGGAGGGCTCCTTTATGATCTACGGAGACGCCCAGTGCAGCGTCAACGGCTTTGTCTCCTCCTCCCGCCTGGCCATGACACCGGTGACAGAGACCTTTTCCGGGGCTCAGGATGCCATCGGCTACCGGTTCGATGCCAGGAGCTTTGAGAGCGGCGACGTGGTGGAAGGATATTTCCGCATCGTATCCAACCAGGGAGAGTACTCCCTTCCCTTTAATGTGGAGATCCGTCAGCCCTCCCTGCGCTCCTCCAACGGCGTAGTAAAAAATCTGTTCCACTTCTCCAACCTGGCCAAGGCCAGCTGGCATGAGGCCGTGGAACTCTTCTACGATCCTGCCTTTGCGGATATTTTTACGGCGGAACAAAAGAAGGAATACATGCTGTACCGCGGACTCTCCGGTGTGGAAGGCAATGAGCAGAATGTAGAGGAATTCCTGATCTCCGCCTGCGGGAAAGCACCGGTGACCTACCTGCCTTCTGCTCAGAAAGTACACCTGGAGATCACGAGAACAGACGGACGGCTCCTGGAATACCAGATCCGGGTACAGCGAAACGGATGGGGCTATACCCATCTGCAGATCACGGCAGACGGCGCATTCCTGCGTCTTCCCCAGGAGGAGCTCCTGGACATAGATTTTGCCGGAGAGAATAAGGAATTTCCGGGCACCGGGGCAGACCTTCGCTTTTATATCGATCCGTCCCTGCTCCATGAGGGCATGAATTTTGGAAACCTGCAGCTGGAAACCGGCATCACCAGGATCGTGATCCCGGTGGAAGTCCTCTGCAGGCGGGAGACGGAGGCTATGTCCCTGCGCCAGCAGGAGCGCCGCCAGATCCTGTGCCGGCTGATGCTGCAGTATGAAGCTTTCCGTGCTAAAAAGATCAAATACAAGGAGTGGATCGCCCAGTCCAACGTGCTCATCGAGCGCATGGCCATCATCGATCCGGCCAATCCCTATTCCCTGCTTTATCAGGCACATCTGCTTATTTTTGATGCCAGAAAAAAGGAAGCCAGAGCCGCGCTGGATAAATTTATCGAAAAGCAGAAGGCGGATGAAGAGGCGGGCAGAAAAAAGGAAAACATGACCGTCCTCTGCTATCAGGCGTATCTGTCTGCCCTGTGTTCGGAAAACCGGCAGGATACGGACCGCACCTGTTCCATTCTGGAAAACCAGATGCGGCGTAAGCCCGAGAGCTGGCAGATCGCCTGGATGCTCATGAATCTGTCGGAGCGCTATAAAAAGCGCCCCTCTGCCAAGTGGCAGCTGCTGCGCGAGCAGTTTGGCTACGGCTGCCGCAGTCCGCTGCTCTATATAGAAGCCTATGAGCTGGTATCCATGAATCCGGCGATCCTGAGCAAGTTAGACGACTTTGAGCAGCAGACCCTGCTCTATGCAGCCAGAAAGGGCTGCTTATCCTCGCAGGTCATGACGCAGGTCAACATATTGACCAGGAGCCAGAGAGTCTTTTCCGGTAAGCTGCTGCGGGTGCTGCTGGCAGGCTATCAGCTGCAGACAGAGCAGAAGGAGACCTTAGAGAGCATCTGCATGCTGCTGATCAAGGGCAACATCACGGATACCCGGGCCTTTTCCTGGTATCAGAAGGGCGTAGAGGCCCAGCTCCAGGTCACCAGACTGTATGAATATTACATGCTGTCTCTGCCGGATGATTTTGACGGCACATTCCCCCAGGCAGTGCTTCTCTATTTCTGCTACCAGAGTACGCTCCCCTGGGAAAAGAATGCCGGACTCTACCGTTATATCTGTCAGCATGACGGCGAGCTGCCGGATCTGTACCGGCAGTATGTGCCGGAAATAGAGCGCTTTACCATGCTGCAGCTGACAAAGCAGCGGATGAACGAGGATCTGAATTTCCTCTACAGACGATTCCTTACGGCGCAGGCCATCACCGGAGAGAACGCGGCGGATGCAGCCAGGGCGCTGTTTGGCTGTGTGATCCGAACCACCTCTGATCTGCCAAAGCAGGTAGTGGTGGTCTACGGCGGACGGCTGGGAGAAGAGAAGTTCCCGGTGGAAGAGGGCTGCTGCTATCTGCCTCTTTACGGAGAGGATCAGGAGATCTTTTTCGAGGATGCGGAGGGAAACCGTTATGCTTCCACCATGCCGTGCTTTTGCGACAGGGCGCAGCCAAATGATGAAATGACGGCGCATCTGGCCAGGTTTGACACAGATCTCTTTGATTTTGAGGTCTATCTGGCGAGTCTGGGGAGCAATACCTTTGCCATCAGCGGGGAAAACTGCGGCCGCTTTAAGAAGCTGACACAGGATCCCCTGCTGCAGCCGGCGCTTCGGCAGAAGATCCGCTTAAAGCTCCTGAATTATTACAATGACAATGACTGCATCCGGGAACTGGACAAGGCCTTAAACGAGCTGACGCCGGATGACCTGCACGCATCGGAGCGGGCGGACCTGATCCGCTTTATGATGCTCCGGGGCATCTACGACAAGGCCATTTCCTGGCTGCGGCGCTACGGCACCTTCGGGGTGGATGAGCATACCCTGATGCATCTGTGCAGCCGGGTGCTGGCCAGAGAAGAGGTGCTGGAGGACGAGGCCTTTGCCAATATCGTCTACCAGAGCTTTACCCTGGGCAAATACGACGAGAAGATGCTTGCCTATCTGGCCAAATGCATGGAGGGACTTTCCACAGAGCTCGAGACCGTGCGGGAAGCCATGGAATCCTTTGATATGGATACGTCCTTCCTGGCCGGCCGGATGCTGCGGCAGATCCTCTACAGCGGACAGATCCTGCCCCAGCAGGCACAGCTTCTGGAGGACTGCAGGAACGGAGGCGCCGACCAGGAGCTTCTGGCATCGGTGCTGGCCCAGTCTTCTCACGAGGCCTTTATGAAGCAGACGCCGTTAGACAGTGTATTCCTGAACAGGATCCGGGAATACGGTGTGGATGGCGTGCCGCTTCTGGATATATGCCGGATCGGCTATCTGTATACCCTCTCCGAGAGAGCGGGCGGATACAGCCCCCAGGAGGAAGAGTGCGCGGTCATGTTTCTGGAGGACCTGTGCCGCAGAGACATTATCTTCCCCTTCTTTACGCGGTTTGTCTATCTGACGCCCCTTCTGTCCGCCTATGGCGATCAGACCATGGCGCAGTACCAGGGCAGACCCGGCGCCCATGTCTGCATCCACTATGCCCTGGAGCAGGAGGACGGCACGATCCCGCCCTATGAGTGCCGGGATATGCGCGAGATGTATGAGGGTATTTATGTGGCGGGCTTTGTGCTCTTTTTCGGAGACCAGCTGCTTTACTATATCACCGATGATGCCGAGGAAAAGAATGTAGTGGAGAGCGGCAGCCTTGGACAGGATATCCGTATGTCCGATGAGGAGGCAGGGAGGTTTGGACGGCTCAACAGGATCGCCTCCCACGCCACCATGCGGGAGTACGACAAGGCACTGGGTGAGCTGGAGCACTACGATAAGCTGGCACACATGGTGATGGGCATTTTTGAAAATACGCAGGAGTGAGGTCGAGCATGCTCTTTACAAAATCAACAGAAAAAAAATATATGGTAGGCTTTGATATCCGGGATGACTATTGCCAGATATCCTATTGCCGCATGGATGAGAATGCCGTGGTCGGCCTGGAGCCGGTGACCTTTTCTCCCGGACCGGGGCAGGAGATGAATATTCCCACCCTGCTCTGCAAAAAGACAGATATGAACCAATGGTTCTGCGGCCGGGAGGCAAGGGAGAGCGCCGATGCCGGAGAGGGCATGCCGGTGGACCGTCTCCTTTCCCGTGCATTGGAAGGAAAGAGTGTGGTCATCGGGGAGGAGGAATACGATCCCTGCGGACTGCTGGCTCTTTTCGTGAAGCGCTGCTTTACCATGCTCTCCGCCAAGGTCCCCACAGAGCAGATCTATGCCGTGATGTTTACGGCCAGACAGATGACCAAGGAGATGGCGGATGTCATCGCCGGCCTGCAGGCCAGGATGGAACTGCCGGTGGAGCATGTCTACTGCGAGAATTATGCCAATTCCTTTTACAATTATATGCTGATGCAAAAGCCCTCCCTGCGGGAAGGTCAGGTCCTGCTGTGTGAATATGACGGGGAAGGAGAGCAGCAGGGGAGCCTTACGGGATCGGAAAATGCAGAGCTGGTGGAGCTGGAAAACAGGAAAAAGAGCGACAAAAAGAGAGAAGATCCGCCTTTGATGCGCACGCACCGGCTCATCTATAACCAGAAGACTTCACCGGTGGTCGCCTTTATGGAAGATAAGGACTACGTGTTCGGCCGGACCTTTCCGGAGCAGCCGGATGCGGGAGAAGGGGTGGAGACCGTGCCGCCAAAGCCCCTGCAGCCCGCAGAGAAGGACGCACTTTTCCTGACGATCCTGGAGGAAGTGATCGGAAAGACCAGGACCTGCGCTGTCTACCTTATCGGCGATGGCTTTAAGCAGGAGTGGATGAAGCGGTCCCTGACCTACCTTTGCTATCATCGCAGGGCCTTTCAGGGAAATAATCTCTATTCCAAGGGTGCCGCACTGGGCGCTCTGATCCGCAAACAGCCGCCGGCAGCGGCAGAGGAATACTTTTTCCTCGGGAAAAACAAGCTGCGCTTTAATATCGGCATGCAGGCACTGCGCCGGGGGCAGGGACTGTATCATGCCATCCTGGATGCCGGTGAAAACTGGTACGAAGTGGACAAGACAGAGGACTATATCCTGGAAAGCGGCAATGAGTTCCGGCTCCTGATCATGCCGGTGACGGGAGAAAAGCCCTTAGAGCGCATCGTAACCCTGGAGGATCTGCCGGTGCGACAGGAGCGCACCACCAGACTCCGGGTCTGCTATACCATGAGCGCCCCTGCGCTGCTCCAGGTCCATGTGACAGACCTGGGCTTTGGAGAGATCAGTCCCGCCTCCGGTCAGCACTGGGATAAGGAACTGTCCCTTGAAGAAAACGGACAGGAGGAAAGCCAGGAGAAGAGGAGCCTTGGAAGAGTGCTGCTCACAGTGGGACAGCTGGCCAAGAACCCCTACTATATGACCCGGATCGGCCGGAATCTCTACAGCGCTGAGGAGCTGTGCTATTCCCTGGTACAGAGCGCCCAGTTCCTGGATGCGTGGCTGCTTGATCCGGTGCTTATCGACTGGCTGGAGGATGGCTGCGGCCTGCCGGAGCTGGCAGAGAGTCTGCGCCCTTATCTCAAAAAGCCGGAGGCGGTTTCAGAGTTCGTCACCGCTCTTTTTAACTATGTGGGCTATGTGCCCAGAGAAAAGCAGCGCCAGACCAGGCAGATCGTTCAGGCCGGAGAAGGCCTGGAGGAGTGGGAGAGCCGGCTGGCCAGAGCAGACTATCTGCGGGAGAGCGGCCGCTTTGCCAAGGCCGGGGAAGAATACCGCCGGATCCTCAATCATCTGCCGGTGACGGAGCGGACGCTTCGAAGCGGTGCCCAGAGAGGCCTGGGCATGACGGCCTGCAGCCGGTTTCTTTTCTCTCTGGCAGCGGAGCACTTCCACAGTGCCTGGAAATTATCGGAAGATCCCAAGGACTATCTGTGGTATCTGGCAGCGGTGCGCATGGGGATGTCCACGGAGGATTACATTTCCTTTGTAGCTTCTCACCCGGAGGCCTATGCCTGCTCCATGGAGCTGGAAAAGAAAATGGACGCTCTGGAGAA
>CAVKQI010000086.1:0-10988 GCA_963658405.1 bacterium | reverse complement strand
TGTGCCGAATACCTATTCGTCCAATATTCAGTCGGTGGTGACAATGAACGATCTGTTCTCAGAATAAGGAAGACGGGGGTAAAAAGGGAGTTCTTTAATAAAACGTGTGCAAAACAATAAAATATGCGCAAAATAATAAAACGCTACAAAGTAACGAATGCAGGAAAGCCTTTAATAAGACTTTATAAGCATCCCATGGAGAAAGTCAATGCATAAGAAAACCTATTGCGGAACCTATGATATTCTGAAATTCGCAGCATCTCTGATGATCGTATTTGCCCATATGATCCAGATATTTGGTCTGTTTGATCATTATCCGGTCACAGATGCCCTGGCTGTTTATGTGGAGCTGTTTTTTATCATCTCCGGATTCTTTCTGATGTCCCATGTGGATGCATTGGCGTCAGATACCGAGGAGACTACGGCGGGATATCTGCTGCACAAATGCGGGGGATTTTTCGGGGCACTTTGCATTGTAAATGCCGTCCATTTCTTTTTCTTCTGTTATTTTAATGACATACACACGGCATCCGGTGTGCTCTGGAAACTGTGGCATTTCAAGTGGGAATTTCTGATGCTGCAGTGCGGAAATTTCATTCAGAATCCCCAGTTCAATACCGACTATCTGGTGGGACCGGCCTGGTATCTCTCGGCTATGATGATCACCCAGGCGGTGCTCTATCCTCTTGCCAGATATTATCGGAAGGGCTTTGTGCGCATCATCTGTCCGTTGATGATCGTGTTCGTGTACTGCTTTGCCATGCAGAAATACGGCACGATCAACATGGGAAAAGACATCACATATCTGCTCCCGGATTCCCTTTACCGGGCCTTTGCAGGACAGTGCTGCGGTGTCATCGCCTATGAATTAAGCGGCCGGGCGCGCAGAGCGCATTTCTATGAGAAAAAGGAAGGGGCGATCCTTTATACGGTATGCTGGCTGGTCTTTCCGCTGAGCCTTGTGCTTACATTCGGCAGGGTGGAGGACGGCAATATCTTCTTCATCATTCCCTTTATGGTGATAACAGCAGGCGCCGGTTTGGGCGTGACACCGGTTGACCGGTTTTTGCAGCGTATCCCGATCGGGACTTGCAGAGTGCTGGGACGATACAGCCTTTACATTTATCTCACTCATTTCCCGGTGATCTTAGCTGTCGCTCAGCTTTTTGGTGAGCAAAGTACTCCTCTTAAGGTTGTCGTGAGTATTGCAGGTACGGCGCTGTATGCCGCAATCCTGTACATGATCGATCGGAAAAGAAAAAGTGCATGTCCCGTTGTGGTTATTTCTGTCCTGGCATTGATAGTGACTTTTTTAAATTGCTTAAGATAAATTGTTTAAGGAACGGATGTATCAACTTATCTGTAGGATGCATTAACTTATCTGTGGACTGGCTATCGCGGCAAGACAGCGGCATAAAAGAGAAAAAAAGCATCTCTGCAGGTCAATTACATAAAGCAGAGTACAAAAAAACAGGATGCTCTTTCGAGCATCCTGTTTTTGCATGAAGCATCAAGGTATCAGACCGATTTCGAATCAAACTGATTTGGCATCAGACCGACTTCAGCTGCTTCCACAGATCATAATACAGTTTGTCCATGGCATCTCCGAGATACTGGTAAGTCTCCAGATGCTGGTAATCGCTGAGCACCGGAAAGGCGATGGAAGAGTTGCGGATGCTCTCATCCTCGATCAGCGCTCTGGCTGCCTCGTTGGGGGTGGAGTAGGTGATGTACTCGAAATTTTTAAGGGCAATGTCGGCACGGCACATGTAGTCGATAAAAGCATGGGCATTGTCCACGTTCTGGGCGTTCTTGGGGATCACCCAGCTGTCGATCCATACGTTGGTGCCTTCCTTGGGGATCACATATTCCAGGTCCGGATTCTCCTGTTTGGTATAGATGGCCTCGCCGGAGTAAATGACGCCCAGGGCAGCCTCGCCGCCGATCATCTTATCTCTTACCTGATCCACCACATAGGCCTGTACCAGAGGCTTTTGCTCGATCAGAAGTTCCTTCGCCTCTTCCAGTTCTTTTTCATCCGTGGTATTCATGGAATAGCCAAGGAGCTTTAAGGCTACCATAAAAGCATCCCGCTCCGAATCCTGCATCAGGATATTGTCCTTATATTTTTCATTCCAGAGGATGGACCAACTGTCCACGGGATCGGAGACCATGGTCTTATTGTAGAGAATACCCACGGTGCCCCAGCAATAGGGAATGGAATAGAGATTTCCGGGATCAAAGCTCTCTGACTGCTCAAAATATTGCCTGCCGATATTGGAAAGGGCAGTTGGTAGCTTGGAATAATCGAGGGGCTGGAGCAGATCATTGTCGATCATCTTCTGGATCATATAATCCGAGGGGCAGATCACATCGTAGCTGCTGGCACCGGAGGCCACCTTGGGATACATGGTCTCATTGGTCTCATACTCGTCATAGATCACCTGGATCCCGGTCTCCTCCTCAAAGGAGTCGATGGTGTCCGGATCGATATATTCTCCCCAGTTATAAACATAGACCGTGCCGTTTTTGCCGATGTTGCTTTTCCTGGAGGCCTGGCCGTCGCTGTCTGTGTTGCTGCCGCAGCCGGTCATAGAGAGAAGGAGTGCGAGAGAGGCAAAAAGGGAGACGGCGCGCATCCTTTGCTTTCTGCTATTTGTTTTTCCGGATAAAAATAAGAAATCTATTTTTTTCATGGATACTTCTTGTTTACCTCGTTATTCCATAGTCTGCAGCGGATGCGCAGGATGCATTTCAAAAAACGAAATTTTCAATGTGAATCCTTGGGAACAATACATGTAAAAATACCGGGATAGTTCACGGCTGAAATTATCATGAAGCAAAGAAAAAAAGGAACGTTGGCCGGGCTCATCGGCAATATGCAAAGTAAATACCAGATAGATACCAGGCCAATATATCTATTTCTGCTTCTTCTCACCTCTTGGCCAGTTGACCAGAATGAGGAGCACCAGCACGACCACGAAAATAATGGTAGAGAGGGCGTACATTTCCGGTTTGATGCCTTTTTTTACTTCCGTATAGATCTTTGTGGAGAGGGTATCCACCCCGGCGCCCTTGGTAAAGTGGGTGATGATAAAGTCATCGATGGACATGGTGAAGGCCATGATCATGCCGGAGACAATGCCGGGCATCAGATCCGGCATCACCACGCGAAAAAAGGCATAAACAGGGGATGCGCCCAGATCCAGCGCCGCCTCGTAATTGCAGGTATTGAGCTGCTGAAAACGCGGCATGATGCTGAGTATCACATACGGAATACAGAAGGTAATATGGGAGAGCAGGATAGTGCCGTAGCCCATGCGGATCCCGAAGGTGAGGAAAAGCAGCATCAGGGAAATGCCCGTGACGATCTCTGCATTCAGCATGGGGATATTGGAAATTCCCAGCAGTACAGAGCGGGTTCTGCGGGTCATGTGGACGATGGCCAGGCAGGCGATCAGGCTGATCACCGTGGAAACCACGGCGGAGATGGCTGCGATGGACAGCGTGTTTCGCAGGGCCAGCAGGATCTCTTCATTTTCCAGCAGGGCGCTGTACCACTCCAGCGTGAAGCCGCCCCAGCGGGCCCTGGACTTACTCTGATTAAAGGACTGCACCACCATCACAAGGATCGGCGCGTACAGAAAAAAGATGATCAGAAAGAGGTAAAACTTTTTCAGCCCATCCAGGAAGGGATGGCTGTTTCCGGCGATCTTGGATTGACTCATAAGGAAAGATCCTCCCCGTTTTTGTCTGTCACGGCGGACAGAACCATGTTGACGATGATAAAGAGCATCAGGATGATGGAAAGACCGCTGCCCAAATGCCAGTCATAGGCCAGGGTGAATTCCTGCTCGATGACATTGCCGATCAGCAGGATCTTGCTGCCTCCCAGGAGGTTGCTGATCACAAAGGTGGTCAGGGATGGGATAAAGACCATCGCAATGCCGCTCAAAATCCCCGGCACGGAAAGAGGCAGAATGATGCGCCGGAAAGTCTGCAGACTGTCTGCACCCAGGTCCCTGGCGGCACTGATGACATTGGGATCGATCTTGGCCAGGGTATTGTAAAGGGGCAGCACCATAAAGGGCAGGAAATTATAGATCATGCCGAACAAGATAGCGCTCTGCGTGTTGATGATATTAAGGGCCGGCAGGTGCAGTGCCGTCAGGATCGTATTCAGAATGCCCGTCTTTTCCAGGATGGTCTGCCAGGCCATGGTGCGCAGCAGAAAGTTCATCCACATGGGCAGCACGAAGAGCATGACGATGATGCCGCTTTTGCCGGTCTTTTTTTCTGCCAGGATCAGGCAAAGGGGATAGGCCAGCAGAAGACAGAGGCCGGTGCTGATGACGGAGAGATAGAGAGCGCGCCAGAGGGAACGGGCGTGCTCCGGTTTTGCCATAGCCAAAATGTTGTCCAGGGTAAAGCGGCCGTCTTCCCCGGTAAAGCCGTACCAGAAGATCATTGCCAGGGGTACCAGGATAAAGATCAGGATCCAGACCAGGTACGGCGTGGCCAGGAGATTGCGAACCTTATGTGTTTTAATCATCGATGGATACGGCCTCCTCATCCTCGGATTCCGGTTTGTTCATGATCTGGATATTAAAGGGAGCTACCGAAATGCCCACTTTTGTGCCCACCGGGAACATGCGGGTGGAGTGCACCAGCCATTCAAAGCCGCCGGCCATGACCTCCATTTCATAATGAACACCTTTGAAGATAATATGACTGACCACACCCTTTAACTCGCTGGCGGCGGGATCCGTCAGCTCCACGTCCTCCGGTCTTATGACGACGTCTACCGGCTTGTTGGTGCCGAAGCCCTTGTCCACGCAGGCAAATTTCGTGCCCAGGATCTCCACCAGCTCATCCCGGATCATCACAGCGTCAATGATATTGCTGTCTCCGATAAAGTCCGCCACGAAGGCATTTTCCGGCTCGTTGTAGATCTTTTCCGGAGAGCCGGTCTGCTGGATATAGCCCTGGTTCATGACCACGATGGTATCGGACATGGTCAGTGCTTCCTCCTGATCGTGAGTGACATAGATAAAAGTGATGCCCAGCTCGTTTTTCAGACGGATCAGCTCGTACTGCATGTCCTGACGAAGCTTTAAGTCGAGGGCCCCCAGGGGCTCATCGAGAAGCAGGACTTTGGGCTCATTGACGATCGCTCTGGCGATGGCGATACGCTGCTGCTGACCGCCGCTTAGAGAGTCCGGCCTTCGATGCTCATAGCCCTCCAGATTCACCAGCTTTAAGGCATATTTGATCTTATCGTTTATATAGCTCTGGGACTTGCCGCTGATCTTCAGGCCGAAGGCAATATTTTCCGCGATGTCCATGTGCGTGAACAGAGCATATTTCTGGAATACCGTATTCAGTTGTCTCTTGTTGGGGGCAAGGTTCGTGATATCCTGCCCGTCAAAGATGACCTGTCCGCTGTCAGGGGTCTCGAAACCGCCGATGATCCGCAGGGTAGTCGTCTTGCCGCAGCCGGAAGGCCCAAGGAGGGTGAGAAATTCATTTTCATGGATGGTCAGATTCAGATCATCCAGGATCACCTGACCGTCAAACTGCTTGTTGATGTGGGACAGAGAAATGAGTTCCTTCTGCAATGCTTTTTCCTCCATAAAATTTATAGAATATGTACCGCCGGCTCAGAAACTGGGCGGTGTGCTGACCCAGAGAATGACCGCGCCCTTTTTGGGGGAGGCCTCTATGTAATGGCTGGTAGAGGGCGTGAAATAAAAGGATTCTCCCTTTTTAGCCTTATACTGTTTCTTTCCCAGGTGCAGGGTGATGCTGCCGGAGAGGACATAGCCGAATTCCTCTCCCTCATGGGGATTATCCGGATAGGTGGATCCGCCCGGCTCCAGGGTGAGGAGAATGGGCTCCATCATGTTTTTCTGGGCGTTGGGGATGATCCACTCGATCTTGTTGTGCAGTTCTGTGTCGATCTTTTCAAAATAATCCGAGGCGGGAAAGACGATCTGCTCCTCCGACGGCGCCTCCGAAAAGAAGGTCTGGAGATCTGTCCCCAGACACTGTAGCAGATCGATCAGCGTATTGATGGAAGGAGAGGTATGGTTTCGCTCCACCTGGGAAATAAATCCCTTGGTGAGCTCCGCCCGGTCCGCCAGCTCCTCCTGGGTCAGATTCTTCTGTACCCGCAGTTCCCGCAGTTTCTGTCCGATATCCATAGATTCCTTTCCAGGCCGCTGCAAGGCAGCGGCCCCGTGAGGGAAATTTCGCGAAGGCAAATTCACCGATGCGATCCCGCATGGATGACATTTACGTCATCCATCGAGTCCAAAATAAATACTATCAGGCATTTATTTTAGACTTACCCTTTCCAGACCGCTGCGATGCAGCGGCTCTTCTTTGCTCTGTCAAAGTAAATTCATCAAAGTAAATTCCAAAGCAATACCCTGTAAAAATCAGGTTAAAAATTTATTATTCTTAAACCCCGAGTTTATTTTTACTAAACAAACACGCCCTATTATACAGACACGTCTAAGAATGTCAATCGTCTGGGAAAGATTTTTGTAAAACATTCACAAAAAAGAGGCATAGTATGCTAAACTACTAGAGAGATGTCGTGCAGCTTGACGGCATTTTACCGGGTTCTTTTTCAAAAAATAATGGGGATAATCGGAGGCATCACTTATGGCAGACCAGAAAAAAGAACAGCAAAAGCAGACAGAAGCAGGAAAGTATGTGGCATATGTTTCCTGCTATACCATGAACAGGGGGGACCATTTCGGCATTCATATCTACGATGTGAATATGGAGGAGGGAAGCCTTACAGAGAAGGGACAGGTGGAGATCACCAATTCTTCCTATCTGACGCTTTCCCACAATCATAAATATCTCTATGCCATCACCGACTTCGGCATCGACAGCTTCCGCATTGAGAAGGACGGCATGCTGACCTTTATCAATCACGGCTTTATCAATGGCATGAGAGGCTCCCACCTCTCCACGGATTATACGGATTCCTGGCTCTTTGTAGGCGGCTATCATGACGGCAAGATTACCGTGCTGCGCCTGGGCAAGGACGGGAGCGTGGGAGAGATCACCGATGAGGTATATCACAAGGGCATGGGCTCCATCGCAGAGCGCAATTTCCGTCCTCACGTGCAGTGCGTCAAGATGACCAGGGACAATCATTACCTGCTGGCCACTGACCTCGGCATGGATCATGTCAAGGTCTATCGCTTCGATGATAAGCACGGCACCATCGAGCACGTGGACATCATCCACAGTGAGCTGGAATCTGCGCCCCGGCATCTGGCCTTTAATAAGGACGGCAGCTATCTCTACATCGTGCATGAGCTGAAAAACTGCATCGATGTCTACTCCTATCAGGAAGTTGACAACGCGCCGGAATTTGAGAAGATTCAGACCGTGCCCACCATGAATGACAAGCATGCCGGCGGTTCCGCGGCCAGTGCCCTTAATTTTTCCTCCGATTATCGCTATCTGATCACCAGCAATGCCGGTGACAATACCGTGACAGTCTTCTCGACAGATGAAGAGACGGGGCTTCTGACAAAGTGCTTCTGCCTCCCTGTCAGCGGCAATTATCCCAAGGATGCCGATCTGTTCCCGGACAACAGGCATCTGGTCTCCTTAAACCATGAGTCCAATACCATGACCTTTTTCACTGCTGATCTGGAAAATGGTCTGCTGGTCATGAAGGGCAAAGAGATAAAGGTTTCCCAGCCCAACTGCATCGTATTCCGGAGGATCTGATCATGGCAGGCTCATCCTTTGGAACCATATTAAAGATGACTACCTGGGGGGAGTCCCACGGACCGGCGCTCGGCGCTGTCCTGGACGGCTTCCCTGCAGGAATGGCGCTCTCCGAGGCTGACATTCAACCTTATCTGGACCGGCGCAAACCCGGACAGAGCAGTCTGTCCACGCCCCGCAAAGAGGCCGATCAGATCGAGATCCTCTCCGGTGTCTTTGAGGGAAAGACCACAGGCACACCCATTTCCATGATGATCCGCAATACCTCCCAGCGCTCCGGGGACTACGGAGATCTGGCCACCTGCTATCGGCCTGGTCATGCGGATTACGGCTTTGATGCCAAGTACGGCCTGCGGGATTATCGCGGCGGCGGGCGCTCCTCCGGGCGGGAGACAGCTGCCAGAGTAGCCTGCGGCGCCATTGCCGCCAAGCTCTTAGGACAGATGGGCATTACGGTCATGGCTTATACAGAGTCTATCGGGCCTGTCTCCATTGATCCTGCCTGCTTTGATGCCTCACTGATCACCGCGACGCCCACGGCCATGCCGGATGCAAAGGCGGATCAGGAGGCCACCGCCTGGCTGCACAAAGCCATGGAAGAGAAGGATTCCGTGGGCGGCGTCATTGCCTGCCGCATTCACGGCGTGCCTGCAGGTGTCGGCGATCCGGTCTTTGAAAAACTGGATGCCCGCCTGGCGCAGGCTATGATGTCCATCGGTGCGGTAAAGGCGGTGGAGATCGGAGACGGCAGAGCAGCGGCTGCGGCAAAGGGCTCTGAGAATAACGATGCCTTTTTGCCGAACGGTAAGGGCGGTATCACGAAAAGGACTAACCACGCGGGCGGCATCCTGGGCGGCATCTCCGACGGATCGGACATCCTGCTGCGCCTCTCCGTAAAGCCTACCCCCTCCATATTCAGAGAGCAGGATACCGTGGACCAGGCCGGTGAGGCCAGAAAGCTTATCATCCACGGAAGACACGACCCTGTGATCGTACCCCGCGCCGTGGTGGTGGCGGAGTGTATGGCGGCTATGACCATTCTGGATGCCATGCTGGTGAATATGAGCGCCAGAGCCGATCGGGTGATCTCCTTTTATGGTGGCGACAGGGAACAATGATCCCTATACGGAATGTAATGCATCAGTAAGATTATTAAGATAAAGACAAGATCGATACACAGCAACAGATTTACGATAAGGAACTCTAAGTAATGTATGAATTATTAAAGCAGGAAGGCATGGCCAAGCGTGCCAGAATGACTACAGTACACGGCGTCATACAGACGCCTGTTTTTATGAATGTGGCTACGGCGGCTGCCATCAAGGGCGGCCTCTCCGCAGAAGATCTGCGCTCCATCGACACGCAGGTGGCCCTTTGCAATACATATCACCTCCATGTAAGACCGGGAGATGACATAGTATATAAGATGGATGGTCTTCATCATTTCATGCGCTGGGACAAGCCCATTCTCACGGATTCCGGCGGATTTCAGGTCTTTTCCCTGGCCCAGCTGCGCAGGATCAAGGAGGAAGGCGTGACCTTCCACTCCCACGTAGACGGCCGCAAGATCTTTATGGGGCCGGAGGAGAGCATGCAGATTCAGTCGCACTTAGCTTCCACCATAGCCATGGCCTTTGATGAGTGCGCGCCCAGCCATGCGGACAAGAAGTACGTGGCGGATTCCGTGGCTCGCACCACCCGTTGGCTTGCCAGATGCAAGGCAGAGATGCAGCGTCTGAACGGATTAGAGGAGACCATCAATCATCAGCAGCTTCTGTTTGGCATCAATCAGGGCGCTGTCTACCAGGACATCCGCACCGATCACGCCAAGAGGATCGCGGAGATGGATCTGGACGGCTACGCCATCGGCGGCCTGGCGGTGGGAGAGACCCACGAGGAGATGTATTCCGTCATCGAGAATACCACGCCCTATCTGCCCAAGAATAAGCCCACCTATCTGATGGGTGTGGGTACGCCGGAAAATATCATTGAAGGCGTAGCCAGAGGCATTGACTTTTTTGACTGCGTCTATCCCAGCCGCAACGGACGTCACGGCAACCTCTATACTAACCACGGCACACTGCGCATCCGCAATGCCCGTTATGAGACGGACGATCGTCCTATCGATCCGCAGTGCGGCTGTCCGGTATGCAGAGCCGGCTATTCCAGAGCCTATATCCGTCACCTGCATAAGGCAGGAGAGGCCCTGGGACTTCGCTTCTGTGTTATGCATAATCTGTATTTTTATAATTCTCTTATGCAGGAGATCCGGGATGCCCTGGACGAGGGCAGATTTGCGCAGTACAGGGTACAGAAGCTGGCTGCTCTGGCGCAGGAGCCCGAGGACTGACCGGAGGACTGACGAAGATTGCTCTTGTAAAAAGTCAGTCCGGTGTTGTATGATATTGCTTAGTTTTGCAGAATAAAAGATCCATATTGAAGGAGGATTCACTGAAATGAACTTAACAGGTATGATGCTGACATCCAGCGGTTCCACAGGCAGCATGGGCATGGTTTCCATCATCTACATCGTTGCACTGGTGGCTTTTTTCTATTTCTTTCTGATCCGTCCCCAGAGAAAGGAAAAGCAGAATAAGGAGAGCATGCTTTCCACGCTGGCCGTAGGCGACAGCGTACTGACCACCGCAGGTTTTTACGGCATCGTCATTGATATGACAGAGGATACCGTAATCGTAGAGTTCGGTAATAACCGCAACTGCCGTATCCCCATGCAGAGAGAGGCCATCGTGCAGATCGAGAAGCCTGAGGATGCTGTAGAGAGCGCCGCAGACGACAAGAGCGACAAGAAAGACAAGAAGGAAAAGAAGTAAGAATACCGCGGGTCTGCCGCACGGACTATGCAACCGACAGAAAAGAGGAAGGCGCGGGATCACCGGCCTTCCTGCTTTTATATTTATAAGGATATTACCGCTGCAAGCAGCGGCATAGGAGGTTAAAATGAATCTGAATATTGCCTGTATCGCCGGAGACGGCATCGGACCGGAGATCGTAGCAGAAGCCAGAAAGGTGCTGGATGCGGTCTGCAAAAAGTACGGCCATACCATCGAATACAGAGACATCCTGATGGGCGGTGCGTCCATCGACGCCTACGGTGTACCCCTGACCGATGAGACCATCGAGATCGCAAAGAGCAGCGATGCGGTACTCATGGGCAGCATCGGCGGCGACGCCGCCACCTCTCCCTGGTACAAGCTTCCCCCGGAAAAGCG
>CAVKQI010000085.1:0-11165 GCA_963658405.1 bacterium | reverse complement strand
ATGCCCCGGGGCGGCGCAGAATGGCCCGCATCCTTTGCACCGAGTGCCAGTTTTGCTTAGGTCCGCATCGAAGACAAAGGATGGTATCTGACGCGCTTACAGAGCGCGGCAGATAGGCCCGCCTATCTGAGCATCCCCGCATCAGGCGGGGATGCGAGTTAAGGGCCGGCCATCCGGAGGCGAGAGGCGAACCTTAGCAAAACGGCGCGAGGTGCACGGTGCGAGACATCTGCGCCGGCTCGGGGCATGACCGGGTATCCAAAATCTACAGCCGCTGCAAGCAGTGGCAGAAAGAGGCAATTATGAACGAAATCATCAAAAACATGGAAACAAGAAGAAGCGTACGCGCCTACAAACCCGACATGGTCGAAGAAGAAAAACTGGCCCAGATCCTCGAGGCCGGCACCTATGCGGCCAGCGGCATGGGCAGACAGCCCGTAAAACTGGTGGCAGTGACAGACAAGGCCACCAGAGACCAGCTCTCTGCCATGAACGCCGCCGTCATGGGCAGCAATGCGGATCCCTTCTACGGGGCACCTGTCGTTATCGTGGTGCTGGCAGATAAGAGCGTGCCCACCTACCTCTACGACGGCAGCCTGGTCATGGGCAACCTGATGAATGCCGCACATGCGCTGGACGTATCCAGCTGCTGGATCCACCGCGCCAAGGAAGAGTTCGAGAGCCCGGAGGGCAAAGCGCTCCTGGAGAAGTGGGGCATTCAGGGAGACTATGAAGGCATCGGCCATTGCGTCTTAGGCTATGCGCAGGGACCGGAGCCGGAGGCAAAGCCCAGAAAGGCAGACAGCATCATCCGGGTACAGTAGTGAAAAGTGCCGGGAGCACGAGGACAGAGCATGGATAAATTAAGTGAAAGAAACTCCCTGCAGGACCTCATCAGGGAGGTACAGAGCCGCCTGCAGCAGGAAGGCCTGCCCGGAGGTGATATCTTTGACCGGGCCATGAAAGAAACCCTGGATAAGGCCGTGCGGAAGGAGCCGGACGGCAGCACCTTTGTGCTCACCGGCGACATACCGGCCATGTGGCTGCGGGACGCCGCCTGTCAGGTGCGGCCCTACCTTTTTCTGGCAAAGGACGATGAAGCCTATGCGCAGATGATCGAAGGACTGGTGCAGCGCATGGTGCAGTGCATCCTGATCGACCCCTATGCCAATGCCTTTAACGAGGAGGCCAACGGCCGCTATTGGGCACCGGATGAGACGGACATGCAGCCGGAGATCTGGGAGAGAAAGTTTGAGATCGATTCCCTCTGTTTTCCGGTGCAGCTGGCCTACGTATACTGGAAAATGACCGGAAATACCGGCCATTTCACGGAGGATTTCCGGAAGGCAGCCGGTTCCATCCTGCAGGTATTCCGTACCGAGCAGGATCACGAGAACAGATCCCCCTATCACTTTGTCCGCAGAAATACCAGGTATACAGACACCTTGCCAAGGGAAGGCAAGGGCACGCTGGTCAATGAGAAGGCAGGACTGATCTGGTCCGGCTTTCGGCCCAGTGACGATGCCTGCGTCTTCGGCTACCTGATTTCTTCCAATATGTTTGCGGTGGTCGTTCTGGGATATCTGCAGGAGATTGCCCGGGATGTCTACGGGGAGCAGGACTTTGCGGATGCCTGCGGGGCATTTGCGAAATCTCTGCGGGAGGCCGTGGAGGAGCATGGAACCGTGATGGATCCCTACGGCGAGGAAATGTGCTATGCCTATGAGGCGGACGGCTTCGGCAATTATCTGCTGATGGACGACGCCAATCTGCCGAGCCTTCTTGCCATGCCCTATCTGGGCTACTGCAGCCCGGAGGATCCCAAATATCAGACGACCAGAAAGATCCTGCTGGCAGAGGGCAATCCCTATTACTACAAGGGCAGCGTGCTGGCCGGCATCGGCAGCGCCCATACGCCGCCGGGCTATGTGTGGCCCATTGCCTTGGGGATACAGGCCATGACCGCCGGAGATAAGCGGCAGGAGGCCGAGACGATCCGTCTGCTGGCGGAGAGCGAGGCCGGCACCGGACACATGCATGAGGGCGTGTGCGCCGATGCACCGGAGAAGTACACAAGAGAGTGGTTCTCCTGGTCGGATGCGGTATTCTGTGAGCTGGTGCTGGACTATCTGGGCTATGAGATCCCCAGGTAGGGAGCTGCCGGTGTGCAATAACTGACCGGGCAGACGAGCGTAGGAAGCAGAACACAGGACGTAGAACGGAAGTCTTCGATTTTTACAGGAATCGGAGGCTTCCGTTTTTGAAACTATTCAGAGCCAGGCAAATTTGCATAAAATGAGCGAGTAATGATTGCATTAACGAGCTTATTTTTGCAAATTCGAGATGAGGCTAAACAGATACGGGCAATCAGAAAAAATGTACTATTAATATACGATTTGCAGAATTGACGATATAGTGCGGGATCACTGCAGAAAACCGCAGAAAATCACGCATGAAACAGGAAGTGATCTGTCTGCTTTTCAAGCAGAGAAGAGATTTGTACAATAATCAGCTGAAAATATGAGAGAAATATACAGGAAGTACATAGTATCATAAGGACAGTCACCGGGAGACAGACTGCAGCACAGAGAAAATACAGCGACGCCACAGAGAAAATACGCGGTGCGGTCACAGAAGCAAAGCGACAGGAAAACAGCAGGAAACGGGAGGTTACGACAGGATGATCACTAAGTATACTTACGGTAATCCGATAGAGACAGAGGCAGTGGTAAGAAAGCTGACGGCAAAGGAAGGCGTACCGGCAGGATGGACACTGGACCGGGAGCAAAAGACCCTGATCACCACCATGGAAAAGGACGATATCGTCTATGGTCTCGGGGAGACAGTCCGGGGCATGAACAAGCGGGGGTGGACCTATACCAGCAGAGCCACCGATGATCCCTCCCATACAGAGGGAAAGCACTCCCTGTACGGTGTGCACAATTTTATCCTGCTCTGGGGAAAAGAGCGGACAGCGGGCTATTTCTTCGATAATCCCGGGGATGTATTCTTTGATATCGGCTATACTGATCCGGATACGCTGCAGGTGCGCTTTGATTACCTGGATGTGGATGTCTACGAGATCACCGGAGAGAGCGCACCGGCCATCGTCAAAGAGTTCCGTCAGCTCATCGGCCGCAGCTACATTCCGCCGAAGTGGGCTTTCGGTTTCGGACAGAGCCGTTGGAGCTACATGAATGAGGATGAGGTCAGAGAGATCGCCGCCGGCTATAAAGAGGCGGGCATTCCCCTGGACATGATTTACCTGGATATCGATTACATGGAGCGGTACAAGGATTTCACCATCAATAAGGAGTCCTTCCCGGATTTCGCAGACTTTGTAAAGGAGATGCGAGAGCAGGGTATTCACCTGATCCCCATCATCGATGCCGGCGTCAAGCAGGAGAGCGGATACGATGTATGCGAGGAGGGGCTTAAGAAGGGCTATTTCGTAAAGAAAGAAAACGGCGAAGAACTCGTGGCTGCAGTCTGGCCCGGCAATGCCTATCTGCCGGATTTCCTGAATGACGATGCCCGCAGATGGTTCGGCGACAAGTATCAGCTCCTGACAGACCAGGGCATCGACGGTTTCTGGAATGACATGAACGAGCCCGCCATCTTCTATACCGAAGAGGCGTTAAAGCAGATCTTCGAGGATATGAAGCAGTATGAGGGCAGAAGTCTGGAACTGCAGGATTACTTTGATTTCACCGGCATGGTGGCGGATCTGCACTGCAATCCCGCCTATTATAAGGATTTTTACCATGAATACCGTGGAAAGCGCTATTGCCATCAGCAGGTGCACAATCTGTACGGCTATTATATGACCAGATCCGCCGGAGAGGCCTTCGAGAGGATTTCCCCGGATAAGCGGATCCTTATGTTCTCCCGCTCCTCTTATGTGGGCATGCACCGCTACGGCGGCGTCTGGACCGGAGACAACAGCTCCTGGTGGTCCCATATCAAGCTGTGTATCTCCCAGATGCCGGGACTGAATATGGCAGGATTCCTGTATACCGGCGCGGACATGGGCGGTTTCCAGGACGATGCTACGGAAGATCTGCTGCTGCGCTGGCTGGGAATTTCCCTGTTTACCCCCTTGATGCGGGATCATGCTGCCATGGGTACCAGAAAGCAGGAACTGTTCCGTTTCCCTCACAAGGAGGATTTCAGCAATCTGGTGAAGCTGCGTTATGCACTGCTGCCCTATATCTACAGCGAATTCATGAAAGCGGCCCTGAGAGATGAGATGTATATGGCACCCCTTTCCTTTGCTTATCCCGAAGATGAGAGAGCACGCGGGGTAGAGGACCAGCTCCTGGTGGGCGAGAGCATCATGATCGCACCGGTTTATACGCAGAATGCCAAGGGCAGATATGTATATCTGCCGGAGGAGATGAAGCTGCTGCGCATGCGCAGTGCCGAGGATTATGATGAGGAGATCCTGACGGCAGGAGATCATTTCGTTTCCTGTGAAGTCAATGAGATCCTGGTCTTTGTCCGCCCCGGCCATGTGCTGCCTCTGGCAGCGCCCGCAGCCAATGTGGAGCAGGTCGATTACAGCACCCTGCACTATATCACCTGGAAGGCAGAGCCGGAAAGCTATGAGCTGTATAACGACGACGGCTGCAGCAGGATCTAAAGAAAAAACTAAAAAAACGCCTTGCTTTCGATGGAAAGCAGGGCGTTTTTCATGAAATGCAGTTTACCTTGAAATTCAGATTACTTTGAAATACGGTTTACTCTGAAACGAGCGGTGTGACCACATGTACATTGTCCGGCGGGGCAGGAAGGCGAAGCACCGGCGCTGCCCAGCGAACGGCGTTGATGATGATCTGCTGGATCTCCGGGATGCCGTAAATGCGCTGCTCCTCGTGTCCGGGCTGGAAGTAGAAGATCTTTCCATAGCCTCTGGTAAAGGTGACGCCGCTGCGGAATACCTCGCCGCCGGAAAACCATCCCATAAAGATGATATCATCCGGCTTCGGGATGCCGAAGGGCTCGCCGTACATCTCCTCATCCGGCAGCTCGATGCGGGCGGGAATGCCCTGGGCGATGGGATGGGCCGGTGCGATGCACCACAGCAGCTCTCTGTCGTGATGACGCCAGGAGAGAGTCATGGGAGCGCCCAGGATGGTCCGGAAAATACGGCTGTAGTGGGCGGAATGGAGGCCGATCAGTCCCATGCCGGCCAGCACGTGCTTTTGTACCAGTGCCACTGTCTCATCGGTGACCTCCTCCTGGCGGGCATGGCTCCACCAGATCAGCACATCGGTTTTGGCCAGGAGCTCCTCGGTGATGCCCTGGTGCGGCATATCCAGGGTGACACAGGTCACCTCGATGTCGGCTTCCTTTTCCAGAAATTCCCGGAGACACTCGTGGATGCCATCGGGATAAACAGCTGCGATCTCCGGCAGCTCTCTTTCGTGCACAAATTCATTCCATACGGTGACGTGAATTTTTTTCGATGATGTCATAATGCCGGACTCCTTTCTGCTTCGAAATTACAGGCCTTGTGGAAATGCCTGCGCGTATTTATTTCCTTCGGCCCCGGATCTTACAGGTCAAAATATCCCGTATCCTTCAGGAATGCTACGGAGTCTCTGGTGGCCTGTTCGTAATCAGCTGCGTCAAAGAATTCCAGCGCACAGCAGCCGTCATAGCCCTGGGCATGGAGCTCCTGCAGGAGCTGACGGATGGGAATACAGCCGGCGCCTACACTGCACGGATACATGGGAACGCCTGCGGTCGTTGCCTTCGGCTTGCCGTAAAGCAGCACGGGATCAGCGTCAGGATGGGTGTTCTTCCAGTCACCTGGAAGAAGCAGACGATCCTTGAGATGCACGTGCTCGATGGAAGCGGCAAGGCGGGGCAGAGCGGTAAGGGCATCTTCGCCGCTGTAATAGAAATTGCCGGTATCAAAGGTGGTGCGCAGTCCGGGAAGCTCATTTTCGAAATCCAGCATGCCGGTGCTGTCGCAGATGGGGCTGTCAAGCTGGTCAAAATCCTCAATGGTGACAGTCAGCCGGGCAGCTGCGGCCCGTTCCATGAAGTAATCCAGGCTGTCGAGCATCTGCTCCTTCTGGTCAGCCCGCTGGGCAGGATCCTCAGAGGTATAAAAGCCGGGAATGACCATGATCCTGTCGCACTCCAGGTAAATGGCGTGCAGGATCTGCTGATCATCACAGAAATCCTCCGGGCGCTGCACCCAGTCATAAAAGCCGTAGATGCTGGAGACCTGCAGATCGTGCGAAGCCAGCATGGGGCCGAACTCGAAGATGTCTCCGATATCGTCCCGGTCTACTTCCAGATGGGTGATGCCAAGGTCCCGGACCGTTTCCAGGACATCGTCTATGGGAATGTTTTTCTGTTTGGCCCAGGCCTGCAGGTGGTGATAAAAGATACTCAGTTTCATGATTTCCTCCCTATGCCGCTGCTGTGCAGAGGCAGCACGAGGAGAATTTCGCGAAGGCGAATTCTCCGATGCGATTATGCAGGTATTCAATTGCATGATTATGATGTCCCCTATTATACCGCAGGTGAGCATAATACGGATAGATTTTGCATGAAAATAAAAACAGACTGGGAAGGAGCACTCGACCGCAGACGGAAGATGTCAGAAATGTTCTATTTGTAGACAGAAAAGAAAAAGACTGTATTGTGCAAAAGGAATACCATAATACCATGAGGAAAGATTGGCGCTGTAAACCGCGGCAGAAAGGAAATTATGATAAAGGCAGAAACGATGGACGAGCCCAAAAGAGAAAGCAGTCGAAAAATGGTCAGAAGTGCCGTGCAAATGGCATGGCCGGCGGTGCTGGAGAGCTTTTTTATCTCCCTGGCGGGTCTGATCGATACCATGATGGTTTCCACACTGGGGAGCGAAGCGGTGGCGGCAGTGGGATTGACGGTGCAGCCGAAACTGATAGGGCTGGCGCCTTTTTTTGCCATCAACATGGCAGTTTCGGCTTTTGTGGCCAGAAGAAAAGGAGAGAAAAAGCAAAGAGAAGCCAATGAAGTGCTGATGTCGGCTTTTGTCATTATGCTGCTGGTCTGCGTGCTGGTGACGGCGCTCTCTTTGTGGGTGGCAGATCCTATCATGCGCTTTTCCGGGAGCAATGAGGATACCCATGCTGACGCGGTCATCTATTTCCGGATCATCATGGGCGGGACCATTTTTAATGCTACCCAGATGCTCTTTAATTCCGCGCAGCGGGGCAGCGGCAATACCCGGATCTCTATGAGCACCAATCTGGTGAGCAGCACGGTGAATATCTGCTGCAATTATCTGCTGATCGGGGGCAATCTGGGCTTCCCGGCACTGGGCTGCGCGGGGGCTGCCATCGCTACGGTGACGGGCAGCGCTGTGGGAGCATGTATGAGCATTGCCTCCCTGCTGCGCAGGAGATCCTATGTCAGCCTGCGGCTGATCGTCAGGGAGAGAATCGTGCCGCGCATGCAGCAGATGCAGAAGATCCTTTCTTTTTCCTCCAACGTGCTGGTAGAAAATCTGGCTATGCGGGTGGGCTTTCTGGCGACGGCGATGCTGGCCGCGAGACTGGGCACCAATGACTTTGCAGCCCACAATGTGGGCATGAATCTGATGGGACTGGCCTTTTCCTTCGCCGACGGCATGCAGGCAGCCGGGGTGGCGCTGACAGGAGAGGCATTAGGAGAGCAGGATAAGGAAAAGGCAAAACGGTACGGCAACATTTGCCAGAAGATCGGGCTGTGCATCTCTTTTGTGCTGATGATCATCTTTCTGTGCGGCGGCAGATGGATCTTCTCCCTGTACTTTGATGACCCGGAGATACTGGACGATGGCGTGCTGATCAGCCGCTTTGTGGCCTTTATCGTCCTGCTGCAGATCTCCCAGATCATTTACGGCGCCTGCCTGCGCTCCGCCGGGGATGTAAAGTATACCCTGGCAGCCTCCCTGATCAGTGTCATGATCATCCGCACGGTGATGACTTACGTGCTGACCATGGTATTTCACCTGGGATTAGCCGGCATCTGGCTGGGCGTACTCTCTGATCAGTTCACCAGATACTGCCTGATGAGTATCCGGTTCCACCAGGGGAAATGGGTGGATCTGAAAGTTTAAGAGAATTCACACTCACGAAATTTTCTTAAGACTGTCGCTGTATGACAGCGGCAAGGAAAAAACTGAAAGAAAAATCTGGAAAAATCAACAGCACATAAAAAAGGAGAGGATCGTAAATCCTCTCCTTTTTTTGCTTTTTCAGAGGCTATCCTTCTGCACTGCAAACTTTGCAAAAGCTGATAGTCATGCGTTACCGGTATTTCTGGCTTTTGGCTGTATCAGGATTTTTTGGGGGAAGATTTCTTCGCCAGGAACAGACTGACCAGCATCAGGACCGGGAAAATAATAGCGCTGAGGATACCGGTGCGCAGATTGCCGCCTGCGGCATTGGAGACAAAGCCTACGACAGTGGGACCGCCGGAGCATCCCAGATCGCCGGCCAGCGCCAGGAGGGCAAATAAGACCGTGCCGCCTCTGGGCAGAGCGGCAGAACTCTGACTGAAGGTGCCGGGCCAGAGGATACCCACAGAAAAGCCGCAGATGCCGCAGGCAGCCAGCTCGATCATGGGATTGGGCACCAGGGTGATGAGCAGGTAGGACAGAATACAGAGAATGCTGCTGCCCTTCATAAAGCGGTCCAGATCCAGCCGGTCTCCGTATTTGCCGTAGATCAGACGGGATAAGCCCATAAGGATGGCAAAGGACATGGGACCGATGAGATCGCCGACGGTCTTGGTGATGCCCAGGCCTTCTTCGGCAAAGGTGGAAGCCCACTGGCTGACAGCCTGTTCGGAGGCACCGGAGCACATCATCATGAGCATCAGGATCCAGAAGATCTTAGAGCGAAACAGCTCCGGTATGGACATGCCCTTTTCGCCCTCCGCCTGGAGACTGTAGATCGGTACTCTGCTAAAGAAAATACCATTGAGGACCGGGACCAGTACCCACAGCAGGGTCATGATCTTCCAGTTCTGAATGCCGAATATGGCAAAGAAAATCGTGGAGAGCAGAACCACGGCGGTGACACCCCAGCAATAGAAGGAGTGCAGCAGACTCATGGCCGCTTCCTTATTGTCAGTGGGACATGCCTCTACGATGGGACTGATGAGTACCTCCAGAAGGCCGCCGCCTACGGCATAAATGCAGACAGCCAGCAGGATGCCCCCGAAATGCCCGGGAACCAGCTCCGGCAGAATCGTCAGCATTGCCAGCCCCAGCGCCGCAAGGATATGGGCCAGGAGGACACTGACCCTGTAGCCGATCCTGTCCACGAAAAAGGCCGACAGCAGATCTACCATGAGCTGGATCAGGAAGTTAATGGTGATCAGCAGCGTGATCTGAGACAGGGGAATGTCGTAGGTCTTCTGAAAAGTGACGAACAAAAGGGGAACGAAACTGTTGACGATAGCCTGTACGATATAGCCGATAAAGCAGGCATAAATGGTGTGCTTGTAAGTGAATTTCATAATAATCTCCATTCCGCAGGCACCCTCGCCGGAGAAATCATAATGCAAAGCACAAATTGCTCTGCACACGGATGCTCCTCCCGACGAGCCTGCAGCAATTGTACTTGCAGGTGCTGGTTGATCTGTTTCCGGATTATTCCGGACTACTTTGCAGCTTATCTGATTTTTATATCATACATGCGGAGAGTAGTCTTTAAAAATTATTTTTTCTTATAACACAATTCTGACTGAAAAGGGGAAAAGCACAGGAGGAGGCCTGAAAACAGCATCATCCAGAGCAGCATACCGAGTGAATGCTGCTCTGGATTTCACTATTATTACACTATTTTTTCACTATTTTATCTAAGCGGCTTAGGAGATAGATATCATCCGTTGATATTCTGGTCATTACAAAGCAGCCTGCGCAACTCTTCTTCGTGCTGCTTTGCATAATCGGTTAACGCATAGGAGCGAATGCGTTGATTTACCAGATTCGGTGACACAAATCCGTTATTCACCAGCCTGGCAAGTCTGTTGATAATGGTTTTGTTTGTAACTTTAAATTCTTTGCTGACCTCAATGGGCGTAAATTCTCCTCTGTAATTTTCAATCAAGAATAACAGCAGTTCCCTTTCTTTCTTCATGAGGTAAGATAAACTTGCCTCCAGTTCTTTGCCGTCAGAGCCTTTGGATAATTCCCGTACTTTATTGGAATACAGCAATACCATTCGCAGAAAATAGCAGATCCATATTTCAGGATGCGGAGGATTGTCCCTTCCTGCATAATACAGAGCCGGCAGATTCATCTGAATGGAAGCATAGTATTCCTCAATGTCATAAGCGAAATACTCTTCCAAAGATCCTATTCCGTTAAATCCATATCCGTTTATATCCAGAATATATCCTGAAAGAAGTCTTGCAGTTCGCCCGTTTCCATCCTCAAATGGGTGAATGGTCACGAGCTGATAATGAACCACGGCCGCTATGATAAGTGGGTGGTCATCTGTAGTATTTACATATTCTACCAGCTCGTCCAATAACGCCGGTATGTCCACATATTCCGGCGGAATGTAATCCGGATACCCGGTTTGAGAATCATAAACCGCAAATAAAACACCGGGCGGCATTGGCCCTCTGAGACCGATCTTCTCCTTGGATGCCCCTTTTTCAACAAGCTTCTGGACGTTCAGAATAAGCTGTTTCGAAAACTTTTCCTTTTTTTCTGCTTTTCCTTCAAGGTAATTCAGCGCAAGGAAATAATTCCGCACCTCCTGTTCCGGTTTCAGATAGTGTTTTCGCTCATCACTGTCTATGACCTCATCTACCTGCTTTTCCGTCAAAGGATTTCCTTCTATTTTGGTAGATGCGTAGGAACTTTTCTTCTTTGAATTCTTGCGAAGCTTGCTTGCCACGCCCTGCGACAACGGAGTTTCCGATACTATATATCTGTTTTTTTCAATCTCAGTGATGTATTTTAAAATTTCATTTGTAAGGGTAACTTTAATCATAAAAATCTCCATTCCGCAGGCACTCTCGCCGGAGAAATCGCAAAGAAAATTTCAGATTTGCTGAAGCGAATCTTTGATTCGGTTTGCGCTCAGGACTATTTGTGACGCTTGCGGCACAAATAGCTGTGTGAAAAATACGCTATCGAGCGTATTTTTCACACTAAGCAC
>CAVKQI010000084.1:0-11234 GCA_963658405.1 bacterium | reverse complement strand
TGTCGGCGATGTCCGCTTGGGGACGCCTCTCGGCTCAGGGGCTCACGCCTAGCGGATGCTAAGCTCGCAAAGGACGCTCGCAAGCACCGAGGCGTCGCCATGCCCCTGCGCCGTACATCATCCGCCACCCACTCGCCCGTCCGGCTGATTTGAATGATAAATATACAATATATTATTATAGCTTATACTGCACATAAAATATATTGATTTTACTTATGACAGAAAAATGCGTATAATGTCTTGTGTAAAAGGAAAGTTATCCCTGCGTTTCGCTCTGCACCGGAGTAAGGCGGCAGGCGGGGCGGCAGTGGTGGTGCACAGCGCACAATGTACAGACAGGTCGGGGATCCGGCAGAAGGGATGGAAGAGACATGGTTAAAGCAGTAGTCGGTGCAAACTGGGGTGATGAAGGTAAGGGCAAGATCACAGATATGCTGGCAGATCAGGCGGATATCGTCGTTCGTTTCCAGGGCGGCGCCAATGCGGGCCATACGATCGTCAATGACTATGGCAAATTCGCACTGCATACACTGCCTTCCGGTGTATTTCATCAGTCTATTACCAATGTGATTGGCAATGGTGTGGCACTGGATGTAAACAGAGTAAAGGCAGAGTTAAATGACATCGAAAGCAAGGGCGTACCGGCTCCGAAGCTCCTGATTTCCGATCGCTGCCAGATCGTGATGCCTTATCATATCCTCTTTGATGAGTGTGAGGAGGCCAGATTAAAGGGCAAGTCCTTTGGCTCCACCAAGTCCGGTATCGCACCTTTTTATTCTGATAAGTATGCAAAGATCGGTTTCCAGGTCAATGAGCTGTTTCAGGATGACGAGGTATTAAAGGAAAAGATCGCCAATGTCTGCATCCAGAAGGATACCCTGCTGGTACATCTGTATCACAGAGATCCCATCGACCAGGCTGCATTGCTGGAGACCCTGCACGAGTACAGAGAATTCCTGGCTCCCTTCGTGGCAGATACCGCACTGTTCTTAGAGCAGGCTGTCAAGGAAAATAAGACCATCCTCTTAGAGGGCCAGCTGGGAACGCTGAAGGATCCTGATCATGGTATTTATCCCATGGTCACCTCTTCCTCCACACTGGCAGCCTACGGTGCCATCGGCGCAGGCATTCCGCCTTATGCGATCCAGCAGGTAGTCACTGTTTCCAAGGCTTACTCCTCTGCAGTAGGTGCCGGTGAATTCGTCTCCGAGATCTTTGGAGAAGAGGCTGACGAGCTGCGCAGACGCGGCGGTGACGGCGGCGAGTACGGTGCCACCACAGGACGTCCCCGCAGAATGGGCTGGTATGACTGCGTAGCCAGCAAGTACGGCTGCCGTCTCCAGGGGGCTACCGATGTAGCCCTTTCCGTACTGGATGTTCTGGGATATCTGGACGAGATCCCGGTATGCGTGGCTTATGAGATCGACGGCAAGCAGACCACCGATTTCCCCGTTACCCATGAGCTGAAGAAGGCAAAGCCCGTTTACGAGGTACTGCCGGGTTGGAAGTGCGACATCCGCGGCATCAAGAAATACGAGGATCTGCCGGAAAACTGCCGTAAGTATGTGGAGTTCATCGAGAAGCATCTGGGCATGCCCATCACCATGATCAGCAATGGCCCCAGCCGTTCTGATATCATATACCGCTAAACGTGTGGATACTGACAAAGGATAATGTAAAAAAAGGAGCAGACATTTCTGTCTGCTCCTTTTTTATGTAGGACATCGCCGACAGGACCCGTCCGCTCGTCCGGCGTCCGTGTGTTCTCTATGTATATACAATAAGATTTTGTATGTTATTCTCCCGATACAGCAAAAAAATAAATATGCTATAATAAAAACAAAAACGTATTGTGGGAGGTTAATTATGCAGGAATTCTACATTACAGACGACGGTATCAGATTACATGCCAAACTGGATCAGCCGGAAGGGGTAGGAGAGAAGATGCCCCTGATGATCCTTTTCCATGGCTTTACGGGACACATGGAGGAGGATCATATCATCCGGACAAAGGATGTGGCGCTTAAGGCCGGCATTGCGGTGCTGCGCATCGACCTGTACGGCCACGGCGGCAGTGACGGTGCCTTTGAGGATCACACCCTGTACAAGTGGGTATCCAACGGCCTGCGGGTGATCGAGTATGCAAAGACACTGGATTTTGTGACGGATCTCTATATATGCGGTCATTCCCAGGGCGGACTTCTGACGGTGCTCTTAGCCGGCATGTGCCCGGATGCTTTTAAGGCAGTGATCCCCATGTCACCGGCGGTCATGATCCCGGAGGCGGCCAGAGAGGGTTCCCTGCTTGGACAGCAGCTAGATCCGCAGAACATTCCGGAGGTATTTGAAAACTGGGACGGCAGAAAGTTAAAGGGCAATTACATGCGCGTCGCCCAGACGATCCACGTGGAAGATGAGATCGACCGCTATCATGGCCCTGTCTGCATTATCCACGGAGATGCGGATGAGGCAGTCCCCTATTCCTTTGGTGTGAGGACGGCAGAGAGGTATGCAAACTGTCAGTTAAAGACGGTGGCCGGCGCAGACCATTGCTACAATGGCCATCTGGATGCATTTGCACAGTGTCTGAAGGAATTCCTGGAAGAAATGCAGAGATAGAAAAGAGTAGGCATGTGGGGAGTAAGGCAAATCAGAACAGCCGCCGGAAGACTGCGGCAGAGTTATAATCAGTCTTTGTGCACCCATTTTCTGTCCTGGACCATGATGAACGCTGCGGTGATCAATGCGGTGATCATGCTGGCCAATATTATGCTGCGAAAGCGGCTGCGGTATGCACAGAGACTGAATCCGGATATGCTCGATGAGCACTACTGGCACTGGATGATGGGGCTGGCCGGGGTACAGGTATTACTGTTTGCAGCATTCTTTCTGTACTCCTATCTGTTTTTCCGGCATCGGTATTCGCTGCTGGGAAATGTGCAGAAGAAGGAGATGACCCCGGACGATGCAAAGATCAAGAAAGAATATGTGCTTTCCGATCATATGGTCCGTCAGCTCATGCAGCTGTGGTGTATCATTCTGGTGGGTGTCAAGATCCTGGATGTGTTTTTTGCGATCCTTTACAGGAATTTCGTATCCAATCTTTTCGACACGGTGGATCTGACCAGTGAGGAATCCCTGCGGCTGTTTAGACGGATGTACAGCAACACCCATGCTTTTAAATACGTAGATATGCTGGTGGCCATCGCGCTGGGGATCTTTATCACGGGAATTTTCTTATCAGACCGTGTACTGAAGATCGCAGCGGCGGTGCTGATGGTACTTTTTATTGCCGCGGCGGCGCCGTCGCAGATGCATGCTTTGACGATCTTTCACGTCAGGGTGGGAATCCTGTGGATCTCTGTGTTTTATCAGCTGCTGCAGACCTTTGGACTGCTGGGCTTTTCCCTCTATCTGAGGCGCCGTTACCGGGGTGTGTGAAAAAAGCGGCGGCAAAAGCTGCCTGCTGTTTGGGCACAGCTTTCGTAGGATGCGGCAGAAGATGGCAGGCAGCGCTGCCGGATGGATAAGCAGAATGCCCGGTGAAAAACGGGAGAAAGGAAGCTCCGGTAGTCGGCGGATTATTGGATGATAGGGTGACCATATGAAGATCAAACAGGCAGCAGAGGAAGATTTTGAGATCGCTTTTTCCTACATAGAGAGACTGTGGACCTATAACACCTATGATAAAGAGGAGATACGCAGAGTATACCGGGAAGTGCTGGAGGATAAAAACAGCTTTGCCTTTTTTGCCGTAGAAGAGGACGGCTGCTATCACGGCTTTTGCCACGGAGATTATTTTAATACCTTCTGGATGTCCGGCCTGACCTGCTATGTGTCCAGTCTGATCACGGATGAGGAGGATCGCGGCAAGGGATACGGGCGCTTCCTTCTGGATCATGCCAAAGAGCTGGCAAAGGAGAGAGGATGCCGGGCCATCACGCTGGATTCCGGCCTGCCCCGCACCGGTGCCCATGGCTTTTATGAACACTACGGCTTTGAAAAGAGCTGTTACGGATTCGAGCTCATTCTTTCCGAGAGGGCAGACGAGATCTGAAATTTCCGTTGCCTCTTCACAGCAAGACTGCCCGGAAGTGTGGATAAGTGCAGTGAAAGCTGCTCTGAAATGAGGAAACCTATGCGAAAACTTCGCAAAAATATCATACTGACAGTTCTCATGATCCTGTGCATGCTGGCGGGGACAGCGGTCTATCAACAGTACATCGGTTATGAGATCTACCAGGGGAATGCAAAGCAGCTGCAGGTGACCTACCAGCAGGTCGATCAGGCCTTTACCCTGTTCACCCAGCGAAACTGGGGTGTCCTGACAGACTGGAATGCCAATCTGCAGTATATTGAGGACATGGAGGATAAGGAGTCTGCCTGGAAGAGCTTTGCCAACCGCAAAAACAGCTGGAAGTACAGCGACTTCTATATGTTCAATGAGGATGATGAGTTCCTGACGGCTGCCGGCCGCAGCGGAACAGCAGACAGCATCCGCGGCGTATTTGAGGAGATGTATGAAAGGGGAGAGCCGGTAGCCGCCTCCTATACCTCCAGCGGCGGAGATAAAAAAATCGTCTTTGCCTCGCCCCTGCAGGAGCCCTTTACGATGGGACAGACCACCTATACCGGCGTGGCGGTGAGCTATGATGCCGACGTGGTGGAAAACCTGATCGTAAAGGATATGTTCGGGGAAAAGAGCAGCTGCTATGTGGTGAACTCCAAAGGGGAGACGATCCTTTCCCTGAAGCCCCGGAACGGAGAAGAAGTCAATCCGGGGAATCTCTTTACTTTTCTGGCAGAGCAGGTGCAGTTTACGAAGAACACCGAGGAAAACCTGGTAAATGCTGTCAGGACGCCCCATGAGGGATACGGTAAATTCAGGACGGCGCTGGATTCCTATTATGTGATCTGTCAGCCGGTGGGTATCAACGACTGGAGCATTGTCGGTATCGTGCAGGCCGGTACCATAGAATCCGGCAGCACGAAGATCATGAGCGTGACGGCGCTTATGATCGCCGCATTGTCCGTCTGTCTGCTGATCCTGATCATCCGGCTTATCACGATTCATGCAAAGATGGAACTGGAGCAGCAGCAAAAGCTGCATGACGCGCTGGAGAAACAGAAGCAGCAACTGGACCACCTTTTCTATGGCATGACCCAGATCATAGACCGTTATGCAGCGGTGGATCTGGTCAATGACCGCTATGAGTATGATGAATTCCTCTGCCGGGAAGGACTGTACACGAAACAGGGGTGCTACCATGAGCTTGTGGAAGCCATCAACAGCAGATATGTGGTGCTCTCGGATGCAGAGAATATCAAGATGAATCAGCTGCTGAATGCGGAATACCTGCGAAAGACCCTGCGAAAGGGAGAAGGGGCCCTGAAGATCGAATACGGCGGCCGGACGGAAAATGTCTACAACATCATGCATGTGGTGGCCGTGCACTGGGATGCTCAGGGCGTGCCGGAAAAGGTCATGCTGATCGCCCAGGACATCGGCGAGAGGCATGAGCTGGAAAATCTGGCCAATACGGATGGCCTGACGGGTCTTTTCAACGAGCGATTTTTCAGTACCGTGCTGCACCGAAAAGAAAGCAAAAAGCTTCCCTTTACCCTGTATTACCTGGATCTGGATCACTTTAAGCCCATCAATGACACCTACGGCCATGACATGGGAGATAAGCTTTTAAAGGAGGCGGCTAAGAGACTGCTTGGCTGCATACGGGAGCAGGATTATGTCTTCCGCATCGGCGGAGATGAATTCACATTGGTCATCGGCAACCAGCTGGAGCAGAACCAGGCAGAGCAGATGAAGAAGCGTATAGAAGAGGCCTTGCTGCAGCCCTGCGTCATCGATGGTCATTCCCTGCAGATCGGCGTCAGCTGCGGCTATGCCATGTATCCCCGGGAGTCGGAGGATATCGCCAAGGTGCGTATCCTGGCCGACCAGAGAATGTATGCGGAGAAAGAAAAGAACCATCAGAAAGCAGACCGGTAGGGAGATTGCTATGGAAAATAAAAATCTAATGGAAAAGAGTATACGATACATCATTCTGGCGTTGGCTATCGCCGGCATCGTGGTGGGTACTCTGCGCAGCGAGCCGAAAGTGGTTCTGCGCAAGGCTGCCAATATCTGCTTTGAGTGTATCGGAATAGGGTAGGCATTTGCGTTGGTATGTTTGAAAGAAATGCCGCTAATTCGCAGCCAAGGGCGTTTCTTTCGGAGAATAAGCCTCCACAAAATTCGCTTCCGGTTGCTGCATCAGACCACGGCATAGGGGATAAGGATACGGTTGTTGGAAAGAGGAACATTGTTATGAAAAAGACGATACAAAAGCAGGCCGCCCGGCGAAAACTGGTACAGGTGGTGTCGGCCATTCTGCAGAATTGCCGATGGACCGGATGGGGGAAAAATCTGATCTACACCGGCGCCTTAAAGAATTTCTGCGTGCCGGGGATGAACTGCTACAGCTGCCCGGCAGCGATCGGCGCCTGTCCCATCGGTGCGCTGCAGGCTGTAGTGGGGAGTAAGAAAAAATTCCCTTTCTATGTGCTGGGGTACCTGGCACTGATCGGTATTTTGCTGGGACGCTTTGTCTGCGGATGGCTGTGTGTATTCGGCCTCATTCAGGAGCTTCTGTATAAGATCCCGGTTCCGAAGCTGACGGTTCCAAAGCGTCTGGATCAGGTGCTTCGCTGGATGAAATACGTCTTTCTGGTGGTATTCGTTCTGCTGCTGCCGGCCTTCCTGAAGGTGAATGGGGGATTGTCCTCGGTTCCGTATTTCTGCAAGCTGGTCTGTCCGGTGGGAATTCTGGAAGGTGCGATTCCGCTGGCTATTCTGGATGAGGGCGTCCGGGGCATGCTGGGAGCACTGTTTCAGTGGAAATTCTTTTTGCTGATCGTCATTGTCGTGCTCTCCACGACGATTGACAGGCCCTTCTGCAAATATGTCTGTCCTCTGGGTGCCTTTTACGGATTATTCCAGAAAGTCAGCTTTCTGCAGCTGAAGGTGGAAAAGGAAAAGTGCTCCGGATGCGGCGCCTGCAGCAGACAGTGCAAAATGAATGTGGATGTAATGCATGATCCCAACAGCGCAGAGTGCATTCGCTGCGGTGCCTGCACCGGTGTCTGTCCTACGGGGGCACTGCACTTTAAGGCTGCGGGCGTGGGAGAAAAGAAAAAGACCGTGTCCGGCGTGTGAAAAACACGCATGGTGACACATGGGGTATCTGCAGAATGAGGAGGAATGTATAGAATGAAGAAAAGATCAGCAGGGATACTGCTGGCCGCCTTGCTGGCTGGCAGTCTGGCGGCATGCGGCAGTCAGAGTACGCAGAATACAGATACAGGCAGTGCGGCGGAAGGGGAGAGTACAGCATCTGGCGACACGACAGATTATGCCGAGATCAGTGACGCAACAGGTCTGGCGGTTCGAAAGTGGATCGGAAGCTTTGCGGAGTGTGCTAAGAATGAGGACTGCGGCGTGATTCCGCATTTCACTATGCTGGATGCAGAGAAAGGGATCCGCATGTGCGAAGTAGAGGTGGTCGTGGGAGATTTTCCGGAAGGCTTTGATAAGTATGCGGTAGACTCTTATGACGAACTGGATCAGTATCGGACGCATTATGTTTTTCCGGGTATTCTGTTTTCTGTCAATCAGGATATGACCGAGGAAGAGCTTCGCGGCGCCGTCGAGCAGTACGCGACAGTGACGGACTATACGCTGACAGCATTTACGACAGAGAGCGGACTGACTATGTACCAGGCGGATACCGCGTCAACGGATTTAAACGAAACAGCTTCCGAGTACGAATCTGAAGAAACGAAGGCTTTGCTGGAAAAGCTGAAGGGCGATTGGGAAGAACAGCGAAAGCAGCTGGATTACGTGGAATACCAGAGTTCTTCCGGCATTTCCTTTAAGACAGTGGACTACGACGGCAATGCGGTAGACAGTTCCGTATTTAAAAATGCAAAGCTGACCATGGTGAATATCTGGGCGACGACCTGCTCCTTCTGCATCGAGGAAATGCCGGATCTTCAGGCACTGAATGATGAAATGGAGGATGTGCAGATCATCACGCTTCTGACGGATGTGCGGGATATCAATGATGAAGAAGGCGTAGAAGAGGCACATGATCTTATGTCGGCACAGGGTGTGACACTGCCGGTACTGCTGGATACGGATGAGCTGGACGGGTACTTCCCGGCTGTCGGCACACCCACCAGTTACCTTGTGGACCAGAACGGCAATATCCTGGGACGCCCGAAGGTCGGCATGGCCAGCAAGGAAGTTTATGCAAAGTGGATACAGGAGGCCCTGGACCAGATGGAAGAGTAGGCTGGACATATTCGGTGAAATTTCTTTTTACTTCAGCAAAGCTTATTGCATTTTGTACTGAAATCAGATATAGTTATGACAGAAAACGACAGGAGGAGCAAAGCCGCTCATGACTGTCGTTTTCTTTTTTTAGGAGGCGAACCTTAGTAAAACGGCATGAGGTGCAGAAGAAAGTTCCTGTGCTGGCCTGGTTCGTGGCCTGGTGCACCCGGCGCGTCGGTACGGACTTGCAGATATAAAATGCTGCACATAGATACAGAGGTGGGTATGGACGTAAATCTGGAATATTACAAAGTTTTTTATTATGCGGCCAAACTGGGCTCATTGACCCAGGCAGCGGAGAGATTATCCATCTCCCAGCCTGCGGTGAGCCAGTCCTTAAAGCAGCTGGAAAACGGCATGGGGGTCAGTCTCTTTGCGCGCACTTCCAAGGGAGTGAAGCTCACCAAGGAAGGAGAGCTGCTGTTCAGTTATGTCTCCAAGGGGTATGAACAGATCGAGACAGGAGAGAAGAAATTAAGGCAGATGCTGAATCTGGAGATCGGCGAGCTCCATATCGGTGCCAGCGACATGACACTGCAGTTCTTCCTGCTGCCTTATCTGGAGCGCTTTCATGAGGAATATCCGGGTGTAAAAGTGGTGGTGACCAATGCGCCTACACCGGAGACCATGCGGATCCTGCAGGAGGATCGAATCGATTTCGGCGTGGTGTCAGGACCATTAAATCAGTCTGCCTCCATTGACGCCATTCCGGTGCGGCAGATTCAGGATACCTTTATCGCCGGCCGCAAATTTATTCAGTATAAGAACAGGATGATGGATTTTAAGGATCTGGAAAAGCTGCCCCTAATCTGCCTGGAAAAGGACACTTCCAGCCGCAGCTATATGGACAGCTTCCTGTCAAAGAACGGGGTCACGATCCACCCGGAATTTGAGCTCTCCACCAGCGATATGATCGTACAGTTCGCCCAGCGGAATCTGGGCGTGGGCAGCGTAGTGAAGGATTTCGCCAAAAAGGCACTGGAAAGCGGCCAGCTCTTTGAGCTGCGCTTTAATAAGCTGATCCCCAGACGTGATTTTTATGTGGTTTCAAACCGCAGAGCCGTGCTGCCTTCTGCCAGCGAAAAGCTGCTGAAGATGATCCGGGAGGATGCGGAGAGAGGCAGGAGCTGACGAACAAAAGGCAGCGGGATATTCCCGCTGCCTTTTTGTGTTATATCTGCAGCATAGCATCCAGATCTGCCTGCGCCTGCCTGATATCCTGAAACCAGATGGTCTGCAGGCCGGCCTCTGCGGCGGCCGTCAGATTGACTTTTGTGTCATCGATAAAGACGGCATGGGCCGGATCCAGGTGATAGCGCCGGATGATCATGGCATAGATCACCGGATCGGGCTTGATGCAGTGATCCCGGTAGGAGAGAATGCCGCCGTCTGTCTCCGGCAGGAAGTCCAGGGCGTCGTGACATTCATCGAAAATCTTCTGACTGAAATTGGAGAGTACCAGCACCTGCCGACCGGATGCCTTGACGTGTCGGATCCAGGGGATGGCACTGTCCCGGCGGCTGACCAGACCGTGCGTGTCGGCGAGCGTCTTTGCAATCTCATCAGCGATCTCAGGATCGTTTTTCTGGAACATGGACAGGATCGTCTCATCGGAGAGAATGCCCCGGTCATATTCTGCCCAGGCAGCAGAACCCATGGCAGCCTGATAGACGCGTTCAGCGATATCCTCCGAAAATCCCATAGACAGACAGAATTCCTTCGGACGATAGTCTGTCAGTACACCGCCGATATCAAAAATTACAGTATCAATGTGGCTTTTCACTTCTACCTCCTTATGCCGCTGTATTACAGCGGCAGCCTGAGGAGAATTTCGCGAAGGCGAATTCTCCTAAAGAAATGCCTCTGGGCATTTCTTTTGGTTCCGAATGATGACGCAATCGTCATCATTCGAGATAGAAAGGAATGCCATCAGGCATTTCTTTCTATCTTGGCTCCTTCTACAGCTGAGTTTACTTCTTTTCTGATTCAATCATGGATTCCTGCAGAGCTTCTTCCATTTTCTTCCTTTCTTCCGGATTGGAATTCAGAATCTTCATGCTGGCGATTGTCTCCTTGTGGGTCAGCACTCCCGTGGCCCAGATAAAGATCCAGCAGAAGATGGGCAGGACAATGGTCAGCAGAAGGCTGGCCTTGAAAAGACTCCCTGCTGCCGTATTATCTGTCAGTGCCAGGATCAGGGTGACTACATACATGGCAGCCAGTGCCACAATGCAGATCCAGGCGGCAATGCGCTTGGCAGTCCAGGGGTATTTCTTCTGGGAGACAGCCTCTTTGTATGCAGTAGTGTTGTTTTGATTTTTATTGTTATTTTCAGCTTTTCTTTTTTCGTCATTATTCATAAAAGTAATTCTCCTTATTCTGTTGTATTCAGAGCATTTGAAAAAGCGCTGCGGTGCGGAAATCCTTATGTTTTTCACCAGGCTTTTTCTCTGTGATTATTCGAAGTGAGCTGACCGCAGATCACAGTCCAGCCGGGCGGGCGAGCGGGTGGCGGATGATGTCCGGCGCAGGGGCATGGCGACGCCTCGGTGCTTGCGAGCGTCTTTTGCGAGCTTAGCATCCGCTAGGCGTGAGCCCCTGAGCCGAGAGGCGTCCCCAAGCGGACATCGCCGACAGGACCCGCTCGCCCGCCCGGCGTCCGGATGTCAATACAGTAATCACAGCATCATTCTGTACAATTTTTGCACAGAAAATTACATTGCGAAAGCCTGCCTGTTAAGGTAACATGGACATTGCATCGCTTTGAACGATGCACGCAGTTTTGTATATGAAATCAGTACAGACAGTATAGCACGGAAAGGACAAAACAGCATGGAAAAAA
>CAVKQI010000083.1:0-11241 GCA_963658405.1 bacterium | reverse complement strand
ATGTATCAATCTTTTTCAGTTTATCACAAAATATGGTACCGAAAAAGTAAAATGCGGGTCAAATGTACTAAACCTTGCATTATATGCATGGGGGAGTGAACGACCTCCCGGACGCCGGTCGAGGGAGCGGGTCCTGTCGGCGATGTCCGCTTGGGGGCGCCTCTCGGCTCAAGTGCCCATACTGCGCCAGCAAAAAGATGCTGGCGTAGCAGCGAGGCATCGCAATGCCCCTGCGCCGGACATCATCCGCCACCCGCTCCCCCGCCCGGCTGGATTGCAGCTTATTCGTAGTAGGTTCGCCCTCTGTCTGCCAGTACGGGTTTCCGGCCGGGCAGGGCTTCGATCCTTGCCACCTGACAATTATGGGGGATAGGCGGCCTACTGGTGGGGTCCTCATCTCTGTAGAAAGGAAGAAGCAGCGAGCTCATGGCGCAGCCGTGGGTGGTCACCAGGATGGTCTTATCCTGCAGTTCTTCTCTGCTGAATAAATCCTTCAGGAAATCCTCTGCCCGTTTTTCCACGCTCTGCACGGTCTCTGCGCCCTCCGGCATGACGAATTCATCCGGCCGCACGAAGAAGTCCCTAAAATCCGCGACGGGCAACTCGTAGTTATCTGTTCCGCAGCCAAGACCCTCCCAGGGACCGAAATTGATCTCGATGATGCGGGGATCGGTACAGATGATGGGATGCCCTTCTCCAGCAGAGGCTTTGATCGATTCTGTATCTGTCCCGCTGCCGGCTTCCGTAATTTTCATGACCGGTTTCTCTGCACATGCAGTGTGCTCCGCTGCGTTCTCTGATGCACAGTTCTCTATCTGTCTGCGGTAACTGGGATTTTCCTTCAGAAAAGCCTCTGCTCTCTCCCGGTAGCCTTCATTTTTCTTAAGGATTTCCCAGGCTGTCTGTTTAGCCCGGAGCAGGGGGCTGGAGAAGCAGAAATCAAAGGGGATATCCTTCATGCCGATGCCGGTTTTCGCTGCCAGTGCTATGCCGTTTTCATTCAGGGGGATATCTGCTCTGCCCTGGAGTTTCCGCTCCCTGTTCCATCTGGTTTCGCCGTGTCGAATAATGTATATTTCCATCTCAACCTCTTTTCTTTAAAAGCACTCCGAAAAAATAACCATTCAGATGTATGCTGCGCTTCAGTGTGGATGATCCACTGCACTCATACAGTCACTGCTGCGAACGATCTGCACGTATCCGGAGATTTACGGATACAGAGAAAGCAGGATGAATTCTCTCACCCTGCTTTCTCTGTATTCTCCAAGGCTCTCTTCTGTTCTTCGGAACCATTATCTGATGTTCTTTTCAGGGTCACTGCACGTTCTTACTTTTCCCGTCATCGCCGCTTTTCTCTTCGGTATCACTGCTCTCTTCCTTGGTCTCCTCCGTCTCACCGCTCTTACTCTGAGAGGAAGCCGTTTCTTTGATCAGCAGATCTCTGTGGACATCGGTGGATATCCCCTGCACTTCTCCGCTGGCGGTATACTGCCAACAGGTGAACTGGTAGGGAAAATAAAGCGAAGAATCGTTGCTGGTGATCCACTTTTCATATTTTTCCAGCTGCGTCATGTCAAGCAGCATGGTAAAGCTCACCAGGTTGCCGTAGATCACCGGGGTATAGCCTGCATCTTTCAGGGTTTCGCAAAAGGCGATGGTATTTTCGGTCCACTCGGCTTTGCTCTGTCCCTCGGTCTCCTCTGTGCCGTCATCTGCCGTACTGACGGGCATCACCCAGACGGCCACGGGAAGGGAGGTCTTTACGCCTTCTTCCTCCATCTCCTCCAGCCAGGACACCAGTTCGCCGGCCTGCTCCCTGCACTGCTGGGGCGTGGCATGGGAAAGGGTATAGTAGACGCCGGTCTTAAGCTCCGCTTCACCGGCGCCGGTCAGATTGTGCTCGAAGTAGGAATCCCGGATGGCTGTGCCGTCCATGTCACCGCCGCCGGCGCAGATATAGGCAAAGCTGATCTGATCCTGAGCCGCCTTGTCCCAGTCGATATAGCCTTCTTTTTCGGACACATCAATGCCCTGTCTGGTCTGGATCCTGCTGCTGGTTCCTTTGTACTGAAGCCGTCCGCTGTCATCCAGTGCAAAATCCGCATCGGAAAAATTGTTTTTCAGCACGGAAGAGATCACCGGATAAAAATAATAGCGGCCGCCGCTGAGCACCACGATATCATTGGAAAAGAGCTTTCGGAGCATGCCGGTCGTGCTGTCGCCGGACTCAAGCGAGCTCTGGATCTGCTGGAGGATGGTATTGCGCTCTGTCAGGGCTGCACTGTTTTTGGTCTCCGCGAGACTCTTTTTCAGTTCTTCCTCGGTATAGAGCTGCTTTTCCTCTCCCTCTTCCATGTTCAGTTCCGCATAGATCCGATGCAGTTCCTGCACGTTGGCCCGCGAGCGGACCAGCAGATAAATACTGAAGGATACGGCGCAGATGGTGACCAGGCTCAGCACGATGATGTTGACCAGGTAGACTGTCTTCTGGTGATTATAGTTTTCTTTTTCTTTCTCTTTTTCCTTTTCCGTATACAAAGGATTTTTTCTCATGGACATTTACCGTCTAGATATTCGTACGCACCAGTTTAGGCTGATAACCTTCCTTTTCCAGGCAACGGATGATCTCCTTCTTGTGATCGGTTCCGAAGGCCTCCAGGGTGATCCGCAGCTCTACCGCCGCATTGCGGTTGATGGAGACGAACTGGTTGTGCTCCAGCTTGATCACGTTGCCGTTGGCAGCCGCAATGATGCCGGATACTCTGCTCAGTTCTCCCGGCTTATCCGGCAGCAGCACGGAAACCGTAAAGATACGATCCCGCAGGATCAGTCCCTGCTGGACCACAGAGGACATGGTGATGACATCCATGTTGCCGCCGCTTAATACGGAAACCACCTTTTTGCCCTTTGCGTCGATGTGCTTTAGGGCCGCTACGCTCAAAAGGCCGGAGTTTTCCACGATCATCTTGTGGTTCTCCACCATATCCAGGAAGGCCACGACCAGCTCTTCGTCCGGAACGGTGATCACCTGGTCCAGATTCTTCTGCAGATAGGGGAAGATCACGCTGCCGGGGGTCTTGACTGCGGTGCCGTCTGCAATCGTATTGACCGTAGGAAGGGTGGTCACCTGTCCCTTTTCCAGGGAAGCGGTCAGGCAGGCAGCCCCTGCGGGCTCTACACCGATCACCTGGACATTGGGCTTAAGAAGCTTTGCCAGCGTGGAAACACCGGTAGCCAGTCCGCCGCCGCCGATGGGTACCAGAATGATATCTACCAGAGGCAGTTCCTTGATGATCTCCATGGCGATGGTTCCCTGGCCGGTCGCCACTCTGGGATCGTCGAAGGGATGGATAAAGGTGTAGCCCTTTTCCTTTGCCAGTTCCAGTGCCTTCTCGCAGGCCTCATCATAGACATCCCCGTGAAGCACCACTTCTGCGCCCAGCGCCTTGGTGCGGTTTACCTTGATCAACGGTGTGGTGGTAGGCATGACGATGACTGCCTTTACCCCGTAAGCCTTGGCCGCATAAGCCACGCCCTGGGCATGGTTGCCGGCGGAAGCAGTGATCAGGCCCTTTCCTCTCTCCTCCTGGGAAAGGGTGCTGATGGTATAGTAAGCACCTCTCACCTTATAGGCACCGGTGCGCTGCATATTTTCCGGCTTTAAATACACCTTGCCGCCGGTCTGCTCACTCCAGTAATCGGAGTAGATCAGCTCGGTGGGACGGGTCACTTTCTTTACAATCTCACATGCTTCTTCAAATCTGGGTAATGTCAGCATTTCGTTATTCATAATATTCCTTTCCCTATATCTTACTCCTGCTCGTTGTCGTTTTCTCTCTCAAACAGGGCCGCTACGAATTCCTCCGGCCTGAATTTCTGCAGATCCTCCATCTTCTCTCCTACGCCGATGAATTTCACCGGGATATGGAGTTCAGACTGCACGGCTACGGCGATGCCGCCCTTGCTGGTGCCGTCCATCTTGGTGAGGATGATGCCGGTCAGGTCGGTAACATTGCCGAATTCTCTGGCCTGCGACAGGGCGTTCTGTCCGGTGGCGCCGTCTAAGACCACGAGGTTTTCCCGCACAGCTTCCGGGTATTCCCGGGAGATGATCCTGTCCATCTTGCGCAGCTCTTCCATCAGATTCTTCTTATTGTGTAGACGTCCTGCGGTATCGCACAGCAGGATGTCGGCCTTTCTGGCCTTGGCCGCGCAGACCGCATCATAGACCACGCTGGCCGGGTCCGAGCCCTCCGGGGCGCTGATGATATCCACCCCTGCCCGGTTGGCCCATTCCTGCAGCTGCTCTCCAGCCGCTGCCCGGAAGGTATCCGCTGCCGCGATCAGGACTTTCTTGCCCTGCTTTTTGTAGATGCCGGCCAGCTTGCCCACGGAGGTGGTCTTTCCTACGCCGTTGACGCCGATGACCATGACGATGGAGGGATGCTCCTCGAAATCATAGGCATGCTCATCCACCTTCATCTGCTCGCTGATATCCTGGATCAGCAGCTCCCGGCAGGCCTGCGGCTCATGAATGTGCTGCTCCGCCACCTGCTCCTTTAACTTGGTCAGGATCTCATCGGTTGCGTGGATACCCATATCGCCCATGATCATGATCTCTTCGAGCTCTTCATAGAAATCATCATCGATGGAGGAGTAACCCAGGAATACCCGGTCCATGCCCTGCACGATGTTGTCTCTGGTCTTGGTAAGGCCGGCCTTTAAGCGGCCGAAGAAGCCCAGCTTCTTTTCCGGTTCGGCTTCTTCGGGCTGTTCCTCCGGCTGCACTTCTTCGTCGTTTTCTTCCGTACTTTCTTCTGTATTTTCCTGCGCGGTCTCAGCGGAAATCTCTTCCCCGGATTCTTCCGGGATCTCTGTTGTGTTCTCCTCTGCAGGCTCATCCACAGGCTCTGCAGGGGTCTCACCCGCAGACTCCGCTGTGACCTCTGCAGGAATTTCCTCCGCAATCTCTTCCACACACTCCGTTGCGTTCTCTGTGGGGATTTCATCTCTGATCTTCTCTGCAGTCTCATCTGAAATTTCTTCAGAGATCGCTTCAGTATCCTCTTCTGCGTTTTCTTCTGTAACCTCGCCGGTATTCTCTTCCGTAATTTCCTCGGCGTTCTCTTCTGTACTCTCTTCTACGTTTTCTTCCGGCTCCGGACCGGTATTTTCTGTTTCCTTCTTCCGTGAGCCGAAGGGCCAAAATCTAAATTCGCTCATATGCACCTTCCTGCAGCGCCTTTGTCTGCGGCTGCCTGTCCGGTCACCCGGCCATTCCCGATTTGCTGCAGATACACTGCATCGATCCGGGAAAAATAAATATATCTGTACTTAGCTTTATGCGCTCAGGTCCTTGTCGATGAGGTTTACACTGACCAGCGCGGAGACGCCCTTTTCCTGCATGGTGATGCCGTACAGGCGGTCTGCCTGCTCCATGGTGCCTCGTCTGTGCGTGATGACAATGAACTGGGTGTCCTTGGTCAGCTTATGCAGATAGCCTGCAAAGCGGCTGACATTGCTCTCATCCAGTGCTGCCTCGATCTCGTCCAGCAGACAGAAAGGTGAGGGCTTAAGGCTCTGGATGGCAAACAGAAGGGCAATGGCCGTCAGGGATTTCTCACCGCCGGAGAGCTGCATCATATTCTGCAGCTTCTTGCCCGGGGGCTGGGCGATGACGCGAACGCCTGCCTCCAGAAGGTCTGCGCCTTCCATGAGCTCCAGCGTACCCTTTCCGCCGCCGAACATTTCCTTGAATACCAGATCAAATTCCTTATTGATCCGGGCGAACTGTTCTTTGAACTGTTTGCGCATGGCTTCATCCAGCTCCTGGATGATCCCCTGCAGGGTCTCCTCGGCGGCCACCAGATCGTCATGCTGTCCTTTGAGGAAAGTATAGCGCTCCATCAGGGTCTTGTACTCCTCGATGGCGCCCATATTCACATCTCCGAGGCTCCGGATCTTTCCCTTTAACGCGGCGATCTCCTTTTTCATCGCAAAGAGGTCTGTCATGGATTCATCCCGCAGCGCCGCCGCATCCGATAAGGTGATCTCGTACTCATCCCACATGTAGTTGATCTGGGATTCCAGGGCATTCTGCAGTTTTTCCTTCTGTGCATTTAAGCGGTATACTTCCTTGTCCAGAGAATTCTGCTTTTCGGAAAGGCTCTCCCGCAGAGTAAAGAATTCCTTCTGTTTTCCGGTGAGCTCTTCCTTTTTCTGTACGCTTTTCTTAAGCTGCTGCTGGGCGTCGGACTGGGTGGTATGGGAGCTCTCGATGGTCTTTTTGATCTCCTCGATATTCTTCTCGCGCTGGGTCACTTCTTCCTTGCCCTGCGCCAGACTCTGGATGATTTCCTCCAGTTCCCTCTTTGTTTGCTCACTCTCCTGGCTGATGCGGTCCAGGTTCTCCTGTTTGAACTGGAGCTGCTGGCGAAGTCTCTCTATCTCCACGTCCCATCCGGCAGCCGCTGTATTCTTCTGTGCTTCCTCTTTCTGCAGGGCATCCAGCTGTTCCTGCAGCTTTGTGATCTGCTCCGTGGTGTCCTTTTCAAACTGCTCGGAGGCCGCCAGCTTTTCGGTGATCTCTTCCTTTTCCTTCGCTACGGCGCTGGTCTGCTCCTCGATGCCCTTGCTCTCTTCCTTGAGCTGTACGAAGCTGCCGGCTGCCTGTTTCTTTTTCTCTTCTTCGTTGACCACATTCATCCGGGCGGTATTCTGCTCCAGGAATTTGCTCTGCAATTCACTTCGGATCTGCTCCAGCTCCTGGCGCATGGACGTGCGGGCCGCTTTGGTCTCTTCGATCTCCTGATTCAGGCTGTCGATGACCTTCAGCTTTTCCTTTACTTTCTTTTCCAGCTCCGCCATTTCCCGGCGCCGGCCGAGGAGATTGCTGTTTCCTCTGTAGGCACCGCCGCTGATGGCACCGCCGGGCACGAAGAGCTCGCCCTCCAGGGTGACCATTCTAAGGGAATGGCTGTGCCGGCCTGCAATTTTTACCGCATGGTCAAAACTGTCCACAATAAGGATCCGTCCCAGCATGGCCTTCGCCACATTCCGGTAGGCGGGTTCTGTCTCCACCAGGCTATCTGCCAGGCCGATGACGCCCTCTTCCTTTAAGACCTCCGGCTTGGAAAATTCCTGGGGATGTTCGATGCTGGTCAGGGGAAGGAATGTGGCTCTGCCCGCTTTTTCCCTCTTTAAAAGGCTGATCATACGCTTGGCGGTGGCCTCATTGTCCGTGACGATGTTCTGGATATTGCCTCCCAGCGCCACCTCGATGGCCGTCTCATACTTCGGCTGTGTCTTTAAAAGGTCAGCCACGACGCCCAAAAGGCCTTTCTCTCTGGATTTATTCTCCATGACCTTTTTGACACTGCCACCGAATCCCTCATAGCGCTCGGTCAGGTTTACCAGGGATTCCAGTTTGGTCTTTTCCTTATGATATTCGATCTGGGCATCCCGGAGCTTCTGATCGCAGGCGGTGAGCTTTTCCTTGGCCTGCCGGATCTGTTCTTCCTTTTCCTGCTGATTCTGCCGCAGTTCGCTGATGCGGGCGGTCACCGTCTCAAAAGCTTCCTTCAGCTGCCGGATCCGCTCTTCCTGCTGATTCTCCTGAGTTCTGGCACTCACCAGACGGGAAGTCAGCTCGGACTTTCGTATGCCGATCTGCTCCTCCATGGTGCTAAGGCTCGCCAGACGCGATTTGATGGTAGCGCGCTCACTCAATGCCTCCAGGATCGCATTCTTGCCATCCTCGATGGCGCCGGTGCAGGCCGTCACCTGTTCTGCTGCGTCCGCATGCTCTTTTCTCGCCTTCTCCCTGGCCTGCGTCAGCCTGGAAAATTCCTCGTCGATCTCTGTCTTTTCTTCCAGGATCTGGGTTTTCTCCGTCTCGTAGTTATCTAACTTGGTCTGCATATTGGTTCTGCGCACAGCAAAATGCTCCGCGTTGCTCTTGGCCGCGCGGATCTGCTCTTCGTAGACCTTGATGTCGCCTTCCAGCTTGCCCCGGACGATGCTGGCATCGCTGATCCGGTTTCTGGTCTGCTCCATCTCTGTCTCCAGCTGCTCCAACTGAGACTGGATATTCTCATAATCCGTTCTGGCAGCTTCATATTGCTCCTTGGCCTGTGCGAGGTCTCGGTCCGCGATCTGCTGCTTCTCGGTCATTTCCTTTAATTCTTCGCCGGTCCTGCCATTCTCGATCAGGAAAGCATTGACATCCAGTGTCTTCAGGCTCTCTCTGGTCTTTAAGTAGATCTTTGCCTTTTCGGACTGCTTTTCCAGAGGGCCGATCTGCTTATCCAGCTCTGCCAGGATATCGTTGACGCGGATCAGGTTCGCCTTCTCGCTCTCCAGCTTCTTCTCGGAGGCTTCTTTTCGGCGCTTGAATTTTACAATGCCCGCTGCCTCGTCAAAGAGCTCTCTTCGATCCTCCGGCTTGTCTGAGAGGATCTTTTCGATCTGGCCCTGTCCGATGATGGAATATCCTTCCTTGCCGATACCGGTATCATAAAAAAGCTCATTGACATCCTTTAAGCGGCAGGCAGTCCCGTTCAGCAGATACTCACTCTCACCGGAGCGGTACAGGCGTCTGGCTACCGTCACCTCTTCGTAGTCAATGGCCAGCTGGTGGTCGCTGTTATCCAGCGTAATGGCCACGTAGGCATAGCCCAGGGGCTTTCGAAGCTCCGTCCCGGCAAAAATAACGTCCTGCATGGAAGCGCCTCGCAGCTGCTTGATCCGCTGCTCGCCCAGTACCCAGCGCACGGCGTCCGCGACATTACTTTTGCCCGAACCGTTCGGTCCCACGATGGCGGTTATCCCATTGTGAAATTCGAATTTGATTTTGTTTGCAAAGGATTTAAATCCCTGTATTTCGATACTTTTAAGATACATGCAACTTTCTTTGCCCCTGTTTGCTCTGCCGGGTTCATCAGTGATCTTTCTCCAGAAGAAGACGATGCGCCGCCTGCTGCTCCGCCGCCTTTTTGGAGCGGCCCTCTCCGGTCTGCACCTGCTTATCATCGATCAGGACAGCCACCCGGAAAGTCTTGCAGTGCTCCGGTCCGCTCTCTTCGAGTACCTCATAGCGGATACTCTGTCCGTGCTGCTGTACCTCTTCCTGGAGAATGGACTTGGCATCATAAAAGAGGCGCTTGTTTTCCAGGTCCGAGAGGATGAATTTCATGATAAAATCCTGGGCCTCTTCCACGCGGCCGCTGTCTAAATACATGGCGCCGATGGTGGCCTCCATGACATCGGAGATGATGGAATCCCGCTGGCGTCCCCCGGTGGCCTCCTCGCCCTTGCCCAGACGGATAAAGGCCTCCAGGCCGATATCTCTGGCACAGTAGGCCAGGGCCGGCTCGCAGACCAGGGTGGAGCGAAGCTTGGAGAGCTCTCCTTCTTTCTTTTCCGGATATTTTCTGTAGAGGACCGCGCTGGAGACCATCTCCAGCACCGCATCTCCCAGAAACTCCAGGCGCTCGTAGTCCTGGCATCGATTGATCTTGTGCTCATTGACATAGGAGCTGTGGGTCAGGGCGCATTCAAGGAGTGCGCGGTCCTTAAAGGAATAGCCGATCTTTTTTTCCAGTTTATCCAGTTCTTCCCTTGCTTGGTAACTCATTTATTTGCCTGCTCTTGCTTCCTGAATCATTTTCGCAGCTTCGCCCACGGTCTTGATGTTCTGGATCTCCTCGGTGGGAACGGTGATCTTGAATACCTTTTCGATGCTCATGATGACCTGGAATAAATCCAGAGAATCTGCGCCCAGATCATCGGCAAAAGTGGTCTCCTCGGTGATCTCATCCGGATCCAGATTCAGTACGTCGGCAATGATACCCTGCAGCTTTGTAAATTCTTCCATGTTTTACCTCCTATGTCGCAGTTTACTGCGACAGCGTGAGGAGAATTCCGCGAAGGCGGATTCTCCGATACGATCACGAATGATGGCGTTTACGTCATCATTCGAGTTTTCAAGAAATGCCATCGGGCATTTCTTGAAAACTTGTCTCCTATGTCGCAGTTTACTGCGGCTGTTTTTTCTTTGTGCGGTCCACCAGCTTCATACGGCTGCGGAACTGCCCGTTGATGTCCTTTTCCTTAAAGGTGATACACTGCTCGATGGCATGCTGAATCACGATGGCTTTGGAATTGCCGTGACTCTTGACCACCAGCCCGTTCAGACCCAGGAGAGGTGCCCCGCCGTAGGTGGAGGTGTCGAATTTCTTAAGTGTCCCCTTCAGGGCCGGCTTGATCAGCAGTGCCCCGATTTTGGAGGGAAGGCTGGAAAGCAGTGCGGACTTGATCTCGCCAAGGAGAGCAGATGCCACGCCTTCGTACATCTTCAGCACCACGTTGCCGGCAAAGGCATCACAGACCACCACGTCTGCGCCGCCGGCCGGGATCTCTCTGGCCTCGATGCTGCCGATGAAATTGATATTCTCACACTGCTGCAGCAAAGGGAAAGTCTCCTTGACCAGTGCATTGCCCTTTTCATCCTCGGCACCGATATTCAGGATCGCCACCCGCGGTCTGTCTACGCCTACGATATTCTCCATATAAATGGAACCCATCTGGGCGAACTGCAGCAGCCAGGAGGGCTTGGCATCCACATTGGCGCCGCAGTCGATGAGCAGCACCGGTCCCTTGGTGGTGGGCATCAGCGGTGCTAACGGCGGTCTCTCGATTCCCTTGATCCTGCCCACGATCGTCTGCCCGCCTACCAGCGTGGCGCCGCTGCTGCCGGCCGTCACGAAGGCATCACATTCCCCGTCATGCACCATCTCCATACCTTTTACAATGGAGGAGTCTTTCTTTTCCATGATGGCTTTCACAGGGGATTCCGCCATCTCGATCACTTCGGAGGTATGGAAGATGCTGATGCGATCCTCCGGCCATCCCTCTTCGCCGGCATACTGCTGGAGTGCTGCGCGGATCATCATTTCCTTACCTACCAGAGTGACCTTCAGGGAAGGATTGGCTCTGACGGCCAGCAGGGTGCCTTTTACCACTTCATCCGGTGCGTAGTCGCCGCCCATGGCGTCTACGGCCACGTTTATCATTTCGCTCATGTGTACTAACCCCTTTATACTGCTTATCGCAGGTACGTATTTATTGACCACCCGGTCATGCTCCGAACCGCCGCAGATGGCTCGCACCGTGCACCTTGCACCGTTTTGCTAAGGTTCGCCTCTCGTCTCCGGATGGCCGGCCCTTAACTCGCATCCCCGC
>CAVKQI010000082.1:0-11309 GCA_963658405.1 bacterium | reverse complement strand
TATCAACATCAGTGTAGCATAGACATGGTTAGGCTTCAAGGAAGAACCCGGCGAAAAAAATTACGCGATTGTGATACCGTCACTGTACGGTGCCGCCCATTAACTGAATCAGTGCCAGGTTTTCATCACTGGTACCGCTGTAGTTTGTAAATCCCAACAGCTCTGCGCAGTATTTTCTGGTTTCGAAATCAGGAGAAATACCGCTGAGCATAAATGCATCGATCACAGAATGTCCCACATAACCTGTCAGGAAATCACTGAGGTCAATATCATCGGATTCTACATCTACACTGTCCTCTGCTGTGAGATAGCTGGTCAGAATATCCAGGGTACTGCCTACATCCTCTGCTGCAGATTCATAAAGATAATAGGTGGTGTCATCCTCTGTCAGCTCAAAGCAGTAGCTGTCCCCTTCCTCAGACAGATTCCAGCCCAATTCATAGGATGTATCTGTTTCATCATCAATGATCGTTAAATGCTCATAGTCAAGACTCCAAAGGCCGGAAATGGACTGTGTCTGTATTTCGCCATTGTCACTATAAAGAAGATCAAAATATGCCTGGTCACCTTCAAAATAGAAGATCATGGCTGTCTCATCCCCGGAACCGATCCAGTACGTTCCCTGCGCTACATATTCGATGACACTGGCTGTGGTCATCATCTGGTCCAGTGTTGTTTCCAGATTGCTTCCGTCCCCTTCACTGGATAAGATAATATCATCTAGCTGGATATATTCTCCGTTTTCCGTGAAATACCAGTCAAAATCAAAGGTTGTAGGCTCATCGGAGTAATCTTCATTCAGATACAGATAAAAGGTATCAAAATCTGCTTTCCAGTAGCCATCCAGATCTGTCAGCTCTCCGTCTGTATCCAGGATCGCCAAATAAACGCCTTTTTCATCAAATGCCGCCACCATGATCTCCTGGGTGCCGGAGATGCCCGCCCAGGTGGTTCCGGGCAGAATATCTGCCATTTCAGAGTCATTGACTGCCTCTGTTTCACTTTCTGCTGCAACAGTCTCGACTACTGCCTCTTTTTTATCAGCCACCACTTTTTTAGATGATCCGCCGCATCCTGCAAGAGAAATACACATAGCGGCCGCTGCTGCCATAGCTGTTCCTTTTTTCATACTATTCATTATCCTTCTCATTATTTCTCCTCCATTTCCATTTCGTTGAAGCGTCTCAGACGCTCCCTGGCTGCTTCTAACCGGGCTTCTATGTCTGTGGACGGCTCCGGCTTTTGTTCCTTTGGGATTGATCCTGTTTCTTGTGTCTGCTTTGTCGGTTCGCGCATTCCTGCTGACCTGCGCTCTGTTTTCCGGAGCTTTTCCCCGGCAACGGTCCCGATCGTTCCCCCTGCGATACCGCCGATGACGGCACCAACAGCTGCTGCGGCAGTATTGGATCCCCATTCAGGAAGATCAAGATCTATTGCCCCAGTAACTGCGTTGTCCGTTGGTACTGATATCGTTTCTGCCGTCTGCGTGGCTGCCACGCCGGCCGGTGCTGTTACCGCCTCTGCCGCCTGTGTCGCTGACACGCTGACTGTCACCTCCGGTGCCGCCACATTTCTTGCATGCTCGCTTATCTGGTCAATACTTGTGCTGCTTCCTACAAGCACAGGATTTCCGTAAAAATCCCTGTTATGGGCGCGGAACTGGCTGCTTTTGGTCACTGCTTTCTTCTGCGCGGCGGTATACTTCTCTTTCGACTGCGCTAAGGCCTTTGTCATAAGAAGCAGCACGCCTGACCTTGTTTCCAAAGACGCGGACAGCTTTGTAAGCGCCTCACGCACGCCCTCCAGCATGGCATCCTTGCCTAAGGCTGCCTTTACCTTTTTGATCTGCTCTATGGTCTGATCCAGATTTTTAACTGCTTTTTCATACTCTTTTTTTTGCTGCTCCAAGCTGTCTGCCGACACTTTTACAGAAGCCATAGGCAACCTCCTATTTCAGGTTGATCTTCAGTTTCGATGCAGAACCGGAGATCTTCTTTTCATTGGCACTGTATACATCTGCTGCTTCTGAAAGCGTCAGGGCATAGGTATTGACGACATTCAACACCTCTTCACACTTTCCGATAATGGCATCGAAACGGCTGTAAAACTCCGCAGAGCCGCTGCCTGTCCAGGTAGATTTCAGGTTTTTTACTGCCGTTTTGCTTTCGGATAAATAGCTGTACATGTTTTTGTATCCTGTTTTAATGTCATTGGAATAATTTTTCAGCTGCTTGGGATCCACTTTGATATTCGCGTCTGCCATTTTTTCACCCCCTTTATTTGCCCAGATATTTGTGTACCAGATCCATGGCTTTGTTATCTGCCTGTGTATAACTGTTGGAAAATTCCCCCAGAGCTGCTCCCATCTGCTGTAGGATCTGGGTCAGCTGCGCCAGATTGGCCTTATCTGCCTGATACCGTTTCAGATAAGAAGCGCTGGCTTCTCCGCTCCAGACAGAGGACACCTTCTGGATATTTTCATCCAGCTTATTCATCTCACTTTTCATTTTTGCTGCCAGATTGCTGAGATTCACCCCTGTGGATTTTAATTTTGCCGCATTTACCTGCTGTGATGCCATTTGCTCTCCCTCCTGTCTCCTGCTTATTTTCTGCTCACCACTGATTTCGCCTGTGCTTCTGCTTTGTCCATGGAAGTGCAGGCATCCCGCAGGACAGCAGCAACCTCCCGCAGGGATGCTGCGGCTTTTGCCAGATCTGTGCCCTGTTCCTGCATGCATTTCACAAATATCCCACCGGCTTTTCCTGACCATGCAGCAGCCACTGCCTCATTTGCGGAATTTATCACTTTTACGGTCTGGTTCTGAATTTGGTCTGCTGCCTCTTCCAACAGCTTCGCCTGCTTTTTTACTGCCTGGGAATCAAAATTGATGGCTGCCATTACCGCATCCCTCCAAACTTCAGTTTTCCTGCATTCCTGCTTACTGCTTTCTCCGTATCCTCATACACTCCCGCCAGCTCATTCAGAACCTTTACATAATTTTCCAGCATGGTAATGATCGCCCCGGCGCTTTTCTTCAGCTGTCCCGCCACTGCATAAATGTCATCTGCGCTTTCTCCTGCATAGGAATCCTGGAGCTTGCGAAAATATGCATGCGTGGCGTCTGCATTGGATGCAATGGACTTTTTTATGGAAGTGATCTCCCTGACTGCCCGCAGCAGCTCTTCTGTATTGATCCGGCTGGTTCCGTCTCCTGCCATGTGCCGCCTCCTGTTCCTTCTGATTGCTCTGATACCGGATCACGATATGTGATCCAGACGTTATCCCTTTGCAGCTGTCCGGAGCTGGCTGCTGATTTCTTCTTCTGCCTGCTCCAGTTCATCTGCAATCCAAACGAGGCCTTCTGCTACCTCCGCATATTGATCTGCCATTTCATTAAGAGCCGCCCGGTCCTTCTGATAATTTTGCAGAAAACGGTCCTTTACCTCACTGCTCCAGGTACTGCTAAGTCCCTCAACGGCCGCCTGAAACCGTTTTGCTTCTTTCCGCACCTCCAAAGCCGCAGTCTCCACCTTTTTCGCCGCAGAGCGCAGCATATCCGGATCCGTTTCCATTTTATTTCCTGCCATGCTCTCCTCCTGTTTCTGCCGATAAATGACCGACATCCTTACACCATGACCACCCGACTGCCGTTTTTGATCCCCACTTCCCGAAAAGTCTCATTATCCTGAATCAGACCTTCCAGCTCCACAGAGCCGAAAACAACATTATCCACTCCGGCAAATAGGTCGTAGCCTTCCAATTCCGCAATTTGCTTCATGATCTGCTGCTTTGCCGTGCCGACCTTCATGCGGTCATCCAACATAAATTCATAGGTTTTGGCATTTCCCGGTATCTCGATCTCCAAATGGATCTTACTCATGTTCCCCCTCCTTTATAAACGGTGTCATAAAGAGCACTGCTTTTCCTTCCCGTTCGGTAAATGCAGCACCGGGGGGATAGGCCCTGCTGCGTTCAGAAGGCGGTACTTCATATTCGAAAATACCCTGCTCATCAAATGCTCCTCCCAGGTGGATCCCGGCTTTCCACCCGCAAAACTGACGAAGTGCCCTGTAGCCGGCCAGCGCTTCATATTCTCTCGGGGACAGCGCCATAAAGAAATGCAGCTTGTGTTCCATTCCCTTTTCAAAGACGGTCTCCAGAACCTCACTGACATCGAAATCCTCGCTGTACACTGCTTCCATAAATTCAGACCCACTGTTGATCAGAAGGACCATACGCGTATGCTTCTTTAAGGCCTCCTTCACGGAATTTCCCTTCTGCCTTGCCTCATAAACCAGCTCATTGCGCTCTCCCAATCGGGGCAGAAGCACATTTTCCGTAAAATGATAAAGCTCCTCTTTATCCGTCATGTAGCCGTCCAGCGCATTTTCACCGGAAAATCCTTCCAATTCCCTTAAGCAGCCGTCAAACACATAAACCTCTGCTCCTTTTTTCTTCATCTGCAAAGCCGTATATTTAAGGAAATTGGTCTTTCCCGTTTTTCCGGAGCCGCAAATGGTAAAACACAGGGTCTGATCCAGATCGCAGGTCTGTAAATTTCCCTCTTCTGCCCCCATGACAAAGGTACTGTCCGGAGCATTCCGGAGATCGAGCTTATCCAAAAACGCTTCACCGTCTATCACCGTCAGCTCCGTTCCCAGCTTTCTGGCCCCGGATGCGCCGTTTTCTGTTAAACACTTCAATTTTTCCCGGATCGTAAGCATCATGCTTTCCCCCTGGGACGCCTTAACCGGAAGTGCCGCCTGGAATTCCAGGGGCCTTCCTTCCTTGATCAGACCTCTGCCTGTCGTCCGGTCATCCGGAAGAATCTCACAGCGCATACCGATCACGCTGTCATATTCAAACCGATCTGCCATCTGAAGACCGATCCCTTTGCTCACATTCTGCAGGATGCGGCTTCGGATATCGCCGGAATTATTACAGGTGAGAATCAGATAAATGCCATAGCTTGCGCCTTCTCTGGAAAGCTGGATCAGCGTGCTCTCATACTGCTCATAGCTGTCAGAAAAGGCCGGATAGTTGTCAATGACCAGGAAAATGGCAGGTACATCGCTGTAGCTTTCACGATAATCCCTGTAGGAGCCCATTCCCTTCCGTGAAAATGACTTCTTTCTGCGGTCTAATTCCTCCTCTGCGAAGCTCATCATCATCTGAATCTTTTCATCGTCCCCTTCCATACAGATGCAGCCCGTATGAGGAAGTCCTGCAAAAGCAGTCATGGTGCGGCTGGAAAAATCCGCAATATAGAAATTCACCTGTTCTGCTGTGTAATGAAGCGCCGCGCCATAAAGGATCGTCTGCACCAGTGAGGTCTTTCCGGAGCCGGCCGAACCGCAGATCAGTAAATGACCGTCTCTTATGAAATCAAGATAGACCGGGAACTGCCTCTGATTCTGGGGATCGTCTGCCAGACCAACAGGGATCTTCATTTGTTTTTCATCCCAGGAAAGCTCCAGATCATCCAGATAAAGAAGATTCGGAAGCGGCGGCAGCCAGATCTGACGAAGCGGTTTGATGTGATTCTCCTCAGCAAGCTTCGCCGCATACTGCACCATGGCGTCTAGCTGGGTGAATTTCTTCACATTGTCCCCTTTTTTCTTCTTTTTCTTCTTCACGGCCTCCGGCTTGCCTGTAAGCCCGATAATGACCGCTTTCGCCTTGCTGTCGTCATGGAACGGTACCTCCGGCGTATACGGGGCTCCGGACCAGCCGGACTGAAATTCGTCAAAGATCTCATCATTTCCTACCTGTAAAAATCCACGTCCTGTTCCCGTGATATAGGCGGCATCGGTGCGCTTCAGCATTTCATTGGAGTCCTGCTTGTCTGCCACACGAAGACAGATGCGGAAGCGCGTATTGCTCCAGATCTCATCGTCCACCACGCCGCTTGGCTTCTGGGTCGCAAGGATCAGGTTGATGCCTAAGGAACGGCCCACACGGGCTGCAGAAACCAGTGCCCGGACGAAATCAGGCTGCTCTTTTTTCAGCTCTGCAAACTCATCTGCAATGATCAGCAGATGCGGCATCGGCTCCTCTGCTTCTCCGTTTCGGTACAGCTCAATATAGGCGTCAATGTGCTTGATCTTATATTCATTGAAAATACGCTGCCGCCGCTTGATCTCTGCATGAATGGAAAGCAGCGCCCTGGTGGTCTGGTTTCCTCCCAGGTTTGTGATCACGCCTGCCAGATGCGGCAGCCCAATAAAGCTCTGAGCCATACCGCCGCCCTTGTAATCGATCAGAATAAATGCCACCTCATGGGGGTGATAATTCAACACCAGGCTTAATATATAGGTCTGCAGCGTCTCTGATTTTCCGCTTCCTGTCGTACCTGCCACCAGACCGTGCGGTCCGTGATATTTTTCATGGATATCCAGGTATACCGGCTGTTCTCCCGCCTTCTGACCGATGAGAGAACGCATGCTTTCATATGTACGGTTTTCCAGCCATTTGTGGTACATATCCAGATCTTCTACTTTGGATGTCTTATACATATCCAGGAATGTAAGCATGTCCGGGATCGCCGCATTGGAGCTGTTTTCCCGCACCTTGAAGTTAGAGAGCTGCCTGGAAAATACATCCATTTCGGATAGGCTTACCCGGTCAAAGGCAAGTCCCGACTGTTCCTCAAACTTTGATAAAGTACTGTAGCAGCCGCTGTAATCCTTTTCCCACTGAACTATGGTGTTGCAGTGGGACGGCAGCTTATCAACGGCATCTGCCGCAAAGACCACACTGAGCCCCGCATTTTTAGGCGGATCCAACAGATACTTGGAAACGGGCTCCCCTTCGATCATGGAAATGTCGCTGATGAAAACCACATAATGCGGAAGAACCTTTTCCTCCTCTTCCCTGTTTTTCCGGTTCTCTCCTGCTTCTAACCTTTCTCTGATCACATCAGATAAGTAATACATGACATCGCCCATCGATCTGGGATCGCAGACAATCATGCGAAGCTTACCGTCAGGTGTATAGGTATGCGGAAGCCAGCGGGCATATTCCGTTTTTTCAAGGTCTCTGCCCGGAAATACATAACACATTCGCACGTCCGTATATGGGTGGAGAGCCGCGATCTGAAGGGCCAAAATGCGCATCAGCTGATTCCGTTTTTCTTCCTCTGCGCTTACCACGCCCAAAAGCCTGTGGTCATAAAGCGAAACAGCCAGCGGAACCTGATGCAGTGTCTTGAATTTCTCCTGCAGCTCCTCCATATGGTCATTTAAAGGATCATGCTCACTGCCCATATCCTCTTTTGCAGCTTCTATCTCATTTGGCGAAGGCATATTCCCGCATCCCAGACGAAGAGAAAGGAAATCCTCATGGGTACTGCTTTTTTCCCAAAGTCTTCTGGTATTGGATGTGGTAAATTCCAGAAGCTCCCCGGAAGAGGGATACTGCTCTGCCAGCACCAGGCGGTTGTATTCTGTTTTCTTTTTCAGCTTTTCTTCCACCCGGACCATGTATTCCAGATATTTGCTGACCCGGCTGGCCTCTGACTCTTTTTCCTCTTTTTTGTTATAAACCGAATTGACCACTGCCCATACTGCCCCGATCCCCGCAGCGCCCAGAGACATGCAGATACTTCCTGCGCCAAAGCCGTCACCGGTCATGGCTGCTGCCAGTGCAATAGGGATCACCATGGTAAAGGAAGGGCCAATGGTAAAGATCAGAGGCTGTCGCTTCTGCTGCTGCTTTTTCGGGCATTTTTCAATGGAAACGGTCTCCCGGTCCAGATTTAAAAGCTTTCGGGGCGTGCGCAGAAAATATACCTCTTCTGCATCTGTATCCTCCGCAGGCTCATCTTCAAAATGAGGGATCTCCACCGCCTTTAACTCACGGATCTTGCACTGTCCGTCAGGGTTGTTCATCGCCAGAAGATGATGCAGATATACGATCTTAAGGCCAACGATATAGATGATGTCGCCGTAATGCAGTTTCGTTTTCTCTGCTACCAGTCTGCCGTTTAAGAAAGTACCATTTACACTGTTTTTATCGCTTATGTAAGCAGCGCCTGCCTCAAACGTGATTTCTGCATGACTTCCCGTTACAAAACGGTTTTTGTATACAATATTGCAAAGGTCATCACTGCCGATCTCCAGCTTGAAAATGCTGCCTTCTTTTATCATGTATTTTCCGAAATTTACATTTTCCTTCTGGACCTTGTCGATCTTAACGGAAAAATACAGCTCTGTTTTGCTTACCATTCCTTCGATCACAGTGCCGTCTTCCAGATCCGCACTTTCCACCGGGTCTCCCTTTAAGATCAGGGAATACCGGGGAGAGCTTCGCAGTGTCCAGTGTCCGTCCCAGACCTGCACGTTTAATACCAGTTCTTCTTGTAAGCCGCTGACATAGGGACGTATGGCAATGGGAAAATTGCGGTTGTCTACATTGGGAAAATAATTTTCCGAAAAGCCATTTTCAAAGAAAACGGTCATAAGCAGTGCCATAGCTCTCCTCCTTTAATAAATGTTGTCCAGGATACTTGCTGTTGCTTCCTCCAATGCTTCCTCATAGGAAGGCTTCATCGTCGCATAAACAGCAACCAGATACTCCTCTTCCAACGGAAGCATCATGATCGAGGTAGATGCCACAACACCTTCCTCCTGGTCCGTAATACTGCTGATATCAAAGGAAATATATTCACTGCAGTAAACATACCGGCCGGATCCTGTGGTCATCTTATATACCTGCTTGTCATTTACGCCAAACATGTATTCTTCCATCACATGTATGAGATCTGTGGGATCTGTGCTTTCCGTCATGTAATTCATGTCGTCCTGTGTACTTCCCAAGACATAAACAAAGGAAAAATCCCCCTTTTCCACGCTGCCGTATTTTAAGTAGACACCGCCGTCCGCATAGTCTTCTTCAAAGCTTTCCGGATAAAATACGTCGTAGCTTAACACCTGTTTTGCCGCCATAAGCTCGCAGTCTGTACCAAATACACCACCCTTTTTGCCGCCGAAAAACAGTACCAGACAGACAACAAGTACAGCGGCCGCGACCGCACCGCCAATCGCAAACGGCAGAACCGGAAGCTTCTTTGTCCCGGCTTTTTCCTGAGCGGCTCGCTCTTTGACCCGTTTTTCCCCTTCACGCTTCTCCTGGGTCCGGCGGTCCTCTTCACGCCTTAGCTCTTCCTGCTTTCTTCTGGCTGCTTCCGCCATTTCCCGGGCCCTTTCGGCTCTGGCTTCTGCTTCCTCGGCCTCCTGCTTTACCCGTCTGGCCGCTTCCTCTGCCTGTCGTCTGTCTTCCTCCTGCTGTTCCTTCTGTCGTCTGGCTTCCTCCTCCAGCCGCCGGATCTCCTCCTCCATTTCCGCCTTTTTCCGGCTCATTTCTTCCCTTCGTTCCTGTTCCGCCTGCTCTTCCTGCTGTTTTTTCCTCTTGGTCGCAAATAAAGCATCCGCCTCGTTTCGATCTGCCATACCCCTTCTCCTCTCTTTTTTCTTCGAAAAAAATCCACCGTACAGTTACTGTACGATGGATTTTTATAAAAACATATTAACTAAAGGTTAGTTATTGGTATGAAACCGCTCTGAAAACGACCTATAGAATTCCCTGGTAGCGTCCCAGGAAGCTGCGCATTCTTTCATTGTCCGAGTTGAACACCGTCTCCGGCTTTCCGCTGCAGACAATCACGCCGTCCGCCATGAAGATGACCTCATCGGAGATATCCCTGGCGAAGGTCATTTCGTGGGTCACGATGACCATGGCGATGTGCAGCTCCTTCAGCGAACGGATCACCTGCAGCACCTCTCCCGTGAGCTCCGGATCCAGGGCCGATGTAGGCTCATCAAAGAACAGCACCTTCGGGTTCAGTGCCAGCGCCCGGGCAATGGCCACACGCTGCTGCTGTCCGCCGGAAAGCTGGTAGGGATAGTACTTCTCCTTATCGGCAAGGCCCATCTTCTGCAGCAGCTCCCGTCCCAGCTGTTCTGCCTCCGCCCGGGGCTTCTTCTGCACATGGATCACCGCATCGATCACATTCTGCAGCACCGTCCAGTGCGGAAAGAGATTAAAGTTCTGGAAAACCAGTCCGTAAATGCTTTTCACCTCACGAAGCGTCTTCCGGTCCACGTAAACGGCATGCCCGCTGCTGTCATTCTGCGCCACAATGGTGCCGTCATAGCAGAGTGAGCCGGAGTCCATGGTTTCCAGCAGGGTAGCACAGCGCAGCAGGGTGGATTTTCCCGAGCCGGAGGGCCCGATGATGGAAACGATTTCGCCGTCCCGCACATTCATGCTGATGTCCTTCAGCACCTGCAGCTCCCCGAAGCTTTTTTTCAGATTTTTAATTTCAAGAAGATTCATAGCCGCCTCACTTATAATAATCGAGCTTCTTTTCCATGCGCTCCATCAGCCAGGCCACAAGGAAATTGAAAACATAGTAGAAAATACCGGCAGCAATCAGCGGCGTCATGGAGGTCTGGCTGGAGGCCAGTGCCTTCGCCGTCGTAAACATTTCCATAACAGAAATGGAGAAGGCCAGTGAGGTATCCTTCACCAGGGTGATGACCTCGTTGGTCACGGACGGCAGGATGCGCTTGATCACCTGGGGCAGGGTAATGCGAAAGAAGCTCTGGAGCCGGGTATAGCCGAGGATCTCGGCGGCCTCCGCCTGTCCCACCGGCATGGACTGAATGCCCGAGCGATAGATCTCTGCAAAATAAGCGGCATAATTGATGATGAAGCCGATGTAAACGGCACTGTTCCGATAGGTGGGGCTCAGCTTGATCTTAAAGAGATAGTAGGGGCCGTAATAGACCACAAAGAGCTGCAGCATGAGCGGCGTACCCCGCATGATGGAAATATAAATCTTTGTGAGGGCACTGAGCAGGGGATTCCGGCTCATTCTGCCGAAGGACACGAGAAGTCCCAGGGGCAGTGCAAAAATCAGGGTGATCAGAAAGATCTGTACGCTGACCCCCAGGCCGCCCAAAAGCTGCAGCAAAATCTGTGATAATGACACCTTTATACCTCTTCCTTCAGATAACTAAGGAAATGCTGATTAATTCAGCATTTCCTTAGTCGCCTCCGGCGGATCGCACGGATTTGCAAAGGAATTTGCTGCTTCGCAGCGCAAATCCGGCGTGGGAAACGCTTTAATCAGCGTTTCCCTAAGAAGGCTTTGCTTACCGCAAAGCCTTCCATGCGCCGTTACAATCCTTTTTCAGCTGATGCGGTGCTTACTGCAGTGTAAATACAGAAGCATCGCCGAACCACTGCTCCGTGATCTTGTCTACGGTTCCGTCCTCCTTCAGCTCCTTCAGAACGGTCTCTACAG
>CAVKQI010000081.1:0-11357 GCA_963658405.1 bacterium | reverse complement strand
AGTGACCACCCAGACCAACTGTGTCTGGATGATCACTCTTTTGTTTCTATATTTTATCCTTGTTTCTCGTTCTGTTTATCCCTGAACAGCTTATGCGAAAGGATTCTCGGAAGGATAACGCACGCCCTTAGGCTGTGCTACACCGATCTCGTTTAATTCTACGCCGATGTACTTGTAGACCTCAAACAGAGCCTTGCCGTAGTGACCGAACATTACAGCGCCGTGGTGAGGATAGTTCTTCTCGATGAGCACGTGGCGATAGAAGCGGCCCATCTCATGAATAGCGAATACACCTACGCCGCCGAAGCTCTGGGTAGCTACCGGCAGCACTTCACCCTCTGCCATGTAGCCGCGAAGGATGTTGTCGGAGGTGGACTGCAGACGATAGAAGGTGATGTCACCGGGAACGATGTCGCCTTCGAGTGTGCCGTTGGTAACCTCTGCCGGCAGGCTTCTTGCCATGATCTTCTGGTTCTTCATCTCGCAGAATGCCAGCTTCTTGGAGCAGGTATTGCCGCAGTGGAAGCCCATAAAGGTATCGGTATGTGCATAGTCGAACTTGCCCTTGATGGACTCTTCGTACATGTCTGCCGGTACGGAGTTGTTGATATCCAGCAGGGTAACGATGTCATCGCTGACGCAGGTACCGATGAACTCAGAGAGTGCACCGTAGATATCTACTTCGCAGGATACCGGGATGCCACGGCCGGTGAGACGGCTGTTTACATAGCAGGGCACAAAGCCGAACTGGGTCTGGAATGCAGGCCAGCACTTGCCGGCGATGGCGAAGCAGGTACGGGATCCCTTGTGGTCCTCGATCCAGTCAAGAAGGGTCAGCTCATACTGTGCGAGCTTGGGCAGGATCTCCGGCTTCTTGTTGCCTGCGCCCAGCTCCTTGGCCATATCCTCTGCCACTTCTGCGATACGGGGATCATTGTCATGCTTATGGAAAGCTTCGAACAGATCGAGCTCGGAATTCTCCTCGATCTCTACGCCCAGGTTGTACAGCTGCTTGATAGGAGCGTTGCAGGCCAGGAAGTTAAGCGGTCTGGGGCCAAAGGAGAAGATCTTCAGATTCTTTAAGCCTACTACTGCTCTGGCAATAGGAAGGAACTCGTGGATCATGTCTGCGCACTCTTCTGCGGTGCCTACCGGATACTCCGGGATGTAAGCCTTGATATTGCGCAGGCGCAGGTTGTAGCTGGCATTGAGCATACCGCAGTAAGCATCGCCGCGGCCGTCTGCCAGATCGTGCTCAGACTCCTCTGCAGCTGCTACAAAGATCTTCGGTCCCTCAAAGTACTGTGCCAGCATGGTCTCGGAGATCTCCGGGCCAAAGTTGCCGAGGTATACGCAGAGGGCATTGCAGCCTTCCTTCTTGATGTCTTCCAGTGCTTCCTGCATCTGGATCTCGCTCTCTACGATACATACGGGACATTCATAGATGTCTGCTGCATCATACTTCTTTGCATAAGCATCTACCAGCGCTTTTCTTCTGCCTACGGAAAGAGATTCCGGGAAGCAGTCACGACTCACGGCCACGATACCTACTTTGATCTTGGGTACATTGTTCATGATAAAATCCTCCTTACACAGCACTGCTTTATAAATAGTATATTTTAAAATTTGTATACACTTGCTGTCTGTTTTGTTGTCTTACTGTTTTCCTATCCGGTTATGCCGTTCTCAGGCAATCTTCCGGGAAGCGTTTCCTATTTCTGCCGCTGTCTGGCCGAACCCGATTCTTAATCGAGATCTACAGAAACATCCCAGTTTCTGCCGATCAGTCCCATGGGGCTGCCTGCGGGAAGTCCTCCCTCCGGATGCCCCAGAAGCCACTTATTGGTAGCGGTGAGGTAAGCATCCTCTGTGCCGCCCTGGTGCTTTTCCTGCAGTTCGAGGTTCGTGCCCTTGGGAAGAGCCACACCTACGCGAAAGCCCTTCTGTCCGGGCGCATTGCAGGGTGCATAGTGCAGAGTGGTGGCATAGACTTCAATGGTGGTGCCGGCGGGCACCAGGAAGGCCATGACCTTTTCGGTATCGTAGGTCATCTCCGGGGTCACATCCTGCTGACGGCCCAGCAGAAGGATGGCATCGGTAGCTGCATAGTTGATCTCTGAGGAGCGATGATATTCCAGCGCATTTAACTTGGTATTGTCACCGTTGCAGTAGCCGCACTGTACCGGCATCTCGCCGAATACCTTTGTGCTCATGACCTTTGCTGCATCCAGTTCCTCTAATTCCGGTGCGCCGGGCAAATAGATGACTTCTCCCTGGGGCATGGGCTCTGTGGAAAGCTTTTCGATGAGGGCATCGAAAGCAGGATCCTTCAGAACACGGCCGTAGGGAATAAACTCCGGATCTGTTACCTTGTAAAGTTTCACACTTACCTCCTTTTCCGCAGCGATGACTGCGGTGTCCATGCTGCAAAGGGCACCGTTTAGCTGTTTCCATGCAGGATGCCCGCTGCCGCATGGCGCTTTTGTTCTCTCTTACTATATGTTTCCTTACTGTCTGTTTCCTTATTGCTTATTTCCCTTACTGCATGGAGGGGAAAAGTGCCTTGCAGGCCGGATAGAGCTGACGGAAGGTCTGGTATCTCTCCTCATACTTTGCTGCCAGTACCGGATCCGGTTCCTCGGTGCCCACTACTCGGACGATGGCCTTTGCTGCCTCTTCTACGGTAGCATACTCGCCGCAGGCTACCATGGCCAGCATCGCGCCGCCCATGCTCGGGCCCTCTTCGTTGGCCGGGATATCTACTTTAATATTGAAAATATTGGCGATCATCTTGCGCCACAGAGGGCTCTTGGCACCGCCGCCGCAGATCTTGGTGCGGTCGATCTGGATGCCCAGGGATTTAGCTACCTCAAAAGAATCACGCAGTCCAAAGGCTACGCCCTCCAAGACAGCCTGTGTCATGTCCGCTCTGGTGGAATCCATGGTCATGCCCATAAAGCAGGCTCTGGCCGAGGGATCATTGTGGGGAGAGCGCTCGCCCATGAGGTAAGGCAGGAAGTAAACGTGATTCTCTCCCAGCTTCTCGATGGCAGCCTGCTCGTCCGCGTAATCCTTGGTGCCGATGATCTCATCCATCCACCACTTATTGCAGCTGGCCGCGCTGAGCATGCAGCCCATCAGGTGATAATAACCGTCTGCGTGATCGAAGGAATGCAGCGCATTATGCTGATCGACGCCGAAGCTGTGGGAGGAGATAAAAATGGTACCGCTGGTGCCCAGGGAAATATTGCACTGTCCGTCTCCAACGGTGCCGGTGCCTACTGCAGCAGCGGCATTGTCGCCCGCGCCTGCCGCCACGACCACGTGGTCACCAAGTCCCAGTGTGTCTGCGATCTCCTTTTTGACGACGCCCACCTTTTCGTAGCTTTCATAGAGCTTAGGAAGCTGTGCCTGGCTGATGCCGCAGATCTCGCACATTTCCTCGGACCATGTGCGGTTTTTTACATCTAAGAGCAGCATGCCGGAGGCATCGGATACGTCCGTACAGAAGGATCCGGTCAGGCGGTAAGCCAGATAGTCCTTCGGCAGCATGATCTTTGCGATCTTTGCAAAATTCTCCGGCTCTTTATTCTTTACCCAGAGGATCTTCGGAGCGGTAAAACCGGCGAAGGCGATATTGGCGGTCAGGGCGGAGAGCTTTTCCTTGCCGATCACCTGATTGAGGTAATCGGTCTCCTCGCCGGTGCGTCCGTCATTCCAGAGGATGGCCGGGCGGATCACCTGATCCTGGTCATCTAAGATCACCAGGCCGTGCATCTGTCCGCCGAAGCTGATGCCGGCCACAGCACTCGCATCATAATCCTTTATCAGTTCCTTTAATCCCTCGATGGACTGCTCGTACCAGTCGGAAGGATTCTGCTCCGACCAGCCGGGATGGGGGAAATAAAGGGGATACTCTCTGGAGACGATATTCTTGATCTCTCCTGCCGCATTCATCAGCAGCAGCTTTACCGCAGAGGTACCAAGGTCAATGCCCACATACAATGCTTCCTGCATACGTGCTTCCTTTCTTATCGATATGTTTCTCTGTAGGATTCTGTGCGGGCAGACGGATTGCGTTGTTTCGTGCCCGTGCACATTTTCAGCATAGTACAAGTTGGAAAACTTGGCAAGCACTCCTTTTCTTTTTCGTTGAAATACACAATTTCTGTCCCGATTTTTGGCTATGTTGCCACTTGTCGTTTGCCTTCTGCTTCGTTCCGCATTTGGTTAGTCATGTCTTACCGTGCCCCGGCACGTTTTTTTGCTCCCTTAAATTGACTTTCCATAAAGTAAAAGCTAAGATGATAGGGAGAGCAAAGGCTTTTTGCTCCCATCTGATACCGGATTGCTTTCATCACTACAGATGTGAGAGGAATTACCATGGCCACCATCAGGGAAATAGCTGAACTCGCAGGGGTATCCCGGGGCACTGTCGACCGGGTGCTGAATCACAGAGGCGCTGTCAATCCAAAGACCGAGCAGAAGATACTGGAGATCGCCAGAGCCGTCCAATACCGTCCCAACCGGGCCGGCATCGTTCTGGCTGCCCAGAAAAAGAATCTAAAGCTCGGCGTCATCGTCTTCGGAAAGTCCAATCCTTTTTTTGACAAGGTGCTGACGGGGGTACATGAGAAAGCAGAAGAAATGAAATGCTACAACTGCAGCGTGGTGATCCGCCGGGTAGGGGCCAACGCCAGAGAGCAGCTGGATGCCATCGACGAGATGATCGCCGACGGCGTCAGCGGGCTGGCCATCGCCCCGGACAACAGTCCCCTGCTGCGGGATAAGATCGATGCCCTGGCAGAACAGGGGATCCCGGTGGTCACGCTGAATACCGATATAGAGAATTCCAGGCGTCTGGCCTATGTGGGCAGCAATTACCGGGAAAGCGGCCGCATCGCCGCCGGCCTGATGCATATCATCAGCCCCGGAGAGACCAACGTAGGCATCCTCATCGGCTCGGAGAGCATCCTGTGCCACACAGAGCGGGTGGCCGGGTTCCGGGCAGAGATCGCTGCCCTCTATCCCCGGATCCATATCGTCCAGATCGCCGATACCCATGATGACGATGTGGAGAGCTATTCTGTGACGGAGCAGCTGCTGCAGCGCCATCCGGAGATCAACGCGCTTTACTTTGCGGCTGCCGGGGTCTACGGCGGCTGCCGCGCCCTGGTGAACGCGGGCCGCAGCGGCGACGTGCGGGTCATCGCCCATGACGCGGTCTCCACCACGGTCAATCTCATCCGGCAGGACATCATCTCCGCCACCATCTGCCAGCAGCCGGAAAAACAGGGCCGCCTGCCGCTGGAGATCCTCTTTAGCTACCTCACCACCGGAGAGAAAACGGAAAATGAGTTAAATTATGTAGATTCGGATATTCGGATCCGACAGAACGTATAATATAATATGATAGCACCTGCCAATTTTTAATCGTGAATTGACTGCTTGCAGGCATATTCACGATCAAACTGAAAAATCCCGGATGCAAGTCCTGACAGCTGATGTGCTGCCGGTCTTGCATCCGGGATTTTTCATATTTGCAAGGAGTGATCTCCTCCTGGGGAAGGGAGGAAATGGCTGTTCTGCGGGCTGCCTTCCACCGGCAGCCCGCAGAATATTTTTTCACAGGGTGTGCAGGGGAACGAAAGTTTTTGACTGTCCATGAAATCTGCTCATGCAGATTAAAAGGCTGCTATGTCCTTTTTAGGTTTCTTTACGCATGCAGTGAATCAGGTATATGGCTTATACACCCGGGAAGAAATTCGGAGTAGACAGATATCTGTCGCCGGAATCGGGCAGGATGACTACGATGTTCTTGCCGGCGTTCTCGGGGCGCTTTGCCAGCTGCACAGCAGCCCACAGTGCGGCGCCGGAGGAAACACCTACCAGAATGCCCTCGCTGAGTGCGAACTCTCTTCCGGTGGTCAGGGCGTCCTCGCTGGCTACCTTGACGATCTCATCAAAAATGGAGGTATCTGCGGTCTTCGGGATAAAGCCGGCGCCGATGCCCTGGATCTTGTGTGCACCGGAGGGCTCGCCGGAGAGAACGGCGCTGGTGGCAGGCTCTACAGCTACTACCTTTACAGCCGGGTTCTGTTCCTTTAAGTATTTGCCTACACCGGAAATGGTGCCGCCGGTACCTACGCCGCCTATTACGATGTCTACCTTGCCGTCTGTGTCTTTCCAGATCTCAGGGCCTGTGGTCTCATAATGTGTCTTGGGGTTAGCCGGATTCTCGAACTGGCCCAGGATGATGGAGCCGGGGGTCTGCTCATGCAACTCTTCTGCCTTGGCAATGGCACCCTTCATGCCCTTGGCACCTTCGGTGAGCACGAGCTCTGCGCCGTAAGCGCGAAGGAGTGTGCGGCGCTCTACGCTCATGGTATCGGGCAGTGTCAGGATGGCCTTGTAGCCCTTTGCGGTAGCTACTGCAGCGATGCCGATGCCGGTATTGCCGCTGGTGGGCTCGATGATGGTAGCGCCGGGCTTTAACTTGCCGGACTTCTCTGCGTCCTCGATCATGGCCAGGGCGATCCTGTCCTTTACGCTGCCTGCAGGATTAAAATACTCGAGCTTGGCGATGATCTTGGCGTCCTTTACTTCGTTCTTTGCTTCAAAATTCTGTACCTCCAGCAGGGGGGTATTGCCGATGAGCTGTGTCGCGCTGGTCTTGATGTTTGCCATTGTAGTCTCCTCTCTTTTCTTCGTATGTTCTGCATGGGATGAGATTTGTCACATCCGCCATGCTGTTATTGGCTGTGTCATTCTGTATTGTTTTGTTTATTTCCTACTTTTCAAGTAGGTTTATTATGTTTCATATCATACAACTGCTTTTGATTGCTGTCAACCGGTAATTTTGTAAAATCTCATATTAACGCAAAGATCACAATTCACAGAATGTTGTGATGAGAAGGCGGCGGTAATTGGTTACCCGGACGCCGGGCGGGCGAGCGGGTCCTGTCGGCGATGTCCGCTTGGGGACGCCTCTCGGCTCAAGTGCTCGTGCCTAGCGGCACATAAGCCAGCAAAAGACGCTGGCTAAGTGCCGAGGCGTCGCAATGCCCCTGCGCCGGACATCATCCGGCCACCCACTCGCCCACCCGGCTGACTGTGAACAACGCCGATAATTCCATCTGTCGTCTCTAAAGAATGAAGAAGCCAGAACCCGCTCACCCGTCTGGCTGTAAAGAAGGCGCAAATAAAATGCGCAAATAAAATATGTCATGTATAAGGAAGCAAGTGACGTTTGCTGTTATCCATGATATAATGGAGAGGAATTTTTTCAGTCAGGCAATGCTTTGTACAGGCCTGACACAGATGCAATCACTATGTGATACGGACTGTAGAATCCGGAAGCGACATCATCACAAAGGAGAACTTTCCTATGGAAGAAAAAAAGCAGAAAAAGGTAGTGGTGGCTCTGGGCCACAATGCACTGGGATATACAACCACCGAGCAGCGGGACGCTGTGCGCTGCACGGCCAAGGCTCTGGCTGACCTGGTAGAGGCCGGTTATCAGCTCACCATCACCCACAGCAACGGACCGCAGGTCTCCATGATCCACAAGGCCATGACAGAGCTGCGCCGGGTCTACATCGACTACACGCCCGCTCCCATGTGTGTCTGCTCTGCCATGAGTCAGGGCTATGTAGGATATGATATTCAGAATTCTCTGAAGGCGGAGCTGCTCTCCAGAGGCAATTACACACCGGTGAGCACTATTCTCACGCAGGTCACTGTAGATCCTTATGATGAGGCTTTTTATGCGCCCACCAAGCAGATCGGCCGCTATATGTCCCGGGAGGATGCGGAGAATGAGCTGAAGAAAGGCAATTTCGTAGACGAGGTGCCGGGCAAGGGTTATCTGCGTATCGTTGCTGCGCCGAAGCCGCACGATATCGTGGAGATCGAGACGATCCGTCTGCTGGCAGACAATGGTCAGGTGGTCATCGCCTGCGGCGGCGGCGGTATTCCTGTCATTCCGCAGGATGATGCCTTGAAGGGTGCTTCTGCTGTCATCGAAAAGGATGCCATCGCCGGCAAGCTGGCGGCAGACCTTGCAGCTGATGAGCTGATGATCCTCACCACCGTGCCTTGCGTTTATCTGGACTTTGGCAAGGACAGCCAGCGTCCTGTGGAGCACATGAGCGCTGCAGAGGCAAAGGCCTATATGGAACAGGGGCAGTTCGGCGAGACGAACATGCAGCCCAAGGTAGAGGCCGCTCTGGAATACTTAGGGCAGCATCCGGAAGGTCGCGTACTGATCACTTCTCTGGACAGTGTGGATGAGGCACTGGCCGGCAGACAGGGAACAATTATCACAGCATAATAAAAAACAGAAAGCTCCCATGGCATACAGTCATGGGAGCTTTTTTTATCTTTTTCGCCTCTGAAATTTTTCGCTTTTGATTTTTTCTCTTTAAATTTCTTTTCGCTTTTAATCTTTTTCGCTTTTAATCTTTTTCGCTTCTGATCTTTTTCGCTTCTGATCTTTTCGCTTCCGAATTTTTCACTTTCGCCTGTTCTTCAAACGACTCTGTATCCACATTTGTTTATTTTCTTTAATCATTCTCCTGCAGGGAGGCGATGTCGTCTTCCTCTCCGGCATCACTGCCCGTCTGCCCTTCTTTGGCGGCCACGATGACCAGACGGCCGTTCTTTCTGGAATACTCGCAGGTGGAGAGGGTCAGAAGGCCGGTGCCAGTCTTCGGCAGCTCCTTGGCCTGCCAGATGGCATAGCGCTGGCATTGCTGCAAGTAGCCCTGGTAGATCTCGTCGTTGGATAAATCGATACACCTGTGATAGGGGAATTTCTCTGCTTCCTTTTCAGTGATCAGCATGACGAAGACCACGCGGTAGGTGCTGCTGTCTGTGAGGGTGTCAAACTCAATTTCTCCATTGCTCTCGCAAAAATCCGCATCTTCATAGAGCTGCAGGTTCTGAAACATGGTCTTATCTTTCATATTGTGACCATAGATGATCAGGTTGTCCGATACCCCGAGCTGACAGTTCACATCCAGAAAGGGCGCCCCATGGGGATTTTCCTGCTGCTGGAAATCATGGGTCAGATAATAGTCATCTCGCTCCTTATCTGTCTGCATCACGGGATAATCGATGACAGTCCCCGGGATCCTGATCCATCCGATCACATCAGCATTCTGCTTCCGCAGAGCAGTGAGGTAGACCTGCATGCTGTTCTCGTCTTCTTCTGTTTCCTCTCCGCTCTCTGTACCGGATGCGTCTTCCTCTTCCTTAGAAGCCCTGGCCTGATCCGCCAGATTGTCGTAGAGGTCTTTGGTCTGCTGCGTAGAGCTTTGAATCTTCCACAGATTCCAGGCGCTGATTACGATGCAGAGGATGCATACAGGATATAGGATTCTCTTGATTAGTTTCATATACACCTTTCTTTTTGTGATAACAGTAAAACAGGGAGATTCCCCGAAGGCTGGTGCCTGCGGGAAATCTCCCTGTAGTATACCATATTCCGATCTGCCGGGATATTACCAATCCAGTCTGTCCAGATCTTCCTCTTTGATCTTACGGCGGTCTGCGATCTCAAAGGCAAGGATCAGGGCAATGGATGCGGCCATGATGCCCAGCCAGAAGCGGCTGTCCTCTTCATCTCCTGTCTTCTTGGGTACGCCGGCGCCCAGCACGCCTTTGCCGTTTTTACCTCTGCCGGCGTTCAGCACATCGCTGTCATCCTCCGGTTCGGTCTCCGCGATATCTGCCGCTTTGTCCGTTCCTTCAGAAACCGTTGTCTGATCTTTCTTCTTTTTCACTCCCTTTATGGTGGTGGGAGGAACGCCAGAGTCCTCTTCGGAACCGCCGCCCGAGCCTCCGCCTTCCGGTTTCTTCTCCTGCGGCTTTTCTCTTACCAGGATCAGTATGGTGCGGTCATTGGTGCTGCCGTCAGAGCAGGTCACCAGTGAGAGGACCTGACAGCGGTCCGGATGGTCCTTTAGACTCTCTATGATGGCCGCCCGGTACCAGATGCTGTTTTCCTCCAGGAAGGAGCCGAATCCGCCAAGGCTGGTCTTCCAGCGATCGGGATTAAAGATCTCATCGGTGCCGGCGGAGAGCTGCAGGATCGCTGCCACCTGGTAGCCCCGGCTCTCACCAGGCAAGAGCAGGGTGGCATTGGTGTTATTCTCAAAGAAGGTCTTGTCCTTAAACAGTGCCAGATCACCGAACATCAGGTGCTCGTCCATGTTGTGGCCGTAGATCAGAGAATAGGGATCCGAAAAATCCCCGCTGTTTCGCACATCCAGAAAGATGCTGCCGGCCAGGGAAAAATTGCCGTAGACATCCTTGTCCATGTAGTCTAAGTCTGTCTCACCCTGCAGAACGGGGTAATCGATATTCGTCCCATCCACGGTGATCCAGGCCATCACTTCGCCGTTCAGCGCCCGGAGCTGGTCAAAGCTGGGGCCGTTCTCCCCTTCCTGGGTCGGCTTTAACTGCCGGATCTCATTTTGCACATCTGTGGCTGCCTGATAGATCTGCGCATTATCCCAGATGGAATATCCCGCAAAAAGGGCAGCTGTGGCCACGGCTATTCCGATCACCCATCCATATATTCCATTTATCGTTTTCAGAACAATGCGACTCATAATTTCTCCGATTCTCCTGCTGTCTGTCCGCCATCCGGCAGACTTCCTACTCTTCTATTCCATATCTGCGGCGGCGCAGTGCACAGAAAGTCACTGCTCCTGCCAGTACCAGGATCGCCACATAGGGGGCATCGTCTGTGACGACGCCGATGTCGATGGTAGATTCCTTGAGGTTGGTGATGACTACATGATCCAGATCATCGCTGATGCTGCCGGTGGCCTTGGCATTATCCCAGCTGCCGGTTGTCGACGGATCATTGGTCTCTTTGTTGGTGGTATCTGCCTGATAGTTTACACCGTTAAAGCTGCCTGCTGCGTCCGCTGTACTACTGCCGTCAGCATTTTTTTCATAGTCAAACTGATGCATATACTTATCGTCATCAGGCTGTGTCTCTGTAACCGTATACTGCACACCGTAGGGGATGTTGTCGAATTCTACCGTGGTGCCATCCTGGACATAGAAGTCTACAGTTTTTGTCTTTTCAGCGTGCGCAGTGCCTGTTACTGTATCCTTCCAACCGATAGATGTTGCGGTCATTGTCAGCGTTCCATTCTCACTATAAAAATTCTTATAGGTGATGTCACTTAGCATGCTGGCATTGGTGACATTATCAAATACTACGGTCACCTTAAACAGCTCATTCTTATCACCGGCATTGCCTGCTACCTTTTTCTCTACCTTCAGAGTACCGGCATAGTATTTGTTCTGGATGTCATTTACTTTCTTGTCAGTCTGACCTT
>CAVKQI010000080.1:0-11654 GCA_963658405.1 bacterium | reverse complement strand
AGGTAATCATGAAAAACAGACAACCCATTCAATTATCCGATCATTTTACCGTCGGACGGCTGATCCGCTTTACCCTGCCCTCCATCGGCATGATGATCTTTACTTCCATCTACAGTGTGGTGGACGGCTTTTTCGTCTCCAATTTTGCGGGCAAGACACCGTTTGCCGCCATCAATCTGATCATGCCCTTTCTGATGATCCTGGGCACCACGGGCTTTATGTTCGGCACCGGCGGTTCCGCCATCGTGGCCAAGACTTTCGGCGAGGGGGATAAGGAAAAGGCCAATCGTTATTTTTCTCTCTTCGTATATGCCGCCGCTATCATCGGCATCATCCTGGCGGCGCTGGGTATTCTCTTCCTGCGGCCTATCGCCAGCTTTTTAGGCGGTGAGGGAGAGATGCTGGAGGATGCTGTCCTCTACGGCCGCATTATCCTGCTGGCGCTGCCCTTTAATACGCTGCACTATCTGTTCCAGACCTTCTTTGTCACGGCGGAAAAGCCAAAGCTCGGTCTGCGGGTCACCATGGCGGCCGGCTTTACCAATATGATCCTGGATGCCATTCTGGTCATCCTGCTGCCCCACGAATACAAGCTGGCAGGCGCTGCTGTTGCCACGGCCTGTTCCCAGACTGTGGGCGGACTCAGTTCTCTTTTGTATTTTGCCCATAAAAACAACAGTCTTCTGCACCTGGGCAGGACCCGCTTTGACAGCAAGGCACTGCGGAAGGCCTGCACCAATGGTTCCTCCGAATTTATGAGCAATGTGGCCATGAGTATCTCCGGTATGCTCTATAATCACCAGCTGCTGAAATATGCCGGCGAAAACGGTGTGGCCGCCTACGGTGTCATGATGTATGTCAGCATGATCTTCTCCGCCGCCTTTATCGGCTATTCCATCGGCACGGCGCCCATTATCGGCTACCATGACGGCGCCAGGAATGTAAAGGAGCTGCGGGGACTGATAAAAAAAAGCATTTTCATGATCGGCAGCTTCGGTGTCATCATGTTTCTGGCTGCGGAACTGCTGGCCTCCCCTCTGGCACAGATCTTTGTGGGCTACGATGCAGAGCTGATGCATCTCACCGTGTCCGGCTTCCGGATCTTTGCGCTGGCCTTTCTCTTCATGGGCTATGCCATCTACGGCTCCGGTCTGTTTACCGCTCTCAACGACGGTGTGACCTCCGCGGTGATCTCCTTCCTGCGGACCCTGGTCTTCGAGGTGGGCGCTGTACTCCTGCTGCCCCTTATCCTGGGCATCAACGGCATCTGGTTTTCCATCCTGGTGGCCGAATTTATGGCCACTTTGCTGAGTGCTTTCTTCCTATATACGAAGCGCAGGAAATATTTCTGATATCACGCCATCGCCCGGCACGAGCCGGTTATCAAAGATCGTCCGGCCGGTATCTCCGCCATTGGAAAACAGCCGGTTATACAAATAGGTCTGTACCTCTTTCCGCTTATAGGTTACAATGCTGTTTACGAAGAATCATGTATCCTGCCCCGGGCGGCGGGATCTGTCCCGGCTTAGCTGCAGTGCAGATGCTGCAGACAGGCCGGTATCCATAACAGAGCGGCATCTGCAAAAAGGAGGAGTCTACATGGACAAGAACGAAGAACTGAAAAAAGCAGGCACAAAGGCCAAGGGCTTTATCGCTGAATTCAAAGAGTTTGTTTCCAGAGGCAACGTCATGGATATGGCTGTTGGTATCATCATAGGCAGCGCTTTCACCGCCATTGTCAACTCTCTGGTCAACGACATGCTGATGCCCCTGATTTCCTGCCTGGTGGGAGATCTGGATTTTTCCGAATGGAAGCTGGTGCTGAAGCCTGCAGTGGGTGACGCAGAGGCCATCACCCTTGCCTACGGTTCTTTCATTCAGCAGATCATCAATTTCCTGCTGATCGCCCTGGTGATCTTTATCATGATCAAGGCCATCAATTCCCTGCACCGCAAAAAAGAAGAAGCACCTGCAGAGCCGGAGAAACCCTCTGATGAGGTGGTACTGCTCACAGAGATCCGGGATCTGTTAAAGACACAGAAGTAAGCAGACAGCTTCTGCCATACTGTTTCATTTCACGTGTTACTGCACATATTCTCTTTAACAGCAATAACAGCGGCAAATGAATCCGTCAAAAAAGAGCTTATCCAGCCGGATAAGCTCTTTTTCGCTGCAGCAAAAATATTTTTGCCGCCGATATCTCATTACTCAGTGGAACATGGAAAAGATGGAGGCGCCCACTACCGTCAGCAGACCCGCCACAGCGATGGAAAGGCTGCTCATGGCACCTTCTACTTCTCCTAACTCCATGGCCTTGGCCGTACCGATGGCATGGGCGCTGGTACCCAGAGCCACACCTTTGGCGATGGGGTCGTTGATGCGAAACAGCTTGAAGACCACCTCTGCGATCATATTGCCCAGCACGCCGGTGATGATGATCACCGCCACGGTCAGTGTCACATAACCGCCCAGTTCCTCGGAGACGCCCATGCCGATGGCGGTGGTGATGGACTTAGGCAGCAGTGTCACATAGGCATTGTGGTCCAGTCCGAAGAGCAGTGCCATCGCCAGGACGCAGAGCATGCTGGTGAGCACGCCGGCGCAGATGCCGGCCGCTATGGCCTTCCAGTTATCCTTCAGGAGCTGGAGCTGTTCATAAAGAGGGATTGCCAGACAGACCGTAGCCGGTGTCAGCAGGTAGCTTAAATACTGCGCTCCTTCATTGTATTTGTCATAGTCGATGTTGCCGACCAGAAGTACCAGGATCACCAGCACCACGGAGATCAGCAGGGGATTAAACAGAGGACTCTTGAATTTCTTTTTCAGCACAAGACCTATCCCGTAGGCTGCCAGGCTGATCACTACACCAAAAAACGCTGAATTTTCCAGAAAATCTGCACTCATCTCCTACTTAGCTGCCTCCTGTCCGTTCTGTTCATCATGTCTGCGCACCCGCTGGGTAATGCGCCCGGCCATGCCCATCACCACCACGGTAGACACCACGGTGATCAGCAAAAAGGGCACGCAATAGGGACGAAGCACATCCCAGGAATTGATCAGTCCCACTGCCGCGGGAATAAACATCAAAGGCATGATCTCTATGAGCAAGTCTCCTGTGCGCTTTACGCTCTCCAGGGGGAGAATATGAAAATACAAAGCTGCAAACATGATCACCAGCCCGTAAATGCTGGCCGGAACAGGAAGCGGCAGCACGCTGTGCAGCCATTCCCCGGCAAAGGAGATCACCAGAATAATCGCGAATTGCTTTACATACTTCATAGGTTCCTTTCTATGCCGCTGTTTATTACGGCAGTACAAAGACAGCAGGGAGAATTTCCGAAAGCGGAATGCAAATTCTCCGTAAGTAATGCAGATGTCCACGTCTGTCATCTGTGTCATCGCATCTGTAACGTCCCTTATGTTCTCACCGGTGCCAAAGAGTGTCAATCGCCATTCTGAACAAAAGCCCCTTTTAAAACATCAGAAAAGAAAGTCCTCTGAAAAAGCCGATAAACAAGGCTTTTTCGGGACTTCCTGTTCTCTTTCATAAAGGTATGTGTCTTTCATTTTGACCAAAACGTAAGAAATGAGCCGACATGTTCGGCGTATGCCCCGGCCCGGATCCATACGCTTCTGCGCCATTTTTGGGAATAATCTCTGTCGTTTTTCTGAAATATCCTCCGATGCGGTTTCTATGCCTTCTTTTCCATTTCCATTGTCACCTTGTTCATGCAGTACAGGCAGGTGGGAATGATATAGAGGCAGGCGGCGATCCAGGCCGTCTGGTCGGTGAAGCAGACTGCGGTATAGCCGAAAACAGGCACCAGGGTCAGACTCACCGCGCTGCGGGCGATCATCTCCATGACACCGGAGAGGACTGCCCTGCCGGCATAACCGATGCCCTGCGTGGCCATACGGCAGACATTCAGCGGCCCCAGAGCCCAGTAGAAAAGGCCCAGACTACCCACATACTTGGCAGAGGCATCCAGCACTGCCGTCGAATCCGCACTGACAAAGAGCAGGGACATGGTCCGGCCGCCCAGGATCAGCGCTATGCCGGCCAGCAGTCCGTAGATGGCTCCCATGGCCATTCCTTTGTACAGTCCGTCCCGCATACGGTCCGGCTTTCCCGCACCCAGGTTCTGACTGCAGAATACAGAGACTGAGGTGCCCATGGCATCGAAGGGACACATAAAGAACTGCTTTAGGCGCATGCCGGCCGTAAAGCCGGATACATAGATGCTGCCCAGTCCGTTATTGGCAGACTGCATCACCATGCTGCCGATGGCGGTGATGGAATACTGAAGACCCATAGGAAGTCCCATAGCCAGCAGCTCGCCTATGATATCTCCCCGCGCCGCCATCTCCTGCCTGCGCAGGTGCAGGACTTCCATTTTCGTGTGAATATACAGAAAACACAGCAGACCGCTGATAGCCTGCGACGCCACCGTAGCAATGGCAGCTCCTGCCACGCCCCAATGGAGCACCACGATGCAGAAAAGATCCAGGAAAATATTCAGGCAGGCGGAAAAAGCCAGGAAGATAAAGGGTGTCCGGCTGTCTCCCACTGACCTTAACATACTGGAAAGCATATTGTAGAGGAGGGTGGCCGGTATGCCCAGAAAGATGATCAGCAGATAGCTGTAGGCCCCGTCAAAGATATCTTCCGGGGTAGAGAGAAGATGCAGGATCTGCGGACACAAAAGGGCACAGAGGGCGGTCACGATCACGGCCATTCCCGCCGTCAGAATCCCCGCATTAAAAATATACCGACGCATAGTCTCGTGTTTTTCCGCGCCAAAATATTTGGCAATGGGCACGCCAAAGCCGGCGCAGGTACCCATGCAAAAGCCCAATACCAGAAACTGTACGCTGGAGGAAGCGCCTACACTGGCCAAAGCATCCGCCCCCAGGATCTGTCCCACAATGGCTGCATCTACCAGGTTATACATCTGCTGCAGGAGGTTGCCTCCAAGCAGCGGCAGCGCAAAGCGAATCATCAGCTTTAAAGGGCTGCCTTCCGTCATATTCTGTGTCATATTTCCTTCTTTCTGCCGCTGCTTGCAGCGGCAGCACGAGGAGAATTTCGCGTAGGCGAATTCTCCGATGTGATCCTCAGAGGATGAGGCCTGTCCTCATCCTCGTAATCATAAAGAAACGCCATCAGGCGATTCTATATGATTTTACCTTTCTGCCGCTGCTTGCAGCGGCAGCGTTACGAAAGGGCCGGCGCAGCTTGCTGCGCCGACCCTTTCCGTGATCCGATCCTCTGCGGATGATCACAGTCTCCAGTAGTCGAACTCCGGTGCCTTATAATCCTCTTTGTTGTAAATGCCCTTCAGATCCACGAAGACCTTGGTCTTGTGTGCAGGGTTAAAGAATTTTGCGATGTCGGCGGGCTTGTAGTCCTCGAACTCCTTGTGCTTGACAGCCATCAGGACAGCATCCATATCCTTGACATCCTCCATGGTCTGGAATGTGATGCCGTAGAGATGCTTTGCCTCCTCTGCGTCTGCCTCCGGATCCACCACGATGGGGGTGATGCCGTACTCGCCCAGCTCTCTGTAGATGTCAATTACCTTGGTATTTCTGGTATCCGGACAATTCTCCTTGAAGGTAAAGCCAAGGATCGCCACCTTTGCATTCTTTACGGGAAGGTCATTGGCGATGAGTTCCTTTACCAGGCACTCTGCCACATACTTGCCCATATCGTCATTGATGCGGCGGCCGGAGAGGATGATCTGGGAGTGATAACCCAGCTGCTCTGCCTTATAGGTCAGGTAGTAGGGATCCACGCCGATGCAGTGACCGCCTACCAGACCGGGTGCGAAATGCAGGAAATTCCACTTGGTGCCTGCTGCTTCCAGCACGGACTTGGTGTCAATGCCCATCTTGTGGAAGATGATGGAGAGCTCGTTCATGAAAGCGATATTGATATCACGCTGGCTGTTCTCGATGACCTTGGCCGCCTCTGCCACCTTGATGGAATCGGCACGATGCACGCCGGCCTTGACTACCAGCTCATAGACCTTCGCTACGGTATCCAGTGTCTCTGCGTCCATACCGGAGACGATCTTTACAATGCTGTCCAGACGATGTACCTTGTCGCCGGGGTTAATACGTTCCGGAGAATAACCGATCTTGAAATCCTCACCGCACTTAAGACCGGATTCCTTCTCCAGGATCGGCACGCAGACATCCTCGGTCACACCGGGATAAACGGTGGACTCGAATACCACCACACTGCCCTTTGTCAGGTTCTGGCCCAGCAGACGGCTGGCACCCTCTACCGGTGTCAGATCAGGGGTATGATCCGGATTAACCGGTGTAGGCACTGCTACGATATGGAACTTTGCCTCTTTCAGCTTGGTGGGATCTGCTGTGAACTCTACGGTAGTCTCCTTGACCGCCTCATCGCCCACTTCTCTGGTGGGATCGATGCCGTGCTTGTACTTTTCGATCTTTTCGGCATTCAGGTCAAAACCCACGACCTTGATCTTCTTGGCAAATGCCACGGCGATGGGCATACCTACATAGCCTAGACCTACCAGAGACAGCTTCTCTTCTCCGCTTAACAGTTTCTCATACAAATCCATGACTTCTCTCTCCTATCTCTCTGCATTTTATGCTTTATACTGAAGGCGGCACTGCCTGCGCAATGTCTCCTTAGAAGTTCATCTTCTGCCCTATTGTAACACAATCCCCCAATAAACAACAAAGAAACAAAAAATGTTCCACTACTTCGTTTGTATCTGGCACACCTTCACAATCCAGCCGGACATCGCCGACAGGACCCGCTCCCTCGTCCGGCGTCCGGGAATCCACACTATACAGGTATCAGTCTCCCATGCACCTCTGGATCTCTTCCATATAGTCCTGCACTACCTTCTGCCTGTCGAATTCCCGCACCATTTTCTCATGAGCGGCAGCGCCCATGGCTGCTCTCTGCGCCGGTGTCAAGGCCAGGAACCGCCGAATGGCCTCCATCAGAGACTCGACACTGCGGGGCTCACAGCCAAAGCCTGTCACGCCCTCTTCAAAGATCTCCTGACAGCCGGGAATGGCTGTGGCGATGACGGGACGGCCTGTGGCGGAGGCTTCCATCAGCACATTGGACATACCCTCGTGATAGGTGGGCAGGATCACCGCACTGCAGGCATCGTAATAGGCCTGTACCTCCGGATCAAAGCCAAGGAGCTTTATCTCCCCCCTGTCCTGCGCCGCATCCAGCTGACTCTGCCAGTCCTCATCGCAGTATCCCAGCAGCTCAAAGTGCACCTTTTCACTGTGCAGTGCTGCGGCAGCCTGCAGGAATTCGCCGATGCCCTTCTCCCGCATCATGCGGCCCACAAAGAGGAAATGCACCGCCTCGCTCTCCGGATAGGGAGAGAAAGGATGGGCGGCAAGGTTTACACCGGATCCGGAAACACGTCTGGTTCTTCCCTTTACAATGCTGTTTTCCGTAAAAATCCTCTGATTGTCCTCATTCTGAAAGAAAACGCAGTCCGCCTTCCGGATGCCGGCCCGGTACATGGACTGGATCATCTGCAGCATCATGCCCTTCTTCTGAAAAGCACTGCCCAGGCCTGTGACTGTGGCAAAATAGGGAATCCCCGCAGCAGCGCAGGCCATGCCGCCGTAGACATTGGGCTTGATGGTATAGGTCAGCACCAGGTCCGGCTTTACCTTTCGCAGAAGCCTGCGGTAAGACTGCAGGAGCTTTAGATCCTGGACCGGGTTCATGCCCCGCCGGTTAATATCCGTATGACAGATCTCACAGCCCTCTGCGGCCAGCTGCACTGTCTTGACTTCATCCGGCAGGCTCACCACCACTCTGTATTTCTCCAGCAGCGCCTTTACCAGCTCATTGCGGAAATCATAAAGCCCCGCCGAAGAATTTCCGAGAATCAATACCGTTTTTTTCATACATACCCCTTTGTGCCGTTGCATAGCAACGGCACCGCGAAGGGAATTTCGCGAAGGCGAATTCCCTGATGTGATCTCAGAGGATGAGGCTCAGCCTCAGCCTCGCAATAAGAAAGAAATGCCATCAGGCAATTCTTTCTTATTTGACCTCTTTGTGCCGTTGCATAGCAACGGCACCGCGAAGGGAATTTCGCGAAGGCGAATTCCCTGATGCGATCACAAATAAGAAAGAAACGCCATCAGGCGATTCTTTCTTATTTGACCCCTTTTTGCTGCTGCCTTATAGATCAATGGCGTACGCGCCGTTCTCCTTCTCCGTGATCCTGCGCACGGCCAGCTCGTTGTACTTCATCATGCAGATATCATCCTCATAGCTGCCGATATCCACAGGATTTTCTTTTCCGGCCAGGTTATGCACATACAGGGACGGGGTATCCACACCGCAGCAGTAGGCGTGGGGATAGCCGCCGCCGTAACGGGGATTAACCTCTGAAAAGTACCAGACGCCGTCATTCAGGAACAGGTCGATGTCGATCTGCCCGCGAAATCCTGCTCTCTCTGCAAAATCCGCGATCTTTGCAAATAAAGCCTCGTCGTGCACCGATACGGATTTGTCCGTCTCCCCGGCCCGCATCCGCAGCTTTTTCTTAAGGAAGATGGCTGTGCACTTGCCGCTTAGCATATCCACGTAGACGTCTGCGCCATACTCCTGTCCGTGCATGAATTCCTGAATCATGAGATTATCATGGATGGCAAATAGGGTACGGATCTCCTCCATGGAGGAAACCTCGTTGATATGCAGGCTGGCACTGCCGTTTTCCGGCTTTACAAAGACCGGCCAGGAGACCTCGCCCCGCTCCAGTGCCTTCTCAAATTCCTCTATGGTCAGATAGCACCGGGCCGTGGGCAGATCGAAGCTCTGAAACAGTTTCATGGTCCTGTATTTGTGGAAGCAGGTCTCCACCAGCTCATAGGGAGAGATCATCACCTGACAGCCTCTTTCCCGGAAGGCTTCCTGATTTTCGGCCAGCAGGGAAAGCTCCGGATCGATCAGGGAAAAACAGCCCTTTGCATGCCATTTTTCCACCAGTCCGAGGATCACCTGGAGATAGCCCGGTGCCGTCATCCGGGGCACGATCTCATAGGCATCTGCCTCATAGATCGCCGGTGCATATTCCGAGCAATCGGTGGCTATGACCTTGCCTCTGCCGGCCAGTGCCCTGCGGTAATACTGCACCACCTTATCGCGGGTGCCGGCGCTGAGAATCAGTATGTTGATTTCCTGATTTGTATTTTCCATCATCGTTTCCTTTATGTATGTGCGGTTATCCTGCGGCTTGACCTGACCTTATCTGTCTTGATCTGATCCGCTTTAATCCGCTTTAATCCGCTTTGATCTGCTTTGATCCGATCTGCTCTGCAGCGTACTTTCGATTCACGTCTTTACGCTGCGGCGCAGAGAGAATTCTGTGAAGGCTGAAGTCTAATCCAGCGTCAGCTTGCCCGTTCTCTCCAGCCGCTCCTGGCGGATCTTTGCAAAGTTGCCCTCCGCCGCATTGGTATCCTCTGCCACGGTCTCCGTATGCCCCAGCACTGTCTGCACAGTCTTGACGATCACCTTGCAGTCCATGGCGAAGGAGAGATTCTCCACATATTCCACATCATAGGCCAGCCGTCTGTCCCAGTTCACCAGATTGCGGCCGTTGGCCTGCGCCAATCCTGTCAGTCCGGGACGGACGCTGTGGCGCAGCTGCTCTCTCTCTGTATAATAGGGCAGATACTCCGGCAGCAGGGGTCTGGGGCCGATAAAGCTCATCTCTCCTTTCAGGATATTGAAAAGCTCCGGCAGCTCATCCAGGCTGGTCTTTCGGAGAAATTTGCCAAAGCCGGTGAGTCTGTCCTTATCCGGCAGCAGCTCTCCCTTTTCGTCCCTTTCATCCGTCATGGTGCGGAATTTATGGAGCATAAAGATCTTCTGCTGATAGCCGGGGCGCTTCTGCCCGAAAAATACCGGCGAGCCCAGTTTGATGCGGACCAGAAGGATCAGGATCACCAGCAGGGGCCACAGGATCACGATGGCAAGCAGGGACAGCATAAAGTCCAGCAATCGCTTTATATATTTCGCATACATACCTATACTTACCTACCTTCCTGTCTCCCTGCACAAATCATGCAAAAAAGCTCCGCACGATACCGATGATCTTTTCCATATCCTCCGGGGTATTTTTGATATCGCTGGGCAGGCACATGCCTCTCTTAAAGATGTCCTCGGACACGGAGCCTGTCTTATTTTCTGCTCCCAGAGGATCCGCAAAGAAAGGTGCATCGGCAAAGACCGGCTGCAGATGCATGGGCTTCCAGATGGGTCTGCTCTCAATATTCACTGCCTGCAGTGCCTTCATGATCTCCATGGGATCCACGCCGCACTGCTCGGAAATGGTCATGCAGGAGAGCCAGTAATTGGCCTCTCCCCGGGGATTCATGGGATTCATGGTGATGGCGTCGATATCTGCAAAGGCCTTCTGATAGGTCTCGTAGATCTCCTTTTTCCGGGCGATATGCTCGCCGATATGGAGGAGCTGCCCTCTTCCGATGCCGGCGGTGATATTGCTCATGCGGTAATTGTAGCCGATCTGCGAATGCTGATACCAGGGCGCTGCATCTCTGGCCTGGGTAGCCAGGAAACGGGCGGTGTCTATGGCTTCCTTGTCCGCAGAGACCAGCATGCCGCCGCCGGAGGTAGTGATGATCTTGTTGCCGTTAAAGGAATAAGCACCGTAGACGCCGAAAGAACCGGTCATCTTCGTCACCGGGCTGCCGCTCTTTTCTGAGGTATAGGTGCTGCCCAGAGACTCCGCCGCATCCTCGATAAAGGGCACATTGTATTCCTCGCAGATCGCCATGATCTCATCGATCTTTGCGGGCGTGCCGTAAAGGTGTACGCACTCCACTGCCTTGGGGTGGGGATATTTTTCCAGCGCTGCCCGCAGGGCATCCGGGCTCATATCCCAGGTGCCGGGCTCCGAGTCAATAAAGACTGGCGTTGCCTTCTCATAGGTAATGGGATTGCAGCTGGCCGAGAAGGTAAGGGAGGAGCACATGACATAGTCTCCCTCCTGCACGTTTAAAAGCTTCATGGCCAGATGGATGGCCGCCGTGCCGGCGGAAAGCGCTACCGCATGAGGATTTCCCGTATAGGCTTCCATCTCCTTTTCAAACTGATCCACATTCGGCCCCAGGGGCGCGATCCAGTTGGTGTCAAAGGCCTCCTGCACGAAACGCTGCTCATCTCCGTGCATGGTAGGACTTGCCAGGTAAATTTTCTTATCAGCCATTTTTCCTCCTTATGCCGCTGCTTGCAGCGGCAACGCGAAGGGAATTTCGCGTAGGCGAATTCCCTGATGCGATCCCGAATTGATGGCGTATATGGCATCAATTCGCGTTTGAAAGAAATGCCACCAGGTATTTCTTTCAAACTTCACCTCCTTATGCCACTGCTTGCAGCGGCAGCGCGAAGGGAATTTCGCGTAGGCGAATTCCCTGATGCGATCCCGAATTGATGGCGTATACGGCATCAATTCGCGTTTGAAAGATATGCCTTCAGGCATTTCTTTCAAACTTTCCTCCTTATGCCGCTGCTTGCAGCGGCAACGCGAAGGGAATTTCGCGTAGGCGAATTCCCTGATGCGATCCCGAATTGATGACGTATACGGCATCAATTCGCGTTT
>CAVKQI010000079.1:6566-11835 GCA_963658405.1 bacterium | reverse complement strand
TTTGCGGCACCTGCGGCACAAATAGCAGTTTTGTATACAGGATATTGTAACACAGTGGGCCTTTGCTTGCCATAGTTCTGTGCTTCTGCCACGCCTTATACTGTACAGACATCCGGACGCCGGACGAGGGAGCGGGTCCTGTCGGCGATGTCCGCTTGGGGACGCCTCTCGGCTCAGTCCTCATGCCTAGCGGCACGTAAGCTCGCAAAGGACGCTCGCAAGTGCCGAGGCATGAGCAATGCCCCTGCGCCGGACATCATCCGCCACCCGCTCCCTCGTCCGGCTGGCCCGCTCGTCCAGCTGGCCTGTTCGCCCGTCCGGCGTCCGGATGTCTATACCACAACATTTTCATGGTCTCGCGAATTTTCGCGAATTTTCACAATTCCTTCAGCAAATGTTCATTGTAAGAGGATATGCTTTCTGTTTATAATTATGGTAACTGTTCAGAGCCCATTCGCAAAATCGCTGCTGCGCAGCTTTCCTTTTGCTCATGTGGCGTTCTCGCCAGATAAATTTGCAAAAATGGGCTCGTTAATGCAAGCATTACTCGCACATTTTATGCAAATTTGCCTGGCTCTGAACAGTTACTAATTATGATATCCGGGAAAAATTATTTTTCCCATAACTGAGACGATTTTCTCACGGCAGGCGAGGCACGGATGTCCTCACAGCCTGCGGAACGGAGATTCCTATGATCCTGATAAAGAACGGCAAATTAACCGATCCCCGCACCCAGACAGACGACCACCGGGATATTCTCATCGCAGACGGCCGGATCGCCCAGATCCGCACCGGTCTCACGGAGGATTTCTGCCTCGCCTACGGGGAGGATCCGGCCAATCATGTGATGGATACCTCTCTGCAGGTCATCGACGCCCGGCATATGATCGTGGCTCCGGGTCTGGTGGATACGCACTCTCATTTCCGCGATCCTGGCTTTACGCGCAAGGAGGATATCGTCTCCGGCGCCAATGCGGCCATGAAGGGCGGCTATACCAGCATCATCATGATGGCCAATACCAACCCTCCCATTGACAATACGGACACGCTGGAGGATGTACTGCGCCGGGGTGCACAGACGCCTATCCACATCTACAGTGCAGCCAACGCCACCAAGGGCATGGAGGGCAAGGCACTGACGGATTTCCACGCCCTGAAGGAAAAGGGCGCGGTCTGCTTTACCGATGACGGCAAGCCCATCCTGGATGCCACTGTCATGGAAGCTGCCATGAAGGCTGCCAAGGAAGAGGACCGACCGCTTTCCCTCCACGAGGAGGATCCGGCCTATATCCGGCAGAACGGTATCAACGCCGGCGGTTATCCCGCCAAGGTTCTGCAGCTGGAAGGCTCTTCCAGAGAGGCAGAGATCACCATGGTGCAGCGGGATGTGGATCTGGCCGTCAAGCTCATGTGCCCTCTGTGCATTCAGCACATCAGCACAGCGGAGGCTGTGGACATCGTCCGCAAGGGCAGACTCCTGAATCCCCGCATCCATGCGGAGGCCACCCCTCATCACTTCACGCTGACCCAGGAGGCTGTCCTTCATCACGGCACTATGGCCAAGATGAATCCGCCCCTGCGCACGGAGGAGGATCGTCTGGCCATCATTGACGGTCTCTGTGACGGTACGATTGATATCATTGCCACCGACCACGCTCCCCACACCGCTGAGGAGAAATCCCAGCCCTTCGAAAAGGCACCCAGCGGCATTATCGGGCTGGAGACCGCGCTTTCCCTGGGAATCCGGGAGCTGGTCAACAAGGGCTACCTCTCCATGCTGCAGCTGATGGCATGCCTTTCCGCTAATCCCGCCGCCTATTACCAGCTGCCTGCCGGCAGCGCCTCTGTGGGAGATCCTGCGGATCTGGTACTTTTTGATCCCAATGAGACCTGGAAGGTGGGACCTGTTTTCGCCTCCCACGCCTCCAACTCTCCCTTTATCGGCGAGACCATGCCCGGCGTGATCCATTACACTATCTGCGGCGGAAAGATCGTATACCAGGGACAGCACAGCAATTCATGAGAAACCAAAATCCCCGATTCATTTCTGAATCGGGGATTTTTTTACATCTTGCTGCCCTTGGCACCTTTGGCGCCGCCGCCTAAGTGCACGCCTGCCAGCACGTTGCTGTCAAAGGTGAAGACCAGCTTTTCCTCTTCCCGCTGCTTTTTGAGCGTCAGCTCGATCAGCTCTGTCAGCAGTTCTTTGTAGCTCTTTCCCAGGGGCTCCCACAGATAGAAGGACAGGGAACCGGGGATGGTATTGATTTCATTGACATAGACCTTGCCAGTATCCTGATCCATCATAAAGTCAATACGGGAGACACCGTTGCAGCCGAGGGCCTGGAAGGTCTCCACAGCCATCCGGCGGATATCTTCACGCTGTGCCGGGGTGATGTCTGCCGGGATCTTGCGCTGCAGGCTGGCCATGCCGCTCTTGGCACCGCCGGTCTTGGCGCCCTTTGCGCCCTTGCCGCCGCTCATATACTTATCCTCGAAGGTCAGAATGTCCTCTGCATTCAGGGGTTCCTCACACTCGGAGGCCTCTGCGTGCTCATAGTCGCCCAGGACAGAGCAGTTGATCTCCCGCAGATTTTCGATGGCATGTTCCACCAGGATCGTCCGGGAAAACTCAAAGGCCAGGTCCAGTGCTTCTCTTAATTCTTCTTTATCTGCCGCCTTTTTGATGCCGATGCTGGAGCCTAAGTTCAAAGGCTTTACGATCACCGGATAAGCGTACTTTTCTTCTACCTGCTTCATCAGTGCCTCAGCATCCTCGTAATCTGCCCAGGTATACAGCGTGCAGTCCAGCACGGGGATGCCGTGGTCCTTGAGGATCGGCTTCATGGCATATTTGTTCATGCCCAGCGCGGAAGCACATACATCACAGCCCACATAAGGTACACCCAAGGTCTGGAGATAGCCCTGCAGCGCACCGTCCTCTACGTTGGTGCCGTGGACGATGGGGAAGGCCACATCGATCTCGTGCAGCAGGTTATTGCCGAATTTCTTCATGGGATAGCGATAGAGCTTTACTCTGTTCCCCTCGCGGATCCAGATCACCTGGGTCAGGGTCTTTAAGAGCTGGGGGATATTCTTGTAATTCTCGATATTGTCCGCACCCTCTCCGGTGTAGAATTCCGCATTTTTCGTCATATAGACCGGCACGATCTCATAGCGGTCCTTATCCATGGACTGGATCGCCTGCAGGGCGGAGATAATGGAGATCTCGTGCTCTGTGCTCTTGCCGCCGAAAACAACTGCTACTTTTATCTTCATGGTAACCTCGTTTCTCCTACTTATAATTATCAGGCAGGTCGTTTTCCAGAAGGATCACTTTTTCCTTGCCTGCATCCAGCTCGTACATCAGTCTGGTGGCCTCTGTCAGGTCATGGGCCTCAAAAAGCTTCTCCGGCACAAAGCCTGCCTCTGAAGCGCCCTTTTTCAGGGCATAGGTATTGTGACCGCCTACCAGAATGATATAATCGCATACCTCTGCGGCCGCCTTGCCGAAGGCTTCGTTCTCCGCCTCCTGTCTGTCACCCAATTCCACCATGCCCGGTGTCACCAGGATCTTGACACAGGAGAAAAGCTTCAGGGTCTCCAGAGCTGCCTTTGTGCCCTCCGGGTTGGCATTATAGGCATCATCGATCACGGTGACATTGCCGCCCTTGGGAAGGAGCTGGAGTCTGTGGGGCACGCCTTCCAGTTTGTGCACCGCACTCTTTAATCTGCGCATCGGGATGCCCATGCGGTTAGCTACGGCGATGGCGCCGATGACATTTTCCGCATTGTGTCTGCCGAGCAGCTTCATGTGGAACTCTTCCGTCTCTCCCTGGGGATTCGTCACGGTAAAGACGGTTCCGTTTTTGGATACCTCCAGGATCTGTCCGTGGTAATCATTCTCCGGATCAAGGCCGTAGGTGACGGCATCGGGATACTTGGGGTGCTCTCGGATGATCTCGCAGTCCCCGTTCACGAATTTCATGCCGTTCTTGCCGTTGCCGGCCACTTCGTCCAGGAGCTCATACTTGGTGCTGATGATGTTGTCCAGATTATGGAAGGTCTCCAGGTGCTGATAACCGATGGAAGTGACGATACCGTGATCGGGATGCACGATATCGCAGATCTCCTTGATATCTCCCACATGTCTGGCGCCCATCTCGCATACAAAGATCTGGTGCGTGGGCTGGAGCTCTCCGCGGATGGTCTTTACCACGCCCATAGGCGTATTGTAGCTCTCCGGGGTGCGCAGGACACGGAAGCCCTCGGAAAGCAGGGTGGTCAGGTAATACTTGACGCTGGTCTTGCCGTAGCTGCCGGTAATGCCGATGACCGTCAGGTCCTTGTGTTCCCGGAGGATTCTCTTTGCATCATTGATGTAGTAATCATTGAAAGCCTTCTCGATGGGTCTGTTCAGCAGGTTGGCCAGCGCCACCATCAGGGGAATGGCCGCAAACGGAATAGAGAAGAGCAGCACCCAGGCGGAAAACTTGGGGATCACAGCGGTAATGCCGATCAGGATCAGCCACAGCACCACGATCATGTTAAACAGTCTGTGTACCCGTCTCGTGGCCACAAATTTCTTTTTTACGTGGCGGGGCCAGTAGACGGCGATCATGATCCCGTGAAAAATGATCCCCAGCAGGATCGCCAGCGCCTCATAGTGCAGCACCTGCGCCGCCGCAGGGATCAGCACGAATAAGAGAGGGAGCCATCGTCCCGGCTCTGCCCACAGGAAGCGGAAATAGCCGCCGAACTGGTAGGATGAAAGCTGCAGCATGTGCGTAAAATAGCGGATCGCAATGGCAGCTGAAAATACAAAAAGTGCAGCGAGGATCCACTCCCCTGCCGTTTCCAGAATGACCATATTCACCTCCTAAACCTTTAAAAAGCTGCCCAGGATGCGGGCAAAAAGCGCCGGCTGATCCAGAAAGCAGAAATGTGTCGCCCCTTCGATCACCGCCAGCCCTGCCTCGGGCATCAGTTCTTCCATTCTCTTGCCGTCAGAGAGGGGCGTGGCCGTATCTGCGGAGCCCCAGATCAGGAGTACCGGCATGGACAGGCGGGGCATTTCCTCCTGCAGATCCGTATTGACCACCTTGACCATGCTGGCCCGCATGATCGGCGAAGCAGCGCTGTAATCTGCGGAGCCGAATTTCTTCTGCAGCTTATCAAGCAGCCCGGGGTCTCTCTCTGCCAGACCGGTCTTTACCAGCGTCTGCTTTAAGAAGTGATAGGTCTTTACCTTGCGCTTCTGAGCCGGCGT
>CAVKQI010000079.1:0-6238 GCA_963658405.1 bacterium | reverse complement strand
GGAGAAGAGGTCTCCCCCTCCTCCCGATAGTGTATGCGAAGGCCATTGATCTGTACGTCTTTTTCCATAGTAATCCTCATTCCGCAGGCGTCCTCGCCGAAGGAATCGCAGCGTGCATCTTTGATCCGGTCTGCACGCAGGATCATCTGTCCTTTCGTGTACTATAAGGATCTGCGGTTGTAATTGATCAGGCAGCCATCCAGGATGATCTCCCGCTCTTCGTCGGTCAGATCTCCTAAGGTTACCGTAAAGGGCTTTAATTCCTCACCCTTCACCACATAGCCGGTGATCTGCTCTGCGTGGTCTGCCACCGCGCTGCGGATGCCGGGGAAGAAGAGGAAATCGTGGTTGGCAAAGGGAAGCTCGCCGGCCGGGATCACGAAGGGAAGCATGCCCCAGTTGATCAGGTTCGAGCGATAGCGCTTGGTGGCATATTCATTGGCCACGTTTGCCCAGCCACCCAGTACCTTCTGGCAGGAAGCCGCCTGCTCTCTGGCGGAACCGTCTCCGGGCTTTACCGCAAAGATGGTGGAGCCAAAGCCTATATTGCTGTGATCAACGTCTGTGAACTGTGCCTTGATGGTCTGTACCACCGGTGCCAGCTCCGGCACTGCCTTGGCGGCACATTCTCCGGCCACCAGTGCCTCCTCGGCCTTGCGGATCTCCTTGGCCAGTCCCACGTAGGCAGGATCCTTTCTGGAAAGGGTGAACTCTGCCAGTCCCAGGGGATTGGAACGGTAAGAAGAGGTCTCGCCGGAGGGGATCAGCTCGTCGGTGGTGGTCACCGGATCGTGGATCTCGGAGACTACCTTTAAGACCAGATTCTCCGGGAGGGGCTGCATAGCCGGCCAGTCCTTGATGTTGGGGCCGAACTGCACCTCGGTATCCGGGTCAGCCACGCCGTGGGAATCAAAGACACGGTTCTCGTAGATGCTCTTGTCAAAGTGATAGCTGTAGGTGGGCAGATCCTTATCCACATCGGTGGCAGGGGTCAGGTAGCCTTTGTTGGCTGCGGTAGCCGCAATGGAACGGGCATCCATCAGTGCCACGGAAGCGATCTGACCGCTCTGGAGCTTGGAGCCCTCTCTGTTGGGGAAGTTCCGGGTGGAATGACGGATACTGAAGGCATTGTTGGCCGGGGTATCTCCTGCGCCGAAGCAGGGGCCGCAGAATGCGGTCTTTAACACGGCACCGGTCTCCATGATCTTTGCCGCGCAGCCGTTGCGGATCAGCTCCATGTATACAGGCATGGAAGCCGGATATACGCTCAGGGTAAACTTGTCATTGCCGATGGAAGCGCCTTCCAGGATCTCTGCCGCCTGGCAGATGTTTTCAAAGCCGCCGCCTGCGCAGCCGGCGATGATGCCCTGGTCTACCAGGAGCTTTCCGTCTACGATCTTGTCCTGCAGGGAGTAAGGCACTGCATTGTCCAGAGATACCTTCGCTCTCTCCTCCACATCGTGCAGCACGTCGGCCAGGTTGGCATTGACCTCCTCGATGGTGTAGACATTGCTGGGATGGAAAGGCATGGCGATCATGGGACGGATCTCGGAGAGGTTTACCTCCACTACGCCGTCATAGTAAGCCGGCTTTGCAGGGGAGAGCTTGTGATAACATTCCTTGCGGCCGTGGATCTCATAGAACTTCTCTGTCTCCGCATCGGTCTCCCAGATGGAGGAAAGGCAGGTGGTCTCTGTGGTCATGACATCGATGCCGATCCGGAAGTCCTCGCTGAGGGAGGCGATGCCGGGGCCTACGAATTCCATGACCTTATTCTTTACGAAGCCGTTTCCGAATACAGCGCCGATGATGGCCAGGGCCACGTCCTGCGGACCTACACCGCGGACCGGTGCTCCTGTCAGGTGGATCGCCACTACCTCCGGGCGCTTGATGTCATAGGTCTGGTTCAGCAGCTGCTTTACCAGCTCCGGACCGCCCTCGCCCATAGCCATGGTGCCCAGTGCGCCGTAGCGGGTATGGGAGTCGGAGCCCAGGATCATAGCGCCGCTCTCTGCCAGCATCTCTCTGGCGAACTGATGGATGACTGCCTGGTGAGGCGGTACATAGATGCCGCCGTATTTCTTGGCAGCAGTCAGACCGTACATGTGGTCATCTTCATTAATAGTGCCGCCTACGGCGCACAGGGAGTTGTGGCAGTTGGTCAGCACGTAGGGCATGGGGAAACGGGTCAGTCCGGAAGCCCGGGCCGTCTGGATGATGCCCACGAAGGTGATGTCATGGGAGGTCAGCTTGTCAAAGCGGATGCGCAGTGCCTCGCTGCTCTCCGACGTATTGTGCTTTTCCAGGATCTGCCATGCCATGGTGTTGTTTCTGGCTTCCTCTCTGGTAGTATGCACACCTGCGGCGGCCAGCGCCTGCTGCGCGTTCTGATCATCCGGCAGGAAAGTGCCGTCTTCCAGGTAATACATGCCCTGCTTCTTGAGTTCTATCATACCCGTATCCTTTCTCGTTATATTCAGATGGGCACTCCCGCACCGCAGCTTCATGCTGCGGCGGCAGGAGTACCCATACAGAGGATCTGTTCTGTTTTTGTCTTTCTTACTGCGGTGCTGTCTTTTTACTTCTTGGCAGGCTTCTTTGCTGCGGTCTTGGGAGCCTGGGGCTTTTTCTCCTCCAGGGTGACCTTATCCAGCTTCCAGATCTCGTCCACGTACTCCTGGATGGTGCGGTCGGAGCTGAACTTGCCGGCGCTGGCGGTATTGAGCAGTGCCATTCTTGCCCAGCGGGTCTGGTCCTTGTAAGCCTCTTCGATCTGACGCTGTGCCTCTGCGTAGGATTCGAAGTCCTTCAGGATGAAGTAGCGGTCTGCTCTGGTGGTGCCCTGGTTGGTCAGCAGGGAATTGTACAGCGGGCGGAAACGCTCCGGATCATCCGGTGCATAAGCGCCGTTGATCAGCTGCATCAGTACCTGTCTGATGTTCTGGTCGTTATTGAAGATGTAGTTCGGATCATAGCCGCCGTTGTTCTCGAAGTTGATGACTTCCTCGGAGGACAGACCGAAGATAACGGCATTCTCTCTGCCTACCTGCTCTACGATCTCTACGTTTGCGCCGTCCATGGTGCCCAGGGTCACTGCGCCGTTGAGCATCATCTTCATGTTGCCGGTACCGGAAGCTTCCTTGCTGGCTGTGGAGATCTGCTCGGAGACATCGGCTGCTGCAAAGATGATCTCTGCGTTGGATACGCGATAATCCTCGATGAAGACTACCTTGATCATGTCGTGGATAGCCGGGTCGTTGTTGACTACGTCTGCCACGGCGTTGATCAGCTTGATGGTCAGCTTCGCATTGCGATAGCCGGCTGCTGCCTTGGCACCGAAGATAAAGGTGTGCTTCTCGATGGTGCGGTTCGGGTCAGCCTTCAGCTGGTTGTACAGATACATCACGTGCAGGATATTCAGGAGCTGTCTCTTGTACTCGTGGAGACGCTTTACCTGTACGTCAAAGATGGAGCGGGGATCTACCACAACGCCGTTGTGTTCTTCGATGTACTTGGCCAGGCGTACCTTGTTCTGGTACTTGATGTTCATGAACTCCTGCTGTGCCTTGGCATCGTCGGCATAGACCTTCAGACCCTCCAGACGGGAGAGGTCGGTGATCCACTCATCGCCGATGTGGGCGGTGATCCAGTCAGCCAGCAGCGGGTTGCCGTGGAGCAGGAAACGTCTCTGGGTGATGCCGTTGGTCTTATTATTGAACTTCTCCGGGAACATCTGGTAGAAGTCCTTCAGCTCCTGGTTCTTCAGGATCTCGGTATGCAGCTTAGCCACACCGTTGACAGAGAAGCCGGCTACGATAGCCATGTTGGCCATCTTGACCTGTCCGTCATAGATGATGGCCATCTTGCGGATCTTTTCATCTACATTGACGCCGGGCTCATTGTCATAGCGTCTGTGTACATCCTCGATGAAGCGGCGGTTGATCTCCTCCACGATCTGGTATACACGGGGCAGCAGCTGGGAGAAGAGCTCGATGGGCCATTTCTCCAGTGCCTCAGCCATGATGGTATGGTTGGTATAAGCGCAGGCCTTGGTGGTCACTTCCCATGCCTCGTCCCAGGTCAGTGCATACTCGTCCATGAGGATACGCATCAGCTCCGGAACAGTCAGGGTAGGATGGGTGTCATTTAACTGGAAGACAAACTTCTCATGAAGCTTGCACAGATCCTTGTTGCGGGTCAGATATTTCTTGATCGCCTGCTGCAGGGTAGCGGAAACGAAGAAATACTGCTGCTTTAAGCGCAGCTCCTTGCCCTGATAGTGGTCATCGCAGGGATAAAGCACTTCGCAGATGTTGCGGGCCAGATTTTCCTGCTCTACGGCCTGACGATAGTCGCCCTTGTCAAAGGAATCCAGGCGGAAGCACTGTATGGGCTCTGCATCCCAGATACGCAGGGTATCTACGAAGCCGTTGCCGTATCCGATGACAGGCAGATCGTAGGGAACTGCCTTGACAGCACGGTAATCTTCCTGCTTGTACATGGTGCGGCCGGTCTCTGTCACATAGGAGGAAACATGTCCGTAGAAGTGTACTTCCTGGGCATACTCGGGACGGCGCAGCTCTAAGGGATTGCCGTTTTCCAGCCAGTTGTCCGGTACCTCTACCTGATAGCCGTTCTCGATCTTCTGCTTGAACATACCGTAGCGATAGCGGATGCCGGCGCCGTATACGGCATAATTGAGGGTAGCCAGGGAATCCAGGAAGCAGGCTGCCAGACGGCCGAGACCGCCGTTGCCCAGTGCTGCATCCGGCTCTTCATCCTCGATGGCGTTGATATCAAAGCCCAGCTCATCCAGAGCCTCTGCGATCGGCTTGTAAGCCTGCAGGTTGATGGCGTCATTGCCGAAAGCACGACCCATCAAAAACTCCATGGACAGATAAACCAGAGTCTTCGGGTTCTGCTCGTCAAAAGCCTTCTGGGTGCGCATCCAGCAGTCAATGATCTGATCCTTTAAGGCCAGAGCGGCTGCCTGGAAGACCTGCTGTTTCGTAGCCTCTGCTACCGTCTTGCGGTAGGTCGTCTTGATATTGTACTCTACGCTGGTCTTGAATAATTCCTTGTCAAATTTGAGCTGCGGCTTATTCATTAGAATATTTCTCCCTCCTGTTTTGTATAGGTAAAGCCCGTAGGTCAATAGCTTCTTTACAAAATGCCTGTTTTATTATACAAGTTTTTGTCCAAAAAGCAAACCGCCCGGCCTGCATAATTGCGCGCCGGGCGGTATTTATCACTGTTCTGAGCGGTTTTTACTGCTTCTCTACGCCGATGGTCACCTTTTCGCCGTTGACATCCCACTCTTTTTCATTGGCCAGCTTGACATTCTCGAGAACACCGTCTGCCAGTACCTTGTCTGCGATGGCCTTCTCATGCTTGCCGGCGATCTCGGAGAGCTTGGCATTGCCGGTCAGGGATACACGGATGTGATCCATCACCTCAAAGCCGGAATCCTTGCGCATGGTCTGGATCTTGGAGATCAGCTCATAGACAAAGCCTTCCTCGATAAGCTCGGGAGTCAGGTTGGTATCCAGCACCACTGTCACATCTCCGTCTTCCTGGGAGATGTAGCCTTCCTTCTGGGTCATCTCGATGAGCAGGTCCTCTTCGGTCAGGGAAACCGCCGTGCCGTCCACCTCGAACTGCAGGGCGCCGTCCTTCTTCAGGCTGTCCATGGCTGCGTTGCCGTCCAGCTCTGCCAGTACCTTCTTGATGCCGCCCAGGCACTTGCCGTACTTAGGGCCTACGGTGCGCAGCTGGGGCTTGAAGGTATAGGTGGTGAAATCACGCACATCGTCGGTGAAGACTACCTTCTTTACATTCAGCTCGTCCTCTACGATCTCCTGGAAGAAAGTCTCCAGTGCCTCCGGTGCCTTGACGAACATCTGACCGATGGGCTGACGATTCTTGATATTGCCGGTATTTCTGCAGGCACGTCCCATCACGACTACCTTCAGTACCTCTTCCATGTGATTTTCCAGCTCCGCGTCGATGTGCGCTTCCTCTGCCTTCGGGAAATCACACAGGTGAATGCTGATCGGTGCGCTCTCATCTACGCTGCGAACGATATTCTGGTAGATCTCCTCGGTCATGAAGGGGATCATGGGTGCTGCGCACTTGCATACGTTCACCAGAGCGGTATACAGGGTCATGTAGGCATTGATCTTGTCCTGCTCCATGCCCTTTGCCCAGAAACGCTCACGGCTGCGGCGCACATACCAGT
>CAVKQI010000078.1:0-11951 GCA_963658405.1 bacterium | reverse complement strand
GCGTTCAGGGCTATTTGTGACGCCTGCGGCACAAATAGAATTTCGTAAAGGCGAATTCTCCGATGTTATTACAGATCCAGTACCAGGGTGACACAGGTATAGTGGTCTTCGTCGTCGCAGCTGCTTTGGATATCGATCCGGGCCCTGTCATCATACATGATCTTTAAACGGCTGCAGAGATTGGCCAGGCCGATGCCGGAGGAAGAGATCCCGTTGCCGCCGCCTCCCGGGTTAAATCCGCCCGGCGCACTGTGGACGGCGACCGTTTCCTCCCGGTCGGTGGGGAGCGGTGTATTGTCTGCCACGGCATCCTGAAAGCTGTGGAGACGGTGCTGTATTTCTGTAAGGCGCTCCGGGGTCATGCCGGCGCCGTTGTCCCGGACGCGGATGACCAGCTGTCCTCCCTGACGGAAGATGTCGATCTCCAGGTGCAGGCAGCGGATATCTCCCTGCAGGCCGTATTTGATGGAATTCTCCACGATGAGCTGCAGAGCGCATTTGGGCACCTGCTGCTTTAGAAGAGACTGATCGATGCGTCTGGTGACCTGGAGCCTGTCCTCCATGCGGAGCTTTTGCAGCTCGATATAATTGTCGGCGAATTCCAGCTCCTGCTGGAGGGTGACCTCCCGGGAGCCGTTGATGGCATAGCGCATGTTGGCGGCCAGCCTGGTGATCATTTCATAGATCTGCGGCTCGTCGTTCAAAAGGGCCTCGGAGCCGATGGCCTGGAGGGTATTGTAGAGAAAATGCGGATTTACCTGGGCCTCGAGGGCCTCGATCCGGGCATTTTTTTCATTCAGGGAGGCCATCAGGTTGTCATTGACCAGCGCATCGATCCGCTCTGACATCTCATTAAAGGATTCTCCCAGTCTGGCTGCCTCCTTGCTGCGCCCCAGGCGGATCCGGGGATACTGGCCGGATCCCACCTGCAGCTGGAAACTGGTCAGGGCTGTCAGGGGCTGGGTCAGATAGCGGATGATGAGATAGGAAGCTGCCACGGAAAAGATAAGGAAGAGCAGTCCCTGCAGCAGAGAGGAGACCTGGATGCTGCGCAGCTCACCCTTGATGGTGGAAAGGGGCGTCAGCACGACGAGCGTCAGGCCCGAGCTTTCATCCGTCCCGGAATACAGCAGGTATTCCTCTCCTTTTACCGTGATCGTGCTGTTGGCGGAGTCGGTGTCCTCGCCGGCCTGGCCGGGGATATCGCTTAGGTAGCTCTGCAGGGAGGGCGTATTGGTATAGAGCATGGCGCCGTCTTTATTGTAAAGCGCCGTGATCTGCTCCTTAAAGCCGGTGGACATCGCATTCTTGTTTACATCGATGGATACCAGGGCGATGGCCTTGCCGTCATTGATCCGAAAGATGGTATGGGAATAGGTAAAGAGGGCATCGCTGTTTTCGGAGGGGGTGATGGCGCAGTGGGAAGGACTCTCCAGACACTCCAGGTAAATGGGATCCTTGTAATTAAAATACTCCCGCAGTACCTTCATGCGCTGATCCGAGCCGGACCGGGAAAAGCAGATGCCGTGGCGCAGGCTGGAGAGTCGGTAGGAGAGCAGATCCGTCCGGGAATAGTAGTACATATTGGCGGTCTGGCGAAGGGCATTGGTCTTGGTGTCGTCTATATAGTTGTAGGAAAGGAGTGTCTTGTAGAAGTCCGTATCGTTTACCGGCAGTACACAGAAATCCGCCAGCTCGGAGAGATACTGATCCAGGTTCTGGAATTTTAAGTCTGTCATCTGAGCCACGGAGCGGTTCTGACGGCGGATGGCATTATTGACGCCCCGCCGGTAGCTGGAATAGGTGAGGACGCCGCTCATCACCAGGATGCACAGGGCCATGAGGGCGGTAAAGCTCAGCCACAGAGGGGAGCGGCGAAGGATTTTCTGCGTCCAGGCCCGGCACTTTGCGGGAATGGATCCTGCCTTGTTCTTCTGTCTTTTCATAGTTACCTCATTGGGCCGCCGTTTACCGGGGCGGCACGCGGAGAATTTCGCGGGGGCGAATCCTCCGAAAGAAATGCTTTCAGGCGTTTCTTTTTAATCAGTATATTACATCAAATCCGGGACAGGGGCAAATACCGGAATGAACGGCGAATGGGCAGATTAACATAAAAATGTGACATTCCGGTGAAAGAAATGTCATTTTTTTACAGATGGCAGGTCTTAAATCTCCATTTATTCGTCAGGATGACGGATGTAATATAAAGATACACCCGCCGGGTGAGTGATCTGCGCATGAAACGGATCATCCATCCCCTGCACGCGATCGAGGACGAAAGGCAGTCGCAGGCGATCGCAGACAGAAGGCGGGAAGAGAGGAGGAGGGAATGCACAGTTCAAAAAGGCAGCAGAAGGAAGGAAGAGAAAACTTCCTGTTCACTATCCCCGCCGTGATCCTGGTGGTCATGGTGATGTATATCCCGTTCGTCATGAGCGGTTACTATTCCCTGACACAGTGGAATGGTATTTCCAAGGATCCCGTGTTTATCGGATTTAAGAACTTTGCAGAGATCTTTTCCGGCGGCTCTGATTTCCTGCCGGCTCTGTGGTTCACCATCCGCTATACCGTACTGTTCGTGATCCTTTCCAATGTGCTGGCCCTGGCCCTGGCCGTAGCACTGACCAAGAAATTCAAACTGGCCAACCTCTACCGAGGCATGTTCTTTATCCCTTACATCATGAGCATGACCGTGGTAGGCTTTATCTGGAAATTCATCTTTACCTCCGGATTCAAGTCACTGTATGAGTCCACCGGCTGGGGACTGTGGAATCTGTCCTGGCTGGGAGATACGAGCCTGGTATTCTTCTCCATTGTCATCGTAGGCGTATGGCAGTCCCTGGGCTTTTACATCGTTCTGTATATCGCAGGCCTGCAGGCTGTTCCCACGGATGTGCTGGAAGCTGCTTACGTAGACGGCGCCAACAAGAGACAGACCTTCTTTAAGGTGACACTGCCGCTGCTTGGACCTTCCATGACCACCTGCGTATTCATGTCCCTGACCAACGGCCTTAAGGTATTCGATATCATCCTGGCGCTGACCAAGGGCGGTCCCGGAAAGGCCAGCTACAGTGCGACACTGCAGATCTACAACGAAGCCTTCACCAATAACAACTACGGCATGGGCTCTGCACAGGCTATCCTGTACTTCCTGTTCGTACTGGTGATCACACAGATCGTGCTGAAAGGAATGAGCCGGAAGGAGGTTGATCTGTAATGAGCAGAAAAAACAAACGGATTCTCAATAAGACCCTTCTGATCGTGATCCTGACAGTGATAGCGCTGATCTACATTTATCCGGTCTTCCTGATGTTTGTAAACTCCTTTAAGCCCTTCGGCGAAGTCATCGCAGATCCCATCGCGATGCCAAAGGCCGCTACCCTGGAAAACTACCAGTACGTTATCAAGAAGATGCATTACTTCCAGCTTTTGGGCAATAACGTGATCATCACCGTCATCGGTATCGTAGGTATCCTGTTTTTCTCCGCACTGGCCGCTTATATCTGCGACCGCCGCAAGACGAAATATACAGGCTTCATCTACACCCTGCTGATCACACCCATGCTGATCCCCTTCCAGACCATCATGATCACCCTGCTTAAGTCCATGAGCGTGATCCACTTATCCGGTTCCCGGGTAGGTCTGGGCATCCAGTACTGGGGCTTCGGTATCCCGATGGCTACCTTTATCTTCTATAACTTTATGAAGACGATCCCGAAGGAGCTGGACGAGAGCGCCCACATCGACGGCGCCACCACCATCCGCACCTTTGTATCCGTGATCTTCCCGCTGCTGAAGTCCGTTACCGTCACCGTCATGGTGCTGGATGTCATGTGGATCTGGAATGACTTCCTGCTTCCTCTGCTGATGGTCAACTCCAGCAACAAGACCAAGACCCTGGTGCTGGCAGCCTACACCTTCGTAGGCCAGATGAACACCCAGTGGCAGAATGCCATGACCGGTATGGTGCTGGCGGTATTCCCTTCGATCCTGGTATTCATCTTCCTGCAGAAGTACATTGTGGAAGGTGTGGTAGCAGGCGCTGTGAAGGGCTGAGTACTAAGGAACTTCCATCTGAGAGATCGGATGTTAGCTCATACAGAACTTATCTGTAGAAAGAAGAAAAGTTTGAAAAATATGTTCGATAACATATCTTTCAAACAGCAGTCTGCGACGCAGGCGCCGCAGACTGCACGGTCGCCAAAGCAGATCTGACATTTGCTTTGCGATCCCTTCGGCAAAAAGCGCCTGCGGAATGGAGAACATATGAAAAAGAAGGTATTGGCGACACTATTGGCGGGGGTTATGGCAGCAGGACTGCTGGCAGGATGCGGCTCCTCTTCCTCCGGTGACACAGCAGCAGACACCACGGCAGCTGAGACCGAAGACGAGACAGCAGCTTCCGACACAGAGGATGCAGCTTCTGAGGAATCCACAGACGAGAGCGCATCTGCTTCCGAGGACGTGGACTATTCTGCAGACAGCGGTGAGATCTACATCTTCATCTCCTCTCCGGAGTATGCAGATGCTATGAATACCCTGATCGACGAGTACAGTACCGTAGCACCCAATGTGACCATCAACTACGAGACCACCCAGAACGACTATCCTACCCTGTTAAAGGCTAAGATCAATTCCGGCGATGTACCGGATATCTTCTCCTCCACCTCCGGTATGGAGATCGACACCTATCGTGAGTATTCCTACGATCTGACCGGACAGCCCATCGTAGATGCCATGGATGACGGCGTAAAGGCTGCTATGGCTTCCGCAGAGGAAGGCGGCACAGGCGTTTACGGTCTGGCTATCAAGGGCAACTACTTCGGCCTGATCTGGAACCAGGATATCCTGGATGACTGCGGCATTGCCAGCGCACCCCAGACTCTGGACGAGTTCAAGGAAGACTGCGAGATCATTGAGTCCAAGGGCTATCAGGCTTGCACCACCGGCTTTATGGAGTGGTGGGTTTACAAGCACGACGTAATGGATTTCCTGAATGCAGCAGCAAAGGCTAACGGCGAGAAGACCTCCGACATGGTAGCAAAGTTCCAGGCAGGAGAGGCAAAGATTTCCGATTACTCCGTACTGTATGACAACTTCTTCGACTTCATCGACACCGCAGCAAAGTACGGCGATGACAAGCCCCTTGAGACCGACCTTTCCGGTCAGGAGCAGGCATTCGCAGCAGGCAACACCGCTTTCATGCTGGGCCAGGGCGCTTGGGTAGAGGCTGACTTACTTGCCATCAATCCTGATCTGAACATCGGCTTCGGCGGCTATCCGGTAAGCGATGACGCAGCAGACTGCCAGGTAGTATCCGGTTCCGACCAGTCCCTGCACGTATACAAGGATTCCGAGAATCTGGACGCTGTCCTTCACTTCGTAAACTGGTGGTATACTTCTGACTACGGCCAGAGCTGGTTCACCGATGTAGCAGGTGTTGTTCCGCCCATCAAGACTGACGAGACTTCTTCCTTCACCATCATCGAGCAGGGCAAGGCTTCTGTAGAGGAGAAGGGCTCCGGCGATCTTTCCATCTGCTACTCCACCGACAGCTTCAACCAGGCATTCGGTGAGGCAATGCAGTCCTATGTAGCAGGTACCACCGACAAGGATGCAACCTGTGCACAGATCGAGAAGGATTGGCACGAGATCGACGGTGCAGCAAACTAAAGCTTTACTTGAAAAGCATACTGGGTTATAACAGACAGTAACACAGTGCACTAAGGAGGGCGGAGCAAGGGAGCATGGCTCCTTTGCTTCGCCCCTTTTATGCCCTGTAAGAATCACAACAGGCAGGTACAGAGCCTGCAGAATGGAGCAGACTATGAAATTTACAGACGGATACTGGCTTCGGAGTGAGAATGTAAAGGCATCCTTTGCCACCCAGGCCTTCACAGTGGAGGAGATTCCCCACGGCATGCGCATCGCAGCCCCGGAGCGTCCCATTAAGAGCAGAGCAGATGCACTGGACTTGACGGTCCTTTATATCGACATCGTCTCAGCAGGCCACAACGACATCGCCATGACGGTTACCCACTATGCCGGCTACGATGCAAAGGAAGCCAGATTTGAGCTGACCGAGGATCCGGACGAGGTCAAGGTGACCGTGGATGAGCAGGAAGCGGTAATGATGGCCGGCGATATGACTGTCAGAGTCAACAGAGAGACCTGTGCTATCGCCTTCGAGGCAGAGGGCAGGAGACTGACCGGCACCAATTTCCGCAATATCGGCTACATGCGCGTCAACGGCTCTCCCTCCAAGCTGCGTATGGATCCTCACTATTTCGAGCAGGACTACGAGCCCTATATGCTGGGTGAGCTCTCCGTAAAGCCCGGCGAGACCATCTACGGCTTCGGCGAACGCTTCACACCTTTTGTAAAGAACGGCCAGACCATCAATATCTGGAATGAGGACGGCGGTACCGCCAGCGACATCGGCTACAAGAATATTCCCTTCTATATGAGCAGCGAGGGATACGGCGTATTCACCGATCATACCGGCGCTGTTTCCTACGAAGTCTGCTCCGAGAAGGTGGGCTATGTAGGTGTCTCCGTACCCGGCGAACAGCTGCGGCTGCACGTGATGTACGGCGAGAATCCGGCAGAGATCATCAAGGTCTATACCGCACTCACCGGCCGTCCGGCACTGCCTCCGGCATGGAGCTTCGGCCTGTGGCTGACCACCAGCTTTAAGCCCAGCTATGACGAGGACACTACGAATAAGCTCATCGGCGGCATGGAAGAGAGAAACATCCCGCTGCGCGTATTCCACTTTGACTGCTACTGGCTCCGCGCATTGCATTGGTGCGATTTTACCTGGGATCCGGTGGTCTTCTCCGACGTGGAAGGCATGCTGAAGCGCTATCATGACAAAGGCTTAAAGCTCTGCTGCTGGATCAACCCCTACGTGGCACAGGATACGGAGATGTTCCGTGAGGGTGCACAGAAGGGCTACTTCCTGAAGAGAAAGGACGGCAGAGGCGTCAAGCAGGTAGATACCTGGCAGCCCGGCATGGCCCTGGTGGACTTCACCAATCCGGAGGCCTGCGCATGGTATGCCGGCAAGGTCAAGGGTCTGCTCCATGCAGGCATTGATGCCATCAAGACAGACTTCGGTGAGAGAGTGCCGATCGATGTCACCTACTATGACGGCAGCGATCCTATTTCCATGCACAATTACTACACCTACCTGTACAATCAGGTGGTCTTCACCGCGATCGAAGAGGTCAGAGGCAAGGGCGAGGCCGTGCTCTTTGCCAGAAGCGCTACCGTGGGCAGCCAGAAGTTCCCCATTCACTGGGGCGGCGACTGCGAGGCCAGCTACAGCTCCATGGCAGAGACCATCCATGCCGGTCTTTCCTTTATGATGAGCGGCTTTGCGTTCTGGAGCCATGACATCTCCGGCTTTGAAAAGACCGCGACCCCGGACCTCTACAAGAGATGGGCACAGTTCGGCTTATTCTCCACCCATTCCCGTCTCCATGGTTCCGATTCCTACCGTGTGCCGTGGATCTTTGACGATGAGTCCAATGACGTGGTGCGCTTCTTCAGCGAATTAAAGTGCTCCATGATGCCTTACTACTACAAGCTGGCAGGGGATGCCCACCGCACCGGTGTGCCGGTAATGCGCCCGATGCCCTTCACCTTCCCGAAGGATCTGGCATGCCGGACCCTGGATCTGCAGTACATGCTGGGTGAGAGCGTGCTGGTAGCGCCGATCTTTAACGACGAGAGCATTGGCCGCTTCTATCTGCCCGGCGTGCAGAAGGACGAGAGCGCTGCCAGAACCGGCAAGTGGATCGGCCTCATTGACGGTGAGATCCTGGATGGCGGCAAATGGTATGAGAAGACCTATACCTACATGAACCTGCCTGTCTTTGTGAGAGAGGGCTCTCTCCTGGCCTTCGGCAGCCACAAGGACGTGCCGGATTACGATTACACCGATCATCCGGTGCTGCGCCTGTATCTGCCCGTGGACGGCGAGACCGCGGTCTGCGAGATCCCGGATCTGCACGCCAAGACAGCAGCCGTCGTGAAGGCTGTCCGAGACGGCAATAAGGTCACCTTTACCGTAGAAGGCAAGCTCCAGGGAGCTACCGCAGAGATCATCCTGGAGGATGGCCGCAAGGTGAGCGCAGAGCTGGCTGATAAGACGGAAGTAGAGATTTGAGATATTTTTCACCGGATACAGGAATAGAGCAGTATACTAGGATATAAGGACAAGATGTGATCCCCCGGGGATGCCGTTTTTGGCTCCCCGGGGGATTGTATCAGGAAATACGCCCGGGGAATTGTCCCGTGTAACGCTGCCGGAGGCGGCTTAGAGAGGTGAAGTACTGTATGAAAAATATCACATTGGGGAAAACCGGCATTACCGTGCCGCAGAATGGATTCGGCGCCCTGCCCGTGCAGCGGCGGGACAAGGAGACTTCCGTAAAGATCCTGCGCCGCGCCTATGAAGGAGGCATGCGCTTCTTTGATACCGCCAGAGCCTATTCGGACAGCGAAGAAAAGCTGGGTCTGGCCTTCGGGGACGGCTATATCCCCAGAGAGCAGATCTATATCGCCACCAAGACGGCGGCAAAGACACCGGAGGCTTTCTGGAAGGATCTGGAGACTTCCCTTGCGAATCTGCGGACAGAGTATATTGACCTGTATCAGTTCCACCAGATGGGACAGTGCTGGAAACCGGGAGACGGCACCGGCATGTACGAGTGCATGCTGGAGGCCAAAGCCCAGGGGAAGATCCGCCACATAGGGGCCACCGCCCACAAGATCGGCGTGGCCTGTGAGGTGGCGACTTCCGATCTCTATGAGACCATGCAGTTTCCCTTTTCCTATCTGGCCGGGGATCTGGAGATGAACCTGAAAAAGATCTGTGCGGAGCATCAGGTGGGCTTTATCGCCATGAAGGGACTGGCCGGGGGCCTGATCAATCGGTCCGAGGCCGCCATGGCCTTTATGACCCAGTTCGACGATGTGCTGCCTATCTGGGGCATCCAGAAGGAGGAAGAGCTGGAGGAGTGGCTCTCCTACATGGACCATACACCGGAGATGACAACGGCGCTGCAGGCCTTCATCGAGGAGGAAAAGAAGCAGCTCTCCGGGGAATTCTGCAGGGGCTGCGGCTATTGCATGCCCTGTCCCGCCGGCATTCAGATCAACCAGTGTGCCCGCATGAGTCTGATGCTGCGCCGTGCGCCTTCCGCCGCATGGCTCTCAGAGTACTGGCAGGCAGAGATGGAAAAGGTAAAGCTGTGTCTGCACTGCAGGCAGTGTTCCCGGAAATGTCCCTACGAGCTGGATACGCCTTCTCTGCTGGAAAAGAATTATGCGGACTATCAGACGTTTCTGCAGTGAATGGCTGCAGGAGAATCGGCATCCATATGCTCTCTTCGGAGGGCGTGTGGATGCTTTTTTGTGCAGAGATTGTGGACACCCGGACGCCGGGCGGGCGAGCGGGTCCTGTCGGCGATGTCCGCTTGGGGACGCCTCTCGGCTCAGGGGCTCACTGCCCATACTACGCCAGCAAAAAGACGCTGGCGTAGCAGCGAGGCGTCGCCATGCCCCTGCGCCGGACATCATCCGCCACCCGCTTGCCCGCCCGGCTGGTTTGTGACAGCAACCATCATTCTCCGACAGGTATTTTTAATTTTACTGTTGACAAAGCTGTGCAGTTTTTTATAATTATCAATGGTAATTACAAATGGTAACTAATGAGCAATGCCGCAGCAGTTCGGCGGCATACGGAGGCAATTGTGACCATAGAGCTTTTAAAACAGATGATGGATGCCTGCTATATGGCGAAGCGTACCAGGGATCTGCTGCCGGCTCTGCCGGAGGGGGTGGCCTCCTCCTATGTCCAGTATCTGGATGTGATGGAGCAGATGATGGCAAAGGGCATGCAGGTAAAGGTATCGGACATCAGTGATGCCTTAGGTGTCCCCAGGCCCGGTGTTACCCGGACTATCAAGGAGATGGAGGCCAAGGGTTATCTGACGAAGTCTGTCTCCCCGGAGGACGGGCGCATCACTTATCTGGGCATCACGAAAGAGGGCAGGGCGCTGTCAGAGATCTATAACACGAAGGTGTTTGAGGAGCTGTGTCTTCGCATGGAGGACATCACAGAGGAGGATGCAAGGTGCACGATCCGCACCATCGCCAGAATGCATCAGATCATGTCGGAAAGGAGCAGGAATTAACATGACTTCGGCTGAAAAAGGAGATTTTACAAAAGGCAGTATTCTGCAGAAACTGGTTCTGTTTATGTTCCCGATTCTGGGAGCGTTGGCTTTGCAGGCCGCTTACGGCGCAGTGGACCTGCTGGTGGTGGGAAGATTTGGTACCACCTCCGGTCTGTCCGCAGTATCCACGGGCAGTCAGGTGATGAATCTGGTCACCTTTGTGGTGACGCAGCTGGCCATGGGCGTCACGGTGCTGATCGCCCGGTATCTGGGAGAGAAAAAGCCGGAGCGCATCGGCGCTGTCATCGGCGGCTCCGCGGTGGTCTTTCTGATCCTCTCGTTGATCCTGTTCTTTCTGATGGTGGGTTTTGCCAGACAGATCTCGGTGATCATGCAGGCGCCGGAGGAGGCGGTGACGCAGACGGCCAGTTATGTGCGCATCTGTGGCGGCGGTATTTTCTTTATCGTAGCCTATAATCTGCTCTCCGCGATCTTCCGCGGTTTAGGAGACAGCAAGTCGCCTCTGATCTTCGTGCTGATCGCCTGCATCTGCAATATCTTCGGCGATCTGCTGCTGGTGGCCGGTTTCCATATGGATGCCGCCGGTGCCGCTTTTGCCACGGTATTTGCCCAGGCAGTCAGCGTAGTCTGTGCGGTATGGATGCTGCTGAAGAAGGATCTGCCCTTTAAGATCCGCAGATCGGATATTCGTCTGAATGAACAGTGCAAACGGTTCCTGGCCATCGGTCTGCCCCTGGCGCTGCAGGAATTCCTGACCCAGGTCTCTTTCCTGGCGCTGTGCGCTTTCATCAATCGTCTGGGTCTGGAGGCTTCCTCCGGCTACGGCGTGGCCTGCAAGATCGTCAATTTCGCCATGCTGATCCCCAGCTCTCTGATGCAGTCCATGGCTTCCTTTGTTTCCCAGAATGTGGGAGCGGGAGATTACAAGCGCGCCCAAAAGTCCATGTTCACCGGCATCGGTGTGGGTCTGCTCATCGGCTGCTTTGTCTTCGCACTGGTGATGTTAAAGGGCGATCTGCTCTCCGGTATCTTCACCACAGATGCACCGGTGGTGCAGAATGCCTTTGCTTACCTGAAGGGCTTTGCGCCGGAGGCGATCGTCACGGCGGTGCTGTTCAGTATGGTGGGCTTCTTTAACGGCAGCGACCAGACAGTATGGGTGATGATCCAGGGACTGGTGCAGACCCTGCTGGTACGTCTCCCTCTGGCCTATATCTTCAGCAGCGAGGCCAATGCCAGCCTGACCAAGATCGGTCTGGCAGCCCCGATCTCCACCTGCGTGGGCATTGTGCTGAATGTGGGATTCTTCCTCTACTACAATAAGAAGATGACGACGGCAAAGAAGGTCAGCTAGAGAGCCTGCACAGGCACAGCGTTCCCTTTGCCATGCGGGAATGGAAGCCAGCTGTAGACAGGATTCCGGATGCCGTTGTACAACAGAAAAACAGCCAGAAGGCCGACTGCTCTAAGTAGGAGCAGCCGGCCTTTTTTGCAGCTGCGGACAAAATGTAACCTTATTCATGATTCATGCATCCGTGCGGCAGGTCGGCGGCTGTGTGGAATCCTGTGTCCTGCCGTGAGTGGATCCGGCGCATGGAATCCGCTGCTCTGCCGCATATGGTTTAGGATTTGCGCTGCATGCTGTCTCTATGCTAAAATAAACCAATTGTACGCAAAAAAGTACGAAAACAGAAAAAGAAGCAGGGCAGGCAAACAGAGAGCCGCCTGCGGAATGGGGAGTAG
>CAVKQI010000077.1:2071-12114 GCA_963658405.1 bacterium | reverse complement strand
TATGAGCAGCTGATGGGGGCTATAGAGCAGCTGGGGGTGATCTGCCTTCACAATAGTTCCGCTGTCTGGCCGAGAAATTCCACAGAAGTTCGGGATGAAGTAGAGAAGAAAAATGAGTTCAATTATCCGGAGACCGCTTCTGCACAGAGGCAGACTGCTGCTGAAAGTCGAGATGCACTTCGGGATGCGCTGCACGGACAGAAGACTTCTGACGGACAGGAAGTGAGCAAAAGCTCGATCAGGTTCTATGGCCTGGAACTGGACTATCCCTTTTATCGGAAATTTCACAAAGAGACTTTGACGGTGGAGGAAATAGAGCGGCATATCGGCAAACCGGATCCGGATGCATTTACCATTCTGATCACGCATAATCCCAGATATTTTGAGAGCTACGCGGCCTGGGGCGCGGACCTGGTGCTTTGCGGCCATGTGCACGGCGGCATTGCCAGACTGCCCCTGTTAGGCGGGGTCATTTCCCCCTATATCACGCTTTTTCCCCGATACAGCGGCGGACGATATACCCTTCCGAAAAAGGACGGTTCGCCTTGTGTGATGATACTCAGCTGCGGCCTCGGCATGCATACCCTGCCGGTGCGCGTCTTTAATCCGGCAGAGCTTTCTGTGATAGAGCTGCAATAAAGACCATAAAGAGGTGACTATGGCTATTCCTGTGAAGCTGCAGGTCTTTGAGGGACCGCTCGATCTGCTGCTGCATCTGATCGATATCAATAAGATCGATATATACGACATTCCTATCGTGGAGATCACCGAGCAGTATATGGAATACATCCGTCAGATGGGCCATGAGGATATGAATGTCATGAGCGAGTTCCTCGTCATGGCGGCCACTCTTCTCGATATCAAGAGCCGCATGCTCCTTCCAAAGGAAGTGAACGAAGAGGGTGAGGAAGAGGATCCGAGAGCAGAACTGGTGGAAAAGCTGCTGGAATATAAGATGTATAAATACATGTCCTTTGAATTAAGGGACAGAGAGCAGGATGCCGCCGTCCATTTTTACAGACAAAAGAACCTGCCCGAGGAAGTGGAAAAGTACGAGCCGCCGCTGGACTATGAAAAGCTGATCGGCCGCAACACCCTGGAGACCTTAAATGATATTTTCCAGCAGATCCTGAAGAGACAGAAGGACAAGGTGGATCCGGTGCGCAGCACCTTCGGCACCATCGAAAAGGACGAGGTGGACATGGATGCCAAGATGCTCTATGTCCGGGCACTGGTGCAGACCCACGGACAACTGGATTTCCGTTCCCTTTTGGAGAGACAGCACAGCAAGGAAGAAGTGATCGTCACCTTCCTGGTGGTGCTGGAGCTGATGAAGATGGGAGAGATCAGTCTTTATCAGAGCGAGACATTCGGAGAGATCACCATAGAAAAAAAGAAAGGCACACCTATGTCCGCGGTAGATGAATCGGCCGGGGAGATGAGAAGTGATGCAGGGACAGAAGCAGATGCAGGAAGAAAAACAGATGCCGAAACAGAACGGACAGCAGGAGTCTGATCCGCTGCAGATTGAGAAAAAAACGGAAAAACTGACGGAAGAGACCGCTGCGGCAGCTGCGGAAGCGATACTCTTCGCCATGGGGAATTCTGTGGAGATCTCCGCCCTGTGCAAGGCACTGGATATGTCAGAGAGCGCCGTCAAAAAAGCTCTGAAAGTTCTGGAAAAGAGATATGAGAGCCCCCGCAGCGGCCTGCAGCTGGTGCGCCTTGATAAGTCCGTGCAGCTCACCACCAAGCCGGCCTACTATGACCAGCTGATCACCATTGCCAGTGCGCCCAAGAAGCTGACGCTTTCCGATGCGGTGCTGGAGACCCTCTCCATCGTCGCCTACAAACAGCCCATCACGAGGCTGGAGATCGAGACGATCCGGGGCGTCAACAGCGATTTTGCGGTCAATAAACTGCTTTCCTATGATCTGATCCAGGAGCTGGGCAGAAAGGATGCCCCGGGCAGACCCCTGCTTTTCGGTACCACAGAGCAGTTCCTTCGTTCCTTCGGCGTGGGCTCTCTGGAAGAGCTCCCCTCCCTGTCAGCCGTACAGGTGGAGGAATTTAAGGAAGAAGCCGAGAAAGAAGTGGAAACAAGACTCCAGGTGTGATAGGATAGACAGAAGAGGTCAAAGACGATCATAGGATGGACACGGTCCTGCCGGCGGCCGGTATCGGCATGCCTGTACAGAAGCTGTCTGCAAAAAAGAACATTTTAAAAAAAATATAAAACTATTGATTTTGACTGAATTATGTTATACTTCTAACTAGCGCTAATTTCGGAATCTGCGCGGCTTTGACAGCGCGGTTCCGTTATATAATTAGTACATTTAAAAGATGGAGGTCAAAAAAATGAGCAGTTCTACAAAAGCGAGACAAAGAATCAACGCTTTGCTCGACGAAAACAGTTTCGTTGAAATCGGCGCGCTCGTTACTGCGAGAGCAACCGACTTTAACATGAAACCGGAACAAACCCCTTCTGACGGCGTCATCACCGGTTACGGTGTGATCGATGGAAATCTGGTGTATGTATACAGCCAGGATGCTTCCGTATTAGGCGGCTCCGTAGGCGAGATGCATGCAAAGAAGATCGCATCCCTTTATGAGCTGGCTGTAAAGACAGGCGCTCCTGTGATCGGTCTGCTGGACTCCGCAGGACTTCGTCTCCAGGAGGCTTCCGATGCCCTCAATGCCTTCGGCAGCATTTATGCAGCACAGGCTAAGGCATCCGGCGTGATTCCGCAGATCACCGCAGTATTCGGCAATTGCGGCGGTGGCCTTGCACTGCTTCCGGCTATGAGCGATTTCGCATTCATGGCAGAGGATGCAAAGCTTTTCGTCAATGCCCCCAATGCACTGGCAGGCAATACCGAGGAAAAGAACGACACCGCAAGCGCAGCAGCCAAGGCTGCAGCAGGCAGTGTAGATGCAGTGGCATCTGAGGCAGAGGTTCTCGGTCAGATCCGTGCGCTGGTTTCCATGCTTCCTTCCAACAACGAGGATGAGGCATATACCGAGTGCCAGGACGACTTAAACCGCGTATGTGCCAATGCAGCAGCCAATATCGCAGATCCTGCAGCAGTTCTGGCAGAAGTGGCAGACGGCGGCATCTTCTTCGAGACCAAGAGAGGCTATGCAAAGGAGATGGCTACCGGCTTTATCAAGTTAAACGGCGCTACCGTAGGCGTTGTGGCTAACCGCACCGCTTCCTACGATGCACAGGGCCAGGCAGCAGAGACCTTTGATGCAGCACTGACCACCGGCGGCTGCTACAAGGCAGCAGAGTTCGTGAAGTTCTGCGATGCATTCGAGATCCCCGTTGTTTCCTTCGTCAGTGCCACCGGTTTTGCAGCTACCGAGTGCGAGGAGAGAAAGATCGCCGATGCAGCAGCAAAGCTTACCTATGCATTTGCAGGTGCAGATGTGGCTAAGGTATGCGTCCTGACCGGCAAGGCTTTCGGCACTGCTTACACCGTTATGAACGCAAAGGCAACCGGCGCAGATCTGGTACTGGCTCTTTCCGATGCCAAGATCGGCACCATGGACGCTTCCCTGGCAGCAAAGGTGATCTGCGCTGACAAGAGTGCAGAAGAGATCGCAGAGTGCGCAAAGCAGTATGATGAGCTGCAGAACAGCATTAAGAGCGCAGCAGCAAGAGGCTATGTAGATCAGATCGTAGAGGCAGCTGACCTGCGCAAATATCTGATCGGTGCACTGGAAATGCTTTATACCAAGAGAGAGGTGCGTCCTTCTAAGAAACACGGAACCGTATAAAGGAGACACAACATGAAAAAATGGTTAACAGTATTAGCAGTGATCACCTGTGTCTTTGGCCTGACAGCCTGCGGCTCTTCGGCAGCAAGTGATACCACTGAGAGCGGACTGATGACCGAAGAGGAGGCTATCTCCAACGGTGAGAACATGGTAGCCCAGATGGTGACCATTATCACCAACGATCAGGTGGATCAGTATGCCAGCAATGATGTACTGACAGCTGCTTTCGATGGTATGGAGTCCGCCCTGGAGGATGTTGGATCCTTTACAGGCACTTACAAGCAGGCAACTGCAGAAGTGACCGAAGACGGCATCACCATCAATCTGCTGGCAGAGGGTACCGATCATGATGCCACCATCCTGATCACCACGGACAGCACCGGCGCACTCACCGCTATCAACACCAATGTCAAGTACTCCATGGGTGAGCTGATGGCACAGGCAGGCCTTAATACCGTGCTCGGCATGGGCACCACCTTCGTGATCCTGATCCTGATCAGCTTTATCATCGGTCTGTTCCCGCTGATCGGCAAGGCACAGAAGGCAAACGAAGAAAAGAAGGCTGCAGCAGCAAAGAAGGCTGCGCCCGCACCGGCAGCTCCGGCAGCGGCAGCAGCACCTGCACCGGCCGCACCGGCTCCCGCAGCAGATCCCATGAATGACAGCCAGCTGGTGGCAGTGATCGCAGCAGCAGTGGCAGCGGCAGAGGGCCGCACAACGACGGACGGTTTTGTGGTTCGTTCGATTCGCAAAGTTTCCAGAAAGAACTGGAGATAATAAGAATACAAAGTATCATAGAATCCATTTAATCAGGAGGAATTATCATGAAGAACTATACCATTACCGTGAATGGCGTTGCATACAGCGTATCCGTAGAAGAGACCGGCGCAGCAGCACCGGCTCCCGTGGCAGCAGCTCCCGTGGCAGCACCCGCTCCCGCAGCTGCAGCTCCCGCAGCAGCACCTGCACCGGCAGCAGCTCCCGCCGGCGCAGCAGGCGGCATCAAGGTTGAGGCCGGCGCAGCAGGCAAGGTATTCAAGATCGAGGCAGCAGTAGGCACTTCCGTAAAGAAGGGTGATGCCGTTGTCATCGTAGAAGCTATGAAGATGGAGATCCCGATGGTTGCTCCCCAGGACGGCGTGGTAGCAAGCATCAACTGTGCGGTTGGTGATTCCGTTGAGGCAGGTGCCGTACTGGCAACCCTTAACTAATTGCAGTCACCAAACCAGGAGGTCTAAAAGTTATGGCATATATTGCAGATACATTAAATAACCTGGTGCACCAGACCGCTTTCCTGAACCTTACCTGGGGAAATTACCTGATGATCCTTGTGGCTTTCATTTTCCTGTACCTGGCTATCGCCAAGGGATTTGAGCCCCTTTTGCTGGTACCGATCGCATTCGGTATGCTCCTTGTAAATATCTATCCGGATATCATGCTGAGCATTGAGGATTCATCCAATGGTACAGGCGGTTTGCTGTACTACTTCTACCTGCTCGATGAGTGGGCTATTCTCCCGTCCCTGATCTTCATGGGCGTGGGTGCGATGACAGACTTCGGTCCCCTGATCGCAAACCCGAAGAGTTTCCTGCTGGGCGCAGCAGCGCAGTTCGGTATTTTCGCCGCATACTTCGGTGCTATCGCTCTTGGCTTCAACGGAAAGGCAGCCGCTTCCATCGCTATCATCGGCGGTGCTGACGGCCCTACTTCCATTTTCCTGGCTTCCAAGTTAGGACAGACAGATCTGCTTGGCCCCATCGCCGTGGCAGCGTACTCCTACATGTCTCTGGTGCCGATCATTCAGCCCCCGATCATGAGAGCTCTGACCACCAAGAAGGAACGCCAGATCAAGATGGAGCAGCTTCGTCCCGTATCCAAGTTAGAGAAGATCCTGTTCCCTATCGTTGTAACCGTTGTCGTTTGTATGCTGCTTCCCACCACGGCACCTCTGATCGGTATGCTGATGCTCGGCAACCTGTTCCGTGAGAGCGGTGTGGTCAGACAGCTGACTGACACAGCATCCAATGCTCTTATGTACATCGTCGTTATCCTGCTGGGTACTTCCGTAGGTGCAAAGACTAGTGCAGAGGCATTCCTGAATGCAGATACCTTAAAGATCGTGGCTCTGGGCCTCATCGCTTTTGCATTCGGTACCGCAGCCGGCGTTGTATTCGGCAAGTTCATGAATTTCTTCTCCGGCGGCAAGATCAACCCGCTGATCGGTTCTGCCGGCGTATCCGCTGTACCTATGGCAGCCCGTGTATCCCAGAAGGTAGGCGCAGAGGAAGATCCTACGAACTTCCTGCTGATGCACGCTATGGGACCCAACGTGGCCGGCGTTATCGGTACCGCTGTCGTGGCCGGTGTGTTCATGGCAGTGTTCGGAATCTAAATTACAATAAACAGGAAGGAGTTATAATCCATGTCTGAAGAACAGGTGAAAAAGCCTATTAAAATTATGGAGACCGTTCTGCGTGACGCACATCAGTCCCTGATCGCCACCAGAATGCCTACCGAAGAGATGCTCCCCATTATCGACACCATGGACAAGGTAGGATATGCCGCAGTAGAGTGCTGGGGCGGTGCTACCTTTGATGCCAGCCTTCGTTTCCTGAAGGAAGATCCGTGGGAGAGACTTCGCAAGTTAAGAGCCGGCTTTAAGAATACCAAGCTGCAGATGCTTTTCCGCGGCCAGAATATTCTCGGCTATCGTCACTATGCAGATGACGTGGTAGAGTACTTCGTACAGAAGTCCATTGCCAACGGTATCGACATCATGCGTATCTTTGACTGCCTCAATGACCTGCGCAACTTAGAGTGCGCTGTCAAGGCCTGCAAGAAGGAAGGCGGCCATGCACAGGTAGCCCTCAGCTATACGCTGGGCGATGCTTATACCATGGATTACTGGATGAACATCTGCAAAGAGATCGAGAGCATGGGTGCAGATTCCATCTGCATCAAGGATATGGCAGGTCTGCTGGTTCCCTATGAGGCTGACAAGCTGATCCGTGCTATGAAGTCCGCTACCAGCCTGCCGATCGACCTGCACACCCACTACACCTCCGGTGTGGCAAGCATGACCTACTTAAAGGCAGTAGAGGCCGGCGTAGACATCATCGACTGCGCTATCAGCCCCTTCGCACTGGGTACTTCCCAGCCTGCTACCGAGGTTATGGTAGAGACTTTCCGCGGCACTCCTTACGACAGCGGTCTGGATCAGAAGCTGCTGGCTGAGATCGCAGATTACTTCCGTCCTTACAGAGAAGAGTGCTTAAAGACCGGTCTGCTCGACCCCAAGGTCCTGGGCGTAAACATCAAGACTCTGATGTATCAGGTACCCGGCGGCATGCTTTCCAACATGGTGAGCCAGCTGAAGGAGCAGAATGCAAGCGATAAGTACAACGACGTGCTCGAGGAGATCCCGAGAGTTCGTAAGGACTTCGGTGAGCCCCCGCTGGTTACCCCGTCTTCTCAGATCGTGGGTACCCAGGCTGTCATGAACGTACTGATGGGCGAGCGCTATAAGATGGCTACCGACCAGACCAAGGATCTGCTCTCCGGCAAGTACGGCAAGACCATTAAACCCTTCAATCCGGAAGTACAGAAGAAGGTTATCGGCGACAGAGAAGTGATCACCTGCCGTCCTGCTGACAACATCCCCAACGAGCTTGACAAGATCGAGTCCGAGATGAAGCAGTGGAAGCAGCAGGATGAGGACGTGCTTTCCTATGCACTGTTCCCGCAGGTCGCTGTAGAGTTCTTCAAGTATCGTCTGGCACAGCAGGAAAAAGTAGACCTGACCAAGGCTGATACCAAGAACGCAAGCTATCCCGCATAAGTTTCCGGTGAATGCGGTGTCGGTTTGGAAATGCTCGAAAGAGAGGATTCGGACCGATGCCGGGACTGGAAAAAAGATACAAAAAAAGAAGAACCGAGGGTTCGTGCGAACCCTCGGTTCTTCTTTTTAAAATATTATGTAGGTAATAAAAGCAGTACTATGTATGCATGAAAGCAGTATCATGTATGCACGTATAAGATGAATGCCACGATAACGCAGGAAACATGCACGATATAGGTGTACTTCCTGTAGTTTAATGCTGCTGTCCGGCAGAAACAGCGGGAGAAGTTATCCTGCTATTCAAATTTATATCCGATGCCCCAGATGGTGATGATCAGATCACCTTTCTCTCCCAGCTTGCTGCGAAGCTTCTTTACGTGGGTGTCGATGGTGCGGGCATCACCAAAGTAGTCATAATTCCAGACACTGTTCAGGATCTTTTCACGGGAGAGGGCAATCCCCTTGTTCTGCATAAAGTATGTCAGAAGCTCGAATTCCTTAAAGCTCAGCTCAATGGGCTTGCCGTCCACGGTGACGGAATGGGCTGTCTCGTCAATGACGATGCCCTTGTATTCCAGACACTTATTGTCACTGCTCTGACCGGTGCGGCGAAGAATCGCCTCCACTCTGGCCACCAGTGTCTTAGGGGAGAAGGGCTTGGTCACGTATTCATCCACGCCCAGATCAAATCCCTGCAGTTCATCCCGCTCGTCGGACTTGGCCGTGAGCATGATGATCGGCACTTTGGAATAGTTACGTACTTCTTTGCATACCTGCCATCCGTCCATTTCCGGCATCATGACATCCAGAATGATCAGCGCGATATCCTTCTGCGCAAAGAAGATGTCCAGGGCCTCTGCGCCGTTGGCAGCCTCCACGACCTGGAAATTGCTCTTTACCAGAAAGTCGCGCACCAGCTTGCGCATCCTGCTCTCATCATCAACTACCAGTATTTTCAGCTGCTCCATGAAAAAAACCTCACTTTCTCAAACATTATCCTGTCTGTACTATAACCGAAGTATGTGACTTTCGTGTGAAAAAGATGGAAATATTTGTTGTTGTGCTTTAGTATAGTACAGTAACAGCGGCATAAAAAGGAAAAGTTTAAAAGAAATGCCCGATGGCATTTCTTTTAAACTCCAAGGATGCCACAAGCGGCATCCTTGGGAATCCTATCGGTTTTAACAAAAAGCCTGATGGCTTTTCATTAAAACTCCAAGGGTGTCATACGGGCCCCCTTGGGGATCCTATCGGAGAATTCGCCTTCGCGAAATTCTCCTCAGGATGCCGCTGCACAGAAAGGTAAAAAGATGAATCGCAGAGAACGGCAAGGGCAGAAACCCAGAAAATTTCACCAGACAATCAGCTTTGAATTCGCATCGGTGATCTTTCTGATCGTTTTCGGAGCGATCCTGCTGTGTTTTATTCTGAATTCCCTCTTTCTGGAGCCCTACTACAAGATGCAGAAGCAGCACATCCTGCTGAGCGCCTATGCGGCTCTGGATGAAGCGGCTGACGAGGATGCCATTACTTCCGATGAATTCGATGTCGAGCTGGTGCGTCTGACCAACGGCTATAATATCGGCATCATCGTGATGGATGCGGACTCCCAGACATTGAAGTGCTATGCCTCCGATCCGGAGTCCATGAACATGCGGATGTGGCAGAATCTGTTCGGTATGACCCCGAATCCCCAGGGAGATGAGGAAGAAACGCAGACGGGAGAGAGCCGCACCGAAGAGGAGAGTGCGGAAAGTGCCGAAGACAGCACAGAAGCGGCGGACGAAGAAAATGAAACAGAGGAAGAAAAGAGGAGCGGCCCGGGCCGGCAGAATGCATATACCCTGGTGCAGCAGCTGCGGGAGACAGACCATTACCGCATGCAGATCGTTCATGAGGCCAGAACCTCTACAGACTACATGGAAATGTGGGGCTTTCTGTCCAACGGCAATCTGTTTCTGATCCGGGCGCCCATGGAGAGTATTCACAACAGCGTGCAGTTGGCCAACCGCTTCCTGCTCTATGCAGGACTCTGTGCGGCGCTGGTGGGCGTCATCGCGGCCACCATCATCGCCAGACGCATGACCAGGCCGATCCGGCAGATGACGGAGATCTCCAACCGCATGAAGGATCTGGATTTTGACGCCAAGTATACGGGCAAGGGCAGCAACGAGCTGGCCCTGCTGGGAGAGAATATCAACGAACTCTCCGAGGTGCTCGAGCAGACCATTTCTGAATTAAAGACAGCCAACAATGAACTGCGAAGAGACATCGAGACTAAGGAGAAGACCGATGAGATGCGCAAGGAATTCCTCTCCAACGTATCCCATGAGCTAAAGACGCCCATCGCCTTGATCCAGGGGTATGCGGAAGGGTTGCAGGACTGCATCAACGACGATGCGGAGAGCCGGGATTTTTACTGCAG
>CAVKQI010000077.1:0-1797 GCA_963658405.1 bacterium | reverse complement strand
GGTGATAAAGTAGTTGACATCCGTTTCCGGCAGATGGAAAATTGTGTACGTATCAGCGTATTCAACACCGGAAAGCCGATTCCCGAGGAGAGCCTGCCGCATCTGTGGGAGAAATTCTACAAGGTGGACAAGGCAAGGACCAGAGAATACGGCGGATCCGGCATAGGCCTGTCCATCGTCAGAGCCATCATGGAGGCCCTGCATCAGGACTACGGTGTGAAGAATTATGATAACGGTGTGGAGTTCTGGTTTGACTTAGATACCCAGAGTAAGGCACCCGGTGAGATTGAAGAAAGGGCAGATGACCAGAATGACAGCAATAATCGATTATGATGCCGGCAACATAAAGAGCGTGGAAAATGCCTTGAAGAAGCTAGGCTGTGAGGCAGTCACCACCAGAGATCCTTCCGAGATACTGAAGGCGGACCATATCATCCTACCGGGGGTAGGCGCCTTCGGCGATGCCATGGGAAAGCTGGAAAGCTACGGCCTGATCCCGGTGATCAGAGAGGCTGTAGATAAGAATATCCCCTTCCTGGGCATCTGCCTAGGTCTCCAGCTCCTCTTTGACGAAAGCGAGGAGAGCCCCGGTGTAAAGGGCCTCGGCCTTCTGCCCGGCAAGATCCTGCGGATACCGCCGGCGCAGGATCCCGTGACAAAAGAAAATCTGAAGATCCCCCAGATCGGCTGGAACTGCCTGACCTATCCCAGAGAGGGCAGACTTTTTAAGGACGTGCCGGAGGGCTCCTACGTCTACTTCGTTCACTCCTATTACCTGCAGGCATCGGATGATTCCATCGTCACTGCCACGACGCCCTATGGTGTCACCGTACAGGCTTCCGTGGAAAAGAATAACCTCTTCGCCTGCCAGTTCCATCCGGAGAAGAGCGCAGAGGTGGGCATGCAGATATTAAGGAATTTCCTCGCAGTATAGCGATAACGTTCTGCCGGCAAGCCGTAAGGCATCAGCAATACAGCAGATATGGAAAAGAAAATGCACAGAAAAAGGAGCAGCTCATGCTGACAAAAAGAATCATACCCTGCCTGGACGTCAAGGACGGTCGGGTAGTCAAAGGCGTAAATTTCGTACAGCTCAAAGACGCAGGTGATCCGGTGGAAATCGGCGAGGCCTATTCCCGGGCCGGCGCCGACGAACTGGTATTTCTGGATATCACCGCTACCAGCGATGCCCGAAAGACCGTGACGGAAATGGTCAGACGGGTAGCGGAGCGGGTCTTTATCCCCTTTACCGTGGGCGGCGGTATCCGCACCGTAGAAGACATGCGGGGCATCCTGCGGGAGGGCGCCGATAAGACGGCCGTAAACTCTGCGGCGATCCTGCGACCGGAGCTCATCGCGGAGGGCGCTGAGAAATTCGGCAGCCAGTGCGTGGTGGTGGCCATCGACGCCAGACGCCGGAGAAATGAGGACGGCAGCCTGGCAGACGGATGGACCGTCTACCGCAGCGGCGGACGGATCGATACCGGGATCGATGCCATAGAGTGGGCTATCAAAGCCCAGTCCCTGGGCGCAGGAGAGATCCTTCTGACCAGCATGGACTGCGATGGCACCAAGAGTGGCTATGATCTGGAACTGACCAGCACCGTGGCGAAGGCAGTGAGCATTCCCGTGATCGCCTCCGGCGGCGCCGGCAATAAGGAACACTTTTACGAAGCCCTGACAGAAGGCTGCGCCGATGCAGCCCTGGCGGCTTCCCTGTTCCATTACAAGGAACTGGAGATCGGCGAGGTAAAGCAATATCTCAAGGAGAAGGGTGTCGGCGTCAGAATATAATGA
>CAVKQI010000076.1:0-12315 GCA_963658405.1 bacterium | reverse complement strand
CCTGAGGAGAATTTCGCGAAGGCGAATTCTCCGATAGGATACCGAATGATGACGTTATCGTCATCATTCGAATTTTAAGGGAATGCCATCAGGCATTTCCTTAAAATTTACCCCTCTCTGCCGCTGTTTTACAGCGGCAGCCTGAGGAGAATTTCGCGAAGGCGAATTCTCCGATAGGATACCGAATGATGACGTTATCGTCATCATTCGAATTTTAAGGGAATGCCATCAGGCATTTCCTTAAAATTTATTTACTTCTTCACCACCACAGAATTCTTTCCGTAGTATTTGGCCACTGCCTTATTTTCCCATGAATCCATGGAGTCTGTCAGATCTGAGAAAAACAGGAGCTGGGGCTCGGAGGGAAGCTTTTCAAAGACCACATCCTTCACCGAATCATCCAACAGGATCTTCGTCCGTTCCTCATAGGCCTCTCCGTAGGCCTTCGCAGAGCCGTTCAGCAGATCTGTCATGGCACTGGAGCTGGTATAGTAATAAGGATCCACATGTATGCACAGTGCCGAGGCAAAGACGATGAACAGGCTAAGGAGGACAATCCCCCGAAAAGCCGGTGCGGAAAAATGTAAATCTCCTGCAGTCTCTTTTCCTTTGCTCTCTGCTCTTCTTCCATCCAGATACTTCCGCAGCCACCCCAGGCCATAGACCAGGCACAGACCCATCAGCAGAATATACTGAATAAAGAAGATTGCCTGGAGTCTGCCGGCGCCGATATTGCCGATGGCAAAAAGAGGCGGCGTCACATTGGCACTGGTCAGACCGTAGCCAAGGAGAAATGCCAGCAGGGGGCAGGGGAAGGTAAAGTCTGTATCTCCCACCATTTTCCAGACAAAGGGCACCATCAGCAGAAAGCCTGCCGCCACGGCCCAGGTCGTCCAGTCGCTGACGCAGTAATCAAAGAAATAATACAGGGAGATCAGGATCGCCTTCACGGCGCCCATTCCCTGGGTGATCTCCGACCGGTAGCTGTTTCCCGGCGCCAGGCAGCTGGCCAGAAAGCCGAAGAAGAAAAAGGCTATGGGCACCAGCAGGATCTTCTGCCTGCCCAGTGCGCCGTTTTTCCAGAGAAGGAAAAGAGCCACCACCAGCACGATCGCCACTGTCAGGGCTGTCATATAGTTGCCGCCGCCTACGAAGATACCCAGAAAGCAGGCCATGCAGAGATCGTAGATCCGTTTCCATCTCTTCTGGTCATAGACAGCAGACAGCAGACATCCTAAGTAAAACAGTCCCACCGCATAAAAGAAGATGTAATTCACGGCGCCGCAGTACCAGTAAAAAGCCTCGTTCCGGCCCACAGTGCACTGCACGGTGATCAGCAGCAGGATCATGGTCACGCTGCGGCACAGATCCCTGGACATGCCCAGCGCCTTGACGAAAAGCGCCCGGAGCAGATAGATGGTGGAGAAGGTCAGCATGCCCACCATGATCCAGGTGGTGGCTGCATAGACATGTTCCCCGAAGACCCCCGGATGAATGGACATCATAAAGATCGCGGAAAAATACCCCATCCAGTACAGGAAATCATGGGCGGCCATCAAAGCGGCCTGCCAGATCACGGCAAATACATTGTGAGAGGTGATCCAGGCGGTATGGCAGGTCTGACCGATGGAATAATCATCGGCCCCCGCGTAGTTATACTGCGCGATCACCAGCATGGGGATCAGACTGGCAAAATACAGAATCGTCAGCAGGATGGAGACCTTCTTTACCGTCCAGAAGCGGCGCAGCTTTTCTTCCCGCTCCCTGCATCTGACCGCCATTTTGCCGGGGCCTCGGTTTTCCATGCCCCGCTCCCCTGCGTTTATCTTTTGCTTATTCATATAGAAAATTGCCTTTCCGGATAATTTCGATTTACCGCATCATGTCCCGTCAATCGATGCGCGCAGAAACGTAGGCATTGCACCTTTCGATCACCAGGCTCACCTCATCCTCGGTCATCTCCGGGAAAAGAGGCAGGGTCGCGCAGTGTGCAGCCAGCTGCTCTGCATGCGGGCAGTCTCCCGGCTGATAGCCCAAGGATGCATAGGCCTCCTGGAGATGGCAGGGCACCGGATAATGCCGGTTGCACTCAATGCCGTTTTCCTTCATGTAGGCCAGAAAATCCTCCGGATCCGGCACCTGTACCTCGTAGAGGTGATAGACATGTCTGGTATTGGCCGGATGTCTCTGTTTGACAAAGCAGGGATTCGTGATCTCCGCATCATAACGTCTGCCGATGGCAATGCGCTGCTTCGTCCACTCCTCCAGATGCCGCAGTCCCACAGAAAGCACTGCGCCCTGGATGCCCTCCAGGCGCATATTGTATCCCACTACTTCGTGGTAATACCGCACCCGGCAGCCCTGGTTCTTATAGACGATGGCCTTGTCGATATAGGAAGGGTCATTGGAAGTAATGCTTCCCCCTTCGCCAAAGGCATAGAGATTCTTGCCGGGGTAGAAGCTGAAGCACCCGATCTCTCCCAGACCGCCGACCTTTTTCCCTTCATACTCGGCGCCCGCTGCCTGCGCGCAGTCCTCTGCCACGAACAGGCCGTGCCTGTCCGCCACTTCCCGGATGGCTCTGTAATCAAAGGGCTGCCCGTAGAGATGCACGCCGATGATGCCCTTCGTCCTCGGGGTGATCAGCTTTTCCACAGAGGCGGCATCGATCTCCCAGGTATCCGGTGTGCAGTCCGCAAAGACCGGTGTGGCACCGGTATAGGTGACGCCCCAGGCTGTGGCGATATAGGTATTGGCGGGAACGATCACCTCATCCCCTTCTCCCACACCCAGTGCCAGCATGGCCAGATGCAGGGCGCTGGTGCCGTTGTTGACGCCGGTCGCCGTCTTCACGCCCAGATACTGTGCAAATTCCTCATCAAAACGATCCGCATAGCTGCCGCCGGAAAATGCCGTCTCCTCGCAGACAGCGGTGATGGCCTGCAGATATTCCTCTCTGTGCCGCCGGAAATCCCTGGCCAGATCAATTCTCTTCAGCATCGTTTTCTTCCTTTCCCTGCTTCTCTTCTTTGGTTTCCGCCTCGTTCTGTGCCGGTTCCTTCTCTTCGGTTTCAGGGACACTCTGCAGCATTTCTTCCGGCTGCTCCTGTTCCTTCTGTTCTTCCGTTTCCTCCTGCTGCGCCTCTTCCTGCTCGGCTTCGCGCTGCAGGATCTCCTGCTCTTCCTGCAGGCTTTTTTCCTCCCGGTCCTCTAAAGCGAACTGCTTTTTCAGGGCGTGGATCTGCTGCATATAATTGCGCACGGTCTTTCCCACATTCACCGTGGTATTGTAATCCTCTACAAATCGAACCGGCATATCATAGATATGCACGCCTCTGCGCTCAGCCCGCAGCAGCAGCTCGATCATGTAAAACCATCCGGGATCGTCGCTGCACTCCGCGGTCAGTGCCTTTGCCACGTCCTTTTTCATAAAGGTAAAACCGCAGATGGCATCCGAAGCCTTCATGCCGAAATTCAGCTTCAGCAGTGTCACCAGACCGGCTGAGGTAACCTTGCGGTACCATTTTCTGCCCACCGTCTCCGAGCCCTTGGCAAACCGGGTGGCATTGACATACTCCAGCGTAGGATTTTTCTTAAAGAGCTGCAGGGTGCGGCCGAGGTTTTTGATCTCCGTGGAAAGGTCAATGTCCATGGTGCCCACAATGTCGTACTCATTCTGCTCTACACCGGTGCGGAAGGCAATGCCCACGCCTCTGGTCTCGATGCGGATATATCTCACCTTGTCCGGATATTCCTCCATCAGCTTCTGCGCGATCTGCGGTGTATCATCATCGGAACCATTGTCCACGATGGTGCATACATAGTAGACTTCCTCGTATTTTTCACAGTAATGCTCCATATAACGGATGGTCCCCGTGATCCCCTTCCAAAGACGAAGGTGCTCATTCAGGACCGGAAAAAGAATATTTAATGTCATACAATCTCCATTCCGCAGGCGGCTTCCCGTCTGCTGCCGGGCGCATTCTCTGTCCCCCACGCGCTCCGCTTTATGCTCTTTTCCGGCAGCAGCGCGTCTCTGCCGATAGATAGGCCGCTGCCGCGTTTACTCTGCTCTAATTGATGATCTTTTCCACCCCTGCGATCAGATACCGCTGCTGCTTGAAGATCAGATTCAGCAGCACGGACAGGTATTTGAGCACGATGGTCAGAAGGACGAAGACGCCCATAAATCCAAGGGACATAAATCCCATGGTGGAGAGCCATCCTTCCACCGGATGCACCTTGCCGAAATACTCCGCGATCAGATAGACGCCCATGACCACGGTAATCCCCAGAAAGAGCAGGCTCACCGCCAGGGATACTCTCTCTAATACATTCGTAAAATAGATAAAGGAATCCAGAGCCAGAGAAGTGCGCTCCCCGCTGTTGGAGTGGACGGTGCGGGTACCGGCGCCGGCAATGCTCCGGTAGGAGATGGTGTCCGCCTCCAGACCGCAGTTCATATAGACTGCCTTCCGGTAGGGGATATACTGGCCAATGCTCTTTACCCGGTTGATGGCGCGTCTGGAAAGGATCCGGAAGGTCTCCGGTCCGATCCTGGCGCTGCCCCGGCTGGCGCTGTTGTAGACGCTGTAAAAGACCCGGGAGGACAGACGCACCTTGCTGTCACTGCTGGCCGATACGATATCGTACCCCTCCAGCATATGGTCATAGACCTGCCGCAGCAGCGCCGGCTCATAGTCTACCAGAATGTCATCAAACTCATAGACGAAATCTCCGATAGACAGATCTCGACCGGCGTTCATGGCCGCCTCCAGGCCCTGGAAATGGCTCATCTGCACGATGCTGACCATCTGTCCTTCTCCTGACCTGCCCCCGGCAAAGAAATCGTGGATCTTCATAAGGCTCCCGTCTGTGGAGGCATCGTTTACAAAGATCAGCTCATATTTATCAAAATTCGCTCCCATGGTCTCTGTGATCATCTTCAGAAAAGCCTCTATCCGGCTCTCATCATTATGCAGATACATGACAGCAGATACGAATTTACTTTCTTTCGGCATAATTACCTCATTACCTGTATCTTTTCAGCACCAGCTATATCGAGGTTTTCCGAAGGAAACCTCGATGGGTGCTAAACAGATACCATTATTTCAAATACTCATCCAGATCATATACCGTATTGATCTTTCCCGACAGCACGCTGACCATCCTGGGATGATCGTGGTTGACACGGATCGCCGTGGGCCTGGAATCGTCCACCTCCGAAGCCTTCAGGATCGGCTTCATGGAAAAAAGCGATTTCTCATAGGTAAAGGTATGATCCGGCTTCATATATTTCCTGGCCAGATGCTCCATATAGGGCCATGCGCTCTCCGGTCTGTGCGGACAGCTGCTGCAGTTCTCCAGCTGCGCCGGGGAACAGCCCGTTCCTTCCTGGCAGGGGAAGGAGGGCAGCGCCTCATAGCTGGTCATGTGCGGGGTAAAGGCCACCGCTGTCAGGGAGTGATATCCTGTCTTTCCAAAGGGCATGATGGAAAAGAAGGGACCGTCCATCACCGTCAGTCCGATATTCTTAAGAAACTCTCCCGGCTTTGTCAGTATGATCTCGCAGAGCTCGTACTTAATGTCAAAGAGGCGCTTTTCCTCATCCGTCAGCCCCTGCACTCTCTGCAGGATCTGGTTGGTGCTGGCATAGGTGGCGTTCAGCAGAAAAGGTGCCCGGAAGCTTTTCCCATCTTCCAAGATCACTGTAAAACTGTCCTCTGCACACTGGATCTCCCGGATCCTGGCTCCGTACAGGATCTGCACGCCCTTGCGGTCTGCCAGTTTCTGCAGGAAATAGTCCCGCAGCATGCCCGCATCATAGGTATATTCCTGCGTCAGGAAGGCGCCGTCGCACATGCCCTTCTGAAAGAAGGCCGGGGCTGCCATCTCCTCGCAACGTATCCCCGCCGCCCGGCAAAAGGATACAAACTGCGCCGCATCTGTCCATGAAAAATTCCGGCTGGTGGCATAGATCTGCTGGAAGGACTTCTCGATACAGAAATCGAAATCCTCACAGAAACGGCGAAAATACCCGGCGGACTTCATCGCCGTGGTCAGGCTCCGGGGATAGTGGTATCCCATGTGCACCCGGGCCTGGTTGATATAGGTAGCCCTGCCAAAGGGCGCCGCATCCCATTCCAGCACCACTACGTTCTGTCCCCTGTCGGCACAGAATTTCGCAGCATACAGGCCATAGAGCCCCGCTCCGATTATGATTTTGTCAGGCGTAAATTCGCGCACTCCTGCTCTCCCTTTGTATACGCATCATCTTTTATATTGTGTCTTATCGGCGCCGCTCTGCAGCTTTACTGTCCGCTTTTTACTGCTGCGCTTCTGTCTGCTGACTGTCTGCCGATGCATCCGTTTTCTGTGCATCGTCTCCGCTTTGCAAAGCATCCCACTCTTCTCTGGGCACTGCGCTGATGCTCTCCACGCCGAAATATCCCTCATAAGCCACATTGGTCCAGTAGCCGGGATCTTCCTGCAGATCGCTGTTATAGGCATCGCTGAACCGGGTCTCAAATTCCGGCCGCAGTTTGGCTACCGTTACCTCCTGCTTTCCCTGGGCAGCAGCCTCCTCCACGCAGGCCTGGCGCTCTGCGCACTCCCTGTAGATACGTCCCAGATTCGTGCCGTCCTTTAAGAATGTAAATACCAGCTGCAGCATCAGGATCAGAAGGATGCTCCAGGAGGCGCTGCGCACCCAGATGGACTCGGCCCTGCCAAGGCTTTTCTCCGCCTGGCAGATATTCACAATGCCCTGTAAGCATGCGATCAGCAGAAAAATACCGGCGCCGAAAAAGGCTCTCGCCTGTGTCTCCGCCGTCATCACCAGCGCATAGGAAGTCGCCAGAAACAGGAAGGTAAACAGAAGCTGTCCGGCCATCTCTCCTAAGATGGTCCGGCCGTTCTTTCCCTGTCCTCTTTTCTGCATGACGCCGATCACCAGCGTCACGATCAGCACACAGAGCAGCACCTGAAAATTCGACTGGATATTCAATGTGAGCTTCTGCGCCCTGGCGATCATGCCCACCAGACCGCTGTGATTTTCCTCGGCAAAGGAGGCCCGGATGGCATTGCCCGGTGCCGTCACCATGATCAGAAGTCCCAGGAGATTGCCTGCCGCTGCGGACACGCCCGCCGGCAGCAGTATGCCCTTCTTTATCTTCGCGATCATCAGTAAAAACAGCACAAATAAAAATGCACCGCCGGAGGTATTCTCATTGCACCAGCCCGCTGCCACGCCCAGTAGGAAAAAGCCTGCCACGGGCAGCCAGGATGTCCGCGCCTTCTCCTTCTTTGCCTGCTGTGCAAAAGCACTGTTTCCGGAACCGGATTTACTTTTGCTGTTTTTGTATTCTGTCTTCTTTTCCGGCGCCACCAGAAGAACATCCCAGACAGATGCTGCTCCCAGCTTATTTTCATAGTGACGGCGCAGCAGCGTCATAAAGAGCAGGATGATGCAGGTGCCCCACAGATAATTGCACGCCCCGGTCTCCCACAGGATGGTCTGGGAAAAATCCACAGCGTAAAACCACAGACCGGCCTGCACGAACATCCATACAAAGCAGTCATAGGCTCTGTGCCCCGGGATATTGTCATAGATCAGCCAGGACAGCAGGACAAACATCAGGCTGTTGGCCACCTTGAATACCGGCACCGGCAGACACAGAAAGCAGCGCAGCAGAAAATGCACCACGGAGCGTCCGTTCCAGGTCATGTACTGATGCCGCTCCTGCAGCACCAGATCCCACAGAGACTTTGCCTGCCGCACCTGGGTGCCGTAGCTGTAATCGTCTGTGAGCATGGGTGTCAGAAAATTAAAGAGCAGGATCATCAGAAAAGTAATGACTGCCAGTATATAAAAACATCTCCTGCGGCGAAGATCCGCCTTTTCCAGTGCTTTGTCTTTCAAATCAAATCCTTTCTGTGCCGCCATTTTTCAGCGGCTGCGTGAGGAGAATTCTGCATAGATGCATTCTCCAAAAGAAATGCTGTCCGGCATTTTCTTTTGCCACGCATTTATGATATTTTCTGCCCTATCATTTTCAGGCAATATGCACGTCTACTTTAGCATTTTTCCGGCTTATTCGCAATGAAAGGCTGTCATCCACCGGTTTTCCTCTGCAGCAGGTAGACAAACAGGCTTTTTTTTCAGAAATTTCTGTGCGATTTATCCATTGCGGAAACCGATTTCCTTGATTACAATGACATTTCAGGATTATAAGACGACAGACTCTCCGCCGGAAAAGGCTGCAAAAACATATGATCTGCCGTCCGCATCATCGAAGAGTACACGGCTCCATGCATACCTTTGTTCATTTTGTTTATTTTGCTTCTTTCGTTTCTTCGATCTCTTTCTTCGGATTGTATCAGTCACGGAAGATACAGGAGCGTGCCCTCTTCGTATACAGAGACTAACGTTCAGGAGGTTTCCCATGGTTAAAAAGCTGATTCTCGTCACATCCCCGCCGGCCTGCGGCAAGACTTTCATTTCCAAGGCACTGGCAAAGCGCCTTCGTCATGTCGTCTATCTCGACAAAGACACCTTGATCGTGCTCTCCAAGCAGATCTTCAAGGTAGCCGATCAGCCCTACGACCGCAGCAGCCAGTTTTTCGAAGACAATATCCGGGATTATGAATATGACTGCGTCATCGATCTGGCTCTGGAAGCCCTGGAGTATGACGATATCGTGCTGATCAACGCCCCCTTCACCCAGGAGATCCGGGACATGGACTTCGTCAACGGCATGCGCGCCAAACTGGCAGAAAAGAATGCCACCCTGGCTGTCGTCTGGGTAGAAACTTCCCCTGAAGTGGTACACCAGCGCATGATCCAGCGCAACTCTGACAGAGATACCTGGAAGCTCGCCCACTGGGATGAATACATCGCCGGCTGCAATTTTGAGGTTCCCACTCATCTGCATCAGTCCAATGTCAAGGACGACCTGATCATTTTCCGCAATAATGACGAGGAAGAGTTTGAGGAGTCCATGGAGCGCTGTGTCCGCATCCTCCAGGAAGGCATGGAAGAGGATGAAGTGCCTTACGGCGGCGAGGACTGGCTGTAAAAGCAAAATCCGCTGCAATGTCCCGGGATATTCCCGACCTTGCAGCGGATTTTTTCATGCTTATTTCAGCACCAGGATCCAGTCTTCTTCCCCCTCCGGAGCATAGCTGCCGGAGTGCTTCAGCGCCGTACCTGCCTGCAGGCAGGCCGACACATAGGCCACCAGCTGCTCTGTGATCTCCTCTCCCGGAGCCGCTATAGGGACTCCCGGCGGATAGGCCCAGAGGTATTCTCCGCTGACTGCTCCCACGGCCTCACGGATCGGCATCCGGCAGCCGGACGTCCTGGCTCTCTCCACAGCCTCTGCAATAGTGCAGTGCACTTTTCCCACAGGCGGCAGCGGAATACTTTTCTCTGTGCTTTCTTTTACACTTTCCTTCCTGTTTTCCTTTGGGCTGTTCTTTCTCTCTTCTGCATTTCCCTTCAGATCTCCAAGTGATGTTTCCGGGAATGATAGTGCCTTCTCCAGTGCATGCAGCGCATCTGAGAGTCTGATGAGGGCATCCGGGCTGTCCGCACAGCTGGTCATAGCCAGCAGATTCTCCCCGCACCGCATCTCCAGCTCCATGTGAAACTCTCTCTGGAGCAGCTCTTCTATCTGTGCCGCTCTCCCCCACTCCCCCCTTCTGGTGAAGAGGATCTTGCCGGGATCATAGGCGTAAAAGAGCGGATGGTTATCCACACTGTCTGCGCCGTGGCAGAGGATTTTCCACTTTTTCAGGTCTTTTGTACACCGGTCAAACTCTCGAAGTCTCTCCTCCCATGTATCGAAAAGCTCCGCGCCATGCTCCTGCAACAGGCCTGTGCAGCCATCCAGAGAGGCCATCAGAGGGTAAGAAGGAGAGCTGGTCTCAAATACGTCCAGCTGTCTCTCCACCTCCGCTGCCTCCACGATCTGATCCATCCGCCCTCTGCCCACATGAAGCAGCGCTGTCTGCGTCAGACTGGGCAGGGTCTTGTGGGTGCTCTGGATCACCAGATCCGCCCCGCAGGCCACCGCGCCCTCTCTAAAGAAATCACCGCCAAAGGAGAGTCCCAGGTGAGCGCCGTGGGCCTCATCCACCACCAGGGCCGCGGGCTTTGGCCGGTCATGGCAGTACGCTGCGATCTTCCGGATGTCCGACAGTACCCCATCGTAGGTAGGGCTGGTCAGGATCACGGCCCTGGTATCGGGATATCTGTCCAGAAGCTCCTTTATCTCTTCCGGCGGTACGCTTCCGTATACCCCGAAGCTCTCATCCACAGGCGGCGCGATCCAATGCACCTGCAGGTTTCCCAGCTCAATGGCGTGATAGATCGACTTATGACAGTTGCGGGCCACGATCACCTCGCTGTCTCTGGGCGCTGCCGCCCGCACCGCTGCCAGATTGCCGCAGGTGCTGCCGCCCACCAGGTACCAGGTTCTGTCGGCGCCGCACAGAGCGGCGGTGCGCTCCATAGCCTCTTTTAGGATGCCTTGCGCATCGTGGAGGTCGTCGGAGCCCTCGATTTCGGTGATGTCCCAGGCAACCGGCAGATCCGGCACAGGAGTAATGTTCCGCTTATGGCCAGGCATGTGGAAGGGATACTGGTTTTGATCCATCAGTTCCTGCAGCTGCGACCGAAGGATGGAATAATTGACACAGGATTGGCTGGTTTCTGTATTTATCATTATTGCCTTTCTAAGCCTTTTCTTAATCATCTATGCGCATTTTCCTGATCCCACAGGATAATACGGCCTTCTCTGATCGTCTGAGGCATGTCGATGATCCGCTGATTTCTGGACCCCCGGTACATCAGGCCCACATCCTTTTTATCTTCTTCGAATCGTCCGTCCACCAACACATCCAGCAGGGAAAGAATCTCGTCGGTCTTCTCTGTATATCTGGCACCGCCGGGCACCAGATCCTTATCCAATGTATAGCCGGTATAGGACCACAGACTCTTCTGTGGATAGGCCCGGCGAATCTCCGCCAGGATCTGACAGACCTTGGGCTGATTTTCCGGCTCAAAGGGCTCTCCTCCCAGCATGGTAAAGCCGGTGATATAGGAGGGCTCCATAGCCTTCAGAATCTCCTGCATCGTCCCCTCATCGAAATGTCTGCCATAGGTAAAGTCCCATGTTTCCGGCTGAAAACAGCCGGGACAGTGATTTCTGCAACCGGAGACAAAGAGGGTGACCCTCACACCTACACCGTTGGCAATATCTGTTTTCTTGATCGCTCCGTAGTTCATGCATACCTCCTTATACTGCAGCCTGTCAGAAGTTCATCCTGATGCATGGTATACAGCGTCATAGGGCTGCAATGCCATGACTTCGACTTTTCATCTGAAAGCTCCTAAGTCAAAGTATCAAGTCAAAGTTCACAAGTCAAAATGTCAGGTACCTGTGACTGTCCGATCATTTACCAATATGTGTGCGTTTATTTTGCACTTCTCGTTATAAAAATCAATTTTGCAAAAAACGATGATATTTTCTTTTTCTTCTGCTACGGCAATTCGAGAAGTTTTTGCGTCAAGGTATCAAAACGACAGCCGCATCTGATGCCATACGACATTTCCGTGGGTGGATTTATCGGACACCCCCTCATCTTTGAATCCGAATTTTGCGTAGTACGGAATCAGCCGCTCTTTACATGTCAGCACAAGGCCTTTGCGTCCTTGCTGTCTGGCATCGTCAACAGCACGGGAAATCAACTCCCCGGCATATCCATGTTTGCGGTAATCCGGCAGGGTGTTGACCCCAAAAATCATCTGCCACGCACCATTTTCGTTGTGCATAGCCGCATTTTCATACATTTCGTCTGTCAGATCCGGTTCATCGGTAACAAAACCATCCACAAAGGCGATCAGCTTCTCTTCATTGAACATCAGCCAAAAGTGATCTCCGTAATGTGCAACTCTTCCAACAAAATCCTTTTCTGTGGCGGCCTCTGCAGGCGGAAAACATTCTGCTTCGACCGCAGCAATTGCTTTGACATCCTCTTCTGTGGCGTATTTTATAATCATATGATTTTCCTCAAGCTTTTGATTGTTAACCCGTATAAACATTCTTCGCAGTGTTCCCGAAATTCCGTTTCTCCGGTCATTTATTTACAGCTTGCCGCCAAGTTCCTTTAGCTCAGCAATAGCATCTGCATTACGGCTCAGGTCTGTTCTGTCACTTGCGGAATAGGATTTCTGGAACAGCATATTCCAGGACAGGTAATCTGCCATGCACTGGAACTGCTTATTGATCAGTTCATACTGCACGCTGCCGA
>CAVKQI010000075.1:0-12394 GCA_963658405.1 bacterium | reverse complement strand
GTTTGTTTTTTGTTGAGGTAATCATACATAATCAGGTGTATGAGAAACGTAACAGACATCAAAGATGCAGAGTGTCCGGCAAACATGGCGGCAGACGGAAATCTGAAGTAAAATAATAGAATAAAAAAGCAGGCAAAAACGGCTTCTGATGATGGGAACGGGATATATCCATATGATCCGGAGAAGGATATTGCGGAATGGGATAAATTGCCTGCATTTGTGAGAATAAGAAAGTTTCCCTTTGATATAGAGCTTGGCGGGCGAAAGATCACCTGTCTGGAATGTCCGGGGCACACGGCAGGGTCTATAGTTTTTTTAGATCATGCAAGCCGGACAATGATTGTCGGTGATGCGTGCAACGGGTATTATATTCTGGATGATTCACAGGAAAACTGCATTCGGAAAGCGGCGGAAACCGCTTACAAGGCCTTAAAAAATATCGATGGTCTGCGGGATCGGTTTGATAGAATCATCAATGGACATCATGATTTCAGAGAATTTGGGGAGCCGTTGGATTATCAGTATTTATCGGATACAATGCATGGACTTGAAAAAATCGTGCAGGGCGAGGCCGTCTGGTCAGAGGAAGAGAGCGCGATAAGTCGATCGGGGATTTCATGTAATTATGTATTTGGAAGTGTTAAAATAGCGGTAATAGATTAGGTTTTCTATAATTGGAAATGAGCTGTCCCATTCCGGCATGGAAGGCAAAAAGGTGGAGCCGGTTGAGATGCGCGACTTGCTGGCGCCGGATGCAAACATGCTGTGTATCGAGGGTATCACACAGCCATGGATTTATAAGATCAGATTTAAGCAGGATGCTGTTTTCGGGCATCCTGCTTTTTTTGTCATCCGGTTCTTTATAAAGTGGCCGGTAACCATGGCGGCAGATCAAAATCTGAAGTAAAATAAAAAAGAATCATGGAAGGATAAAATGTTGCCGGAGTTAAACGTACAGCCACGCAGAGGAAAAGAGTATGAGACAGCAAAGAGAGGGAAACCCGCACAGGGATGAGACAGAAAAGAGCTATCAGGAGCTTGCGGAAATGCGCGAGATTTTTGCTGCATCCGGAATGGGAAGCTGGAGCATCTATCTGCTGGAAGGCAAGGCACCGACCCTGGTGCCGGATGACCTGATGCGGGAGCTTTTGGGGATAGAGAACGAGGACCTGACACCGGAAGAGATCTATGACCTGTGGTTTTCCCGTATTGCGCCGTCCTGCGTGCAGTCTGTCCTGGACAGCGTGGAAAAAATGAAGACTGTCGGCAGGGATGAGAATACCTATCTCTGGATCCATCCGTTCCTGGGAGAGCGATATGTGCGCTGCGGCGGCACAGCAAGGAAGGTGGACGGCGGCTTCGTGCTGCGGGGATATCACTATGACGTGGACGACATGATCCGGGAGCAGAAGGAAAAGGACCGGGTGATGGAAGAGCAGGTCGCCGTGATCAACACCCTGTCCAAAAACTTTCGGAATGTATTTGCAGCGGATCTAAACGACGGCACCGCCAGGGTCATCCGGCTTTCCGACAGCTACAAGGTAAAGGCTGTCCGGGAGGTGGAAGAACAGACCTTTCCTTTTGACAGGGTGATAAAGCGATGGGTACAGGAAAATGTACATCCTGAGGACAAGGAGAGGATCGAAAAGGCATTAAGCATCGGAAATCTGAGAAAAGAATTAGCGGTGCACGACGCCTGCACAGGTACCTATCGCAGTATAGAAGACGGTGTGCTGCACAACTACCAGTATGATATAAGGAAAATTGACGGCTCCGACAATGTGGTGGCCGGATTCCAGATCATCGATTCCATCATTGAGGAGCATAGGGCGCAGGAAAAGAAGCAGCGGGAACTGGAAGAGGCAAAGCTGCGGGAAGAAAGAGAGCACGCGGAGGTGATCTCCTCGCTGTCCACGATCTATTCCACCATCTTCCGGGCAGAGCTGGACACCCATCATTATGAGGTGCTGACCAGCGTGGCGCTCATGGGGAGTGTGGCCGGCAGCAGCGGCAATTTTGATGAAGTAAAGGAGCAGATCATCGAGGCTTTTATAGAGCCGGAGATGAGAGACGACATGAGGGAGTTCCTGGATTTTGACTCGCTGGGGGAGCGCCTGCAGAAGACCAATACGGTGGTGACGGATTACAGAAATCTTGAGGGGCGGTGGATGAAGGCCCGCTTTATCGTAAAGCGAAGAGATGAGAATGACCATGTAAAGGAAGTCCTCTACGTAGCCAGAGACTGCACGGATGAGAAGGAAAAGGAACTGGAACAGAAGGAACAGCTGGCCAATGCGCTGGCAGCGGCGCAGCAGGCCAGCAAGGCAAAGTCCACTTTCCTCAGCAGCATGTCCCATGACATCCGCACGCCCATGAATGCCATCATCGGCTTTACCGCCCTGGCACAGAGCCACATGGATGACCGGGAAAAGGTCCAGGATTACCTGAACAAGATCAGCACCTCCGGCGCTCATCTGCTCAGCCTGATCAATGATGTGTTGGATATGAGCCGTATCGAGAGCGGACTGGTAAAGCTGGAGGAAAAGCCGGTGCACATTCCGGATCTCTTCAGGGATCTGGAGATGATGATCCAGGATCAGGTGAATGCCAAGAAGCAGAATCTTTGCATCGATATAAAGGACGTGGCGGATGAGGAAGTGATCACAGACGAGCTCCGGCTGAACCAGATCCTGTTTAATATCGTAGGCAATGCCATCAAGTTTACGCGGCCGGGCGGCAGTATTTCTATCCGGCTCACGGAGAGGCCCTGTGAGAGAAGGCAGTACGGGCACTACGAGATGTCGGTAAAGGACAGCGGCATCGGCATGTCCCGGGAGTTTCAGGCGCATATCTTTGAGACCTTTACCAGAGAAAAAAGCACCACGGTCAGCGGGATCCAGGGCACAGGCCTTGGCATGGCCATTACGAAGAATATCGTGGATATGATGGGCGGCGAGATCCATGTGGAAAGTGAAGAGGGAAAGGGAACGGAATTTACGGTTTCCTTAAATCTGCGCATCGCAGACGGAGAGGCGAAGGAGCCGAAGATACCGGCAAGTTCGGCGGCAGAAGCACTCATCACCGCCCACGGGACGGCGGCAGATCCGAGCGGAGCGCAGATACAGCCGCCGAAGAAGCAGTACGATTACAGTAATAAGCGAGTCCTGCTGGTGGAAGACAATGAGCTGAACCGGGAGATCGCCACGGCGATCCTGGAGGAGACCGGCATGCAGATCGACAGCGTCTGTGACGGAGATGCCGCAGTGGCGGCGATCAATGAGGCGCCGGCGGATCGATACGACCTGATCCTGATGGATGTGCAGATGCCGAGGATGGACGGCTATACCGCCACCCGGGAGATCCGCACCCTGCCGGATAACAGAAAGGCCAATATTCCCATCGTAGCCATGACGGCCAATGCCTTTGAGGAAGACAGACAGAAGGCCTATGCCTCCGGCATGAACGGCCATATCATCAAGCCGGTGAGCATAGAGTCCATCGCAAAGGTATTAGATGAGATTTTTCTAGAAAGGAAACTATGAAGATTACAGGGCAATACGGCAGTAAGATCGCGCCGGAGATGTTAGGCATATTTTTTGAGGATATCAATTACGCGGCAGACGGCGGCCTTTACGCGGAGATGATCGAGAACCGCTCTTTTGAGGCCAGAGAGGCCCACGGTACACCGGGGAATTTTTATGCCCTGGATGACCCGGGCTATGCCTGGCACAGCATTTTCGGTGAAGGAGAGCAGGAACCGGTGATGCAGTATGTGACAGGGACACCTCTGTCCAGTGCGAATCCCCATTACCTGCGCTTTACTGCCGGGGCATCCGGACAGGGATTTGCCAACCGGGCCTATGACGGCATCTGCCTGGAAAAGGGCAGCCGATACAAGGTCTCCTTTTATGCCAGATGCGTGCGGTGGCAGGGAGAGAAGCTTACTTTTTCCGCATCTGTCAGAAAGGACGGAAGGGACTGTGCCCGGGGACAGATCGGGGCGATCCTTCCCATCCCCTATCTGCCCTTTTCTGACCTGAAGATGGATTTCACACCCGGTCCGTCATTCGGGGATGCGGCGCAGCGGATGAAGGAGCTGAGGACGCTGGATACAGAGGGCAGAAGCCGGGAGCATCAGTGGAATTATTACGAGCTGGAACTGACGGCAGAGGAAAGTGTCCGGGGCGCAGAATTTGTGCTTTCTGTGGATGCACCGGCCGTGGTGGAATTCGACCTGATCTCCATGATGCCCTGTTCGGCGGTGGCCGGCATTTTCCGGCGGGATCTCTTTGAGGCTCTGGCGTCCATGAAGCCGGGCTTTATCCGCTTTCCGGGAGGCTGCATCGTGGAGGGCATCAGCCTGGAAAACCGCTACCAGTGGAAGCAGACGGTAGGGCCTCTGAAGGATCGCAAATATATCCCCAATCTGTGGGCTTTTGATGATGACAGGAGTAAGACAGACCCGGATGTGATGCGGGAGACCACCTCGCACTACGGCCAGAGTTATGGGCTGGGATTCTATGAATTTTTCCTGCTGTGTGAGCTGCTGGGGGCGAAGGCTTTGCCGGTGGTGGGCGTGGGCACTGCCTGCCAGTTCCGGTCCACCGAGATGGTGAGTACGGACAGCGAGGAATTTAAGCAATACATACAGGATGCCCTGGATTTGATCGAATTTGCCAATGGATCTCCGGAGAGCCGCTGGGGGAGCCTGCGGGCAAAGATGGGACATCCGGCGCCCTTTGGCCTTACCATGCTGGCGGTGGGCAATGAGCAGTGGGAGACGAAGCAGTTTGATTTCTATGAGCGGTACAGACGCTTTGAGAAGGCGATCCACGAGGCAGCGCCGGAGATCCGTCTCATCGGATCGGCAGGGCCCATCATCGATCTGCCTGTATTTGGAGAGGCGTGGGATTTTTACCGGCATGGTGAAAAGGAAAAGCCCGGCTTTTGCTATGCCGTAGATGAGCATTATTATGTGCCGGATAAGTGGATGCATGAGCATGTGGATTTTTACGATCGGTATCCCCGGAATGTAGCTGTCTTCGCCGGGGAATATGCAGCCCACACAGAGAAGAGGGAAAACAACATGACCGGCGCGCTGGCAGAGGCGGCCTTCCTGACCGGGGTGGAAAAGAATGCGGATGTGGTCAGACTGGCCTCCTATGCGCCCCTGTTTAACCGCATCGGCCACAGCCAGTGGAAACCGGATCTGATCTGGTTTGATGACGCAAAGGTTTACCTGACCCCCAATTATTATGTGCAAAAGCTCTATGCGAACCACGTGGGGGATCATACCCTCCTGATGGACGAAGAGGAAATAACCGCGCTGCGAAAGGAAAAGGTCTACGTATCCCTGTCCCAGACCGGTGCGGAGATCATTTTAAAGGCCGTAAATGCCGGACAGGAGGATTACCTGCTGCCCCTGACTGATGAAGATGGCAGCCCCGTGGAGGCCGCAGGATACCGATGGATCCTGGAAGCGGCAGATGCGGACATAGGTGTTGACGAAGATACCGCCGAATCGGCAGCGGATAAGCCGCAGCCCAGCAGAATCCGGGAGGAACAGATACAGATCCGCGGCAGCCTGCTGCTGCCGGCGGAAAGCTTTGCGGTGGTGAGATTTACGATTGAAAAGCGGTAGATGCTAAAAACCTTCGCCGACTATAACTGCCGGCGGAGGTTTTTGATTAAATTCGTCTTTGTAAAATTCTCCTCATGGTGCCGCTGCAAAGCGGTGGATAACAGATGACTTTTTTTTGTCAAAATTCTCATCTATAATAGAAGCAAGGCGGGGACCTTGTTGCCTGCGTTGTAGGGGGCCATCTGACATACAAAAGGAGGGATGCCGGATTGGATGCAGAAATAACAACTGCAGTAAAAGCTGCAGGAGACAAAGCGCAATATGATGCCCGTGTAAAAAGATTGCTGGCACAGAAGGTGATTCTGGCGCATATTCTGATAAAAACCGTGGGAGAATTTGAGGGTATGCAGCCGGAAGATGTCGTGCCGTATATAGAGGGCGAACCGGAGATCGGGGTTGTACCTGTAGAGCCCGGAATGACTAATAAAGCCAGAACCAATGAAACAGGGCAAAGAATCGTAGGAATGAACACAGAAAGCGCCGAGATCAACGAAGGTCTTGTTCGCTTCGATATTATCTTTTATGTCCGTATGAAGAATGGTCTTTCACAGATCATTGTAAATATTGAATGCCAGAAGGATGAGCCTTCTGCCTATAAGATATTAAACCGGGCAACTTTCTATGTGAGCAGACTGATTTCCTCGCAAAAAGAAAGAGATTTTGCAAATACGAATTATGATGATATCAGGCAGGTATTCAGCATCTGGATCTGCATGAATATGAAGCAGAACAGCTTAAGCCATATTCACTTCGTAAAAGATGAACTCCTGGCGCCGTGCGAATGGAAAGGCAGCCTGGATCTGCTGAATATTGTGATGATCGGAATTACCGATACCATACCGGCGCACGATGAACGTCACGAAATGCATCGATTGATTGCGGCACTGCTCTCCAGCGAATTAAAGGAAAAGCAGAAGCTTGACATTATCGAAAAGGAATATAATATTCCAATTAGCAACGACTTTAGAGAGGAGGTAAGGATTATGTGCAACCTGAGTGAAGGAATTGAGGAAAGGGCAACGGAAAGAGCAACAGAAAATGCCACCAAGAAAATCATATTAAATATGTTTGAAAATAAATTTTCTGCAGCACAAATAGCCTTGGCAACAGGAAAAAACATAGAAGAAATCGAGAGGATCATAGAAAAAAATAAACTGGTCCTCGTGTAAGCAGTATGCGAATAAAAGAGATGCAATCAGCGTTCTCTGAGCTGTGCTGATTTGCAAGCAAAAATATGCTGTCTCTCGTTGAACTTCACAAACCCCTCCGCCGGCTATAGATGCCGGCGGAGGGGTTCCCTTTTGATCATCTGTGTGCCGGCACGGGCCTTCTTTCCACTTATGCCTCCTGAATTTTCCTTCTCAGCATATTGAGTACCCGTTTCTTATCTGTCACCCAGGCAGGTGACAGCAATAGATTTCTCGGTCCATCTCCGGTCATTCGGTGTATCACCACATTTTCAGGCAGGATCTGCAGGCACCGCACCACGAGATCACAGTATTTTTCCATGGACATCTGGGTAAATGGATTCTGCTTATATGCCTCCCCAAGGACAGAGCCATCCAGAATGTTCAGCATCTGCAGCTTGATTCCGTCGATGGGAGGATTCAGACTTGCAAGATAGCGAACCGTATCCAGCATATCCTCCTGACTTTCTCCGGGAAGTCCCAGAATTACATGGACGATCACCGTCAGTCCTGCGTTCTTTAGTCTGTCGTAGCAGGACTTGAATATCTCTGTGTGATATCCACGATGGATTCTCTCTGCTGTCCTGTTATGGATTGTCTGGAGTCCGAGTTCTACCCAGACAGGCTTTATACTGTTCAGCACAGACAGCATCTGCAGCTGCTCCTCATCTATGCAGTCCGGCCTTGTCCCTACTGACAGTGCGACGATATCCGGCCGTGATATGACTTTCTGATAAAGCCGTGAAAGCCTCTTTACATCTCCGTAAGTATTGGTAAAGGACTGAAAATAGGCGATATATTTCTGCTTTTCCGAAGACTGCCCCTTAGGAAGCTTAGCCTGAATCAGGCGAATGGCTCTGTTTATTTGCTCTTCCATAGAGCTTTCATCGACACAGGACTGTGAAAACTCTCCGGATCCACCCGCCGAGCAGAACGTGCACCCTTCTGTTCCCAGCGTGCCATCCCTGTTAGGGCAAGTGCAGCCGGAAGAGAGAGAAATTTTGTATATTTTCTGTCCGTATTGCTGTTTCAGCCAATCAGATAATGTGAGAATTTTCATGATTACTATCTCTATGCCGCTGCCTTACAGCGACAGACTGAGGATGATTTTAGCGCAGACAATCCGGTATCTGCACCCGCTGCACCATGAGCTCTTAATGCTGCCTGCAGGGACTTCCAGGCCAGTTCAAAGGTCAGATTAAACTGACCGATGATACCCGTCCGATAGATTTCATCATTATCGGCCTTTGAAAAATCTGCATTTTTCAGGATTTGCAGGCAGTTTGAGAAATTATCAATTTTTTTCATAAAGCACCACGCCATCTCTTTCTATCTCATTTTTCAAATCCTGAGATACCTTTTCATCTATTCTGACCACATCGAACATTAAAAGGGAGTGCACATTTTCTTTTATGTTCCAGTAAAAAGAATCGAAGTCACCACCGTATACAGCGAGGTCAACATCACTTCTCTCCGTATTATCGCCCCTGGCACGAGATCCGAACAGAATAATCCGATCTATAGAAGCCTCTTTTCCAAATCTGCATATTTCATTGACAAGTCTCTTTGGCAATTTTTCTAACATATTCACCTTACCATATCATTTATCACTGCCCCGACACCGCCTGACACTGGCAGCCGGGGCTCTGCTGTGATTCTATTATAAACGAGACTTTGGGCGAAGTGAAGCAGCCACGCACGGAACATAAGAGTTAACAGCCAAATATTGCTGGTGTTTTGTATGCTGTCAGCATACCAATCAGACCTCCATATTTTGTAAAATAATGGCGACTGTAAACAGAGCAGACAGGATGGAGGGAGATATGGCATTTTGTGAAAAATGTGGTGCAAGTATCAGGGAAGATGACTGCTTTTGTCCGAATTGCGGGGCGTCTATAAAAAATGGGCAAAACCAGCAAAGGGAAGAAATAAAAAGACACCGAAAATGGCCATGGATTGTACTTGGCATTGTCGTTCTTCTTATTGTCATTTTTATGTTCATGCCAGGCAGGGAAAATGCGCAGGATCAGAAGGTGGCCTACGAGGGCATTATGTTCAGCGTTCCGCAGCGATGGAAGGCAGACAGTGATGTGAACTCTGATGCGGGATTATATTTCTACACGCAGGGGAAAAACAGCGGAGAAATGCTCTGCATGACAGCTGTACCGGATGTGAGCTCCGTTTTAAGTCTTTTGGGGGCAGATTATCTGATGGACTGGATGACCGAGTATATTCAGGCAGAGACCGGCGGCGAGACTGTCAGCGCAGACAAAAGAAAGGTTGCCGGATATGATGCCTATGTTTTTGATGTGACCGGTGTAAGTAAAGACGCAAATGGTGAAAAAGTGCAGGGCGGATACAGATTGGGATGCATCATCAATACAGACAATGCAGAGATGATTCTCGTTTGTGCCGTGGGACTATCTGCAGAAGAAACAGATGAAAAGATTCTGTCAGATCTGGACTATATTCTGGAGCATGCGGTTGTGACAAAGACAGAAAATACATATTAATCATTGGTGCTGCAGAAAAGGATGCAGCGCTGTAAACAAGGAGGAAATGTGATGGCATATTGCAGAAAATGCGGAAATGAACTTCAGGATGGCGTGAGATTCTGTCCGAAATGCGGGGCATCCACAGAAGAAAATCAGGCTGAGGGACAGAACACTTCTCCTCATAACGCTTCTGTTAAACCAGCATATCAGGATAGGAAACCTGCAAAGGACGGTCATGGGCAGGCTCTCGGCAGTCTGTTATGCGGAATTATCGGTCTTGTGCTTTGCTTCTTTGGCTATTCCTGCATCGTATCGGTTATATTGGGAATCGTGGGAATCGTGCTGTCGGGCAATGCCAGAAAAAATGGAAATGAAGAGGCGATTCGCACAGCGGGATTTGTACTTTCTCTGCTTGCCCTGATCCTGGGTGCCGTTATAACCTTGTATTTTATTATTGCATTGGCCTTTCTGGGAGCAGCATATGATGGCATGCTTCGCATATTGCAATAGTATTGGGGATATCGATATCAGGTGTTGGCAAAACATCTGAAGATGAAGCCTTTCTTATGTCTGGAAATATGAAGATTTGATACAAGATAAAAAACGTCCGCCGGCATTATGAGCCGGCGGACGTTTTTGGAAAGTGTTGCGAGAGTCAATACATATGTGCTGAAAAATAAGCATAGTCCATGGATTACTTGCTACATCTCTTTTGTTCTCGTACTGCTTACACAAGGACAGGTTTGTTTTCTTTTATAATTCTCTCGATTTCGTCTGCTTTTTTCCCAGTTGCCAATGCTATTTGTGATATGGAAAATTTATTTTCAAACATATTTACAATGATTCTTTTGGTCGTGTTTTCTGTTGCTTTTGCTGTCGCTCTTTCAGCTGCCCTTTCTTCAATTCCTTCACTCAGGTTGCACATAATCCTTACCTCCTCTCTGAAGTCGTTGCTAATTGGAATATTATATTCCTTTTCGATAATGTCAAGCTTCTGCTTTTCCTTTGAAGAACAAAACGACGCACGTAACAGCGGCATAGGGAATCTGAAAATGTGAAAACGGTGTGAAAATGACGTGAAATAGAAGTGAAATTAACGTGAATAAGTTGTGACAAAAAGGGGGGGGAATTGCTATAATTATTAGATTAAGGAGAATATTGCACAGGCAATTTAGAACGAAGAAAGTGATATACCCCGGACGGATCCGGGATACAGGAGGTACCTATATGAGAGGGAAGAAATCAAGATTGTTCGTGTGCGGAATGCTGGCAGCCTGCATGCTGATCGAGCAGATCGCCACGGACACCATGACATTAAGGACCTATGCGGCCTCGGATACTGCCGTGGAATCCCAGGTGCAGGACAGTGGCGGATCCGATGACGGGTCTCTGCAGGTCTATACAGAGGATGCCGGGATACAGGCGGTAGAGAGTGAAGGGGAAGCTTCCGGTCAGGTGGAGGACAAGTCCTCGGATACAGCGGGGCAGGACACTTCCTCCTCCGACGCCGGCCAGAAGGATGGTTCCGAGACGACTTCCGGCGATACGGCAGGACAGGATACCGGTAAATCGGAGGATGCATCTCAGGGTGGATCTTCCGGCACGCCCTCTTCCACATCCGGGTCTGAGAGCCAGGATGCCGCAGACGCATCTTCCGGCAAGACAGATGAGACAGGAGGCGCTTCTTCCGGCGATGGGAAGAACACGGCGTCTTCTTCGGCTGCCACCGGCAAGAGTGAGAGCACAGGTGAGGACAGTTCCCGGCCGCTGACAGACGAAGAAAAGGCGGCGAAGGAAAAAGAAGAAAAGGAAAAAGCAGAGAAAGAAAAGAAAGAGGCTGCTTTAAAAGATACAGAAAAGAAAACGCAGAAAGCCGACATCAAGGTGATCTGGGAGGATGACAGCAATCTGTATGAGCAGCGTCCTTCTTCTTTGCGTGTCAAAATCGCAGACCAGGAGATAGAACTGGAAGTATCCGGCAAAGATAATGAGACGACAACGACTGTAGAATATGACAGTGAAGAAGAAGCCACAGAAGTGGCCGTGGTGGACACCATTTCCAACTATGACACCAGCTGTGAAAAGGAATCGGACGGTGTCTTCGTCATCAGAAACACCTACAAGGGTTCCAAAAAAGAAGTTACTATAAATATAAACTGGATCAACACGCTCAACCGCGCGGAGGATTGGCCGAGTGATGCCGGATCGGTCACTGTCAAGCTGAAAAAAAATGATGATGTCAAATTTGATCAGGTTACGTTTGACAGCAGCACGAAATCGGTGACGCGAAATGTGCTGGGAGACTTTGATGTCAGCAATATTGATGCGCCGTCCCAAAGCGGCTATTCCTGCGTGATCGAATCTGATGATGCTAAAAGAAATTTCACGATCAATTACATTGCCAATAACAGAAAAATAGAAATAACCGCAATATGGAATAATTACCCAAGTGCGGACTTGAAACCTGCCACTTTCTCCGTGAAGTATGGAGAAGGAGAGCACGTTTATTCTGAGACATTCAATGCAAGCGCGCCCGGTGATCAACTGACTTGCATTAAACTGCCTGACGGTGTTCTGGTTGCGGACACGCTTGACGTTGATCCGGTTTCCGGATTTGATATTGAAGTTGTACGAGATGATAGCGGTGGCTACTACGTTAAATTTACCTATGATGGAAAGGGCACCATCAATGTTTCGGTAAACTGGGTTGATTTTGATGATAGATGGGGGAATCGACCTAAAAACATTGACATATATTTTACAAATAAATCAGTTGATGAAGCAGAGCCGGTCAGATATACCATTTCTGCTGATAAAGATTGGAAGGACAGCACCATTTCGAATCAATATTTATCTTTAGAGTGGAGTATTAATGCCGATAAAGTTAAAAATTATACCAGTACAGTTTCCAAATTTGGTAAGGACAGTTATACCATTACCTACCGGCATGATAGGGTAAAAGATTGTAATATCAAGGTGGAATGGTCAGGAGACGAGGGACATAGAGACAGGCGTCCGAATTATGTTAATATCGACATACTGAATAAAGGAAATGCAGATGACGTATTCTG
>CAVKQI010000074.1:7868-12485 GCA_963658405.1 bacterium | reverse complement strand
TGGCATTTTTCTAAAATAATTGTAACTGTTCAGAGCCCATTCGCAAAATCGCTGCTGCGCAGCTTTCCTTTTGCTCATGTGGCGTTCTCGCCAGATAAATTTGTAAAAATGGGCTCGTTAATGCAAGCATTACTCGCTCATTTTTGCAAATTTGCCTGGCTCTGAACAGTTACAAATAATTTACTCTCCCATTGTAGCGTATTCACCGAAATCAGCAAGCAATTTCCGTATAGACGTCATGAATGTGTCATGGATTTTTCATAGATGCGTCGTGGATGTGTCACCGATTTTTCATGGATGCGTCACGGATGATCTGTCCGTGACAGCAGCATTTTATAAAGTGGACTGGTCAAATTATTCTAAAATGGTCATTTCAGCATAGCCACTCCATTGTATAATGGACAACAACAAAGCAGCAAATATTTGCACACCGTTAACAAAGATCTATCGGAGAATCCTCCTTCGGGGGCTTCTCCTCATGATACTGCGCCAAAGCGCGGAAAAAAGGAGGAAATTATGAGTACATCCCATGCATCTGAGAACCAGAAATCCAAGACCGCTTTAATGCGCGTGGTCTATGTAGGCTTGTTTGCCGCACTTTCCTATGTGGTCTTTACCTATTTCCAGATCAAGGTGCCGCTGCCGGGAGGCGATGCCACTTCTTTCCATCTGGGCAATGCCGTCGTCGTCATCGGCGCTCTGCTTTTAGGCGGTGTCTGGGGCGGCCTGGGCGGCGCCATCGGCATGACCATCGGCGACCTGTTAGACCCCGTCTACATCGTCTATGCACCGAAGACCTTTATCCTGAAGTTCCTCATCGGCCTCATCGCCGGCGTCGTGGCACACAAGGTATTTCATATAGAAGAAGAGCATGACACGGCCAAGATCTTCCGTGCGGTCCTGATCTCTTCCATCTGTGGTCTCGCCTTCAACGCCGTCTTCGATCCCCTGATCGGCTACTTCTACAAGCTGTTCATCTTAGGCAAGCCCGCTGCAGACATCACACTGAGCTGGAACATCGGCGTCACCTGCTTTAATGCCGTGATGTCCGTCATCGCTTCCACTGCCATCTACATGGCACTGCGCGTACCGCTGCACAAAGCCGGCTTCCTGCAGGATGTGACACCTGCTGCAAATAAGAAGGCATGATCCTATAGCATTATCAGCTAAAAATGATAGTATCCCATTAAACAGAAAGCATCCGCTCCAAAGGCGGATGCTTTCTGTTTATTTTAATGAATGTCTTTAATTACACCGCCTATCCTATGGATCAGACAGGATAGGCATTTTTATTTTCAACAGTCTGTCTTCTATTTCTCCATCTTCCAGAAATAGGCGCTGTAGGGAGGCAGTTCGCTGCCGCCGCTAAAGTCATGGGGTGCACCGGTGATCAGGTCTACGGCCGTACCGCAACCGGCATCAAAGTGTGCCGTAAAGGGCTGTCCGTCCGCGTTCACTGCCACCAGCACCCGCTCATGTTCGCTGGCTCTCTCAAAGATACACTGCCGATTGGTCAGCACTACACTGCGAAATCCCCCATAATTCAGGGCCTCGGATCCCCGCTTTGCCCTGGCCAGACTACAGATCCAGTCCGTCAGCTCATTCCATTCCGGCTGGGCCGTGCAAGGACGAAGGGCGCTGTCTCCATCCTTCTTATCTCCCCGGATACCCCACTCGCTTCCATAATAGACGGAAGGCATGCCGGGCATGCCAAAGGCCAGTGCATAGAGCAGCGGCAGGTGCGCGGGATTCTGCAGAATGCTGGCCGCTCTGGTCACATCATGGTTATCCACAAAGCTCAGCAGATGCATGCCCCGATATAAACACCATGGATCCGAGCCGAACTGCCGGAGCAGGGAATGGTTGATCTCGAAAAGGTTCATGCTGTTCAGGCTGGAGTGCAGTCCCTTATAGCACTCATAATTGGTAGCCGACTGGAGCATCTCCGGATTTGCCACCTGTTTGTAATCGCCTCCGAGGATCTCTCCTATCATATAGAAGTCTTTCTTTTTCGCGTCGGTGCACTGGCGAAGCCGGCGCAGGAAATCCCTGTCCACACAGTAGGCCACATCGATCCGCAGGCCGTCTATATCAAAGGCATCGATCCAGTACTCCACACTTTCCAGCAGATACCGCACCACTTCTTCGTTGTGCAGATTCAGCTTGACCAGGTCGAAATTACCTTCCCAGCCCTCATACCACAGGCCGTCGTTGTAGCAGGAATTGCCCTCAAGGCTGATATAGAACCAGTCCTTGTACCGGGAATTCTCTCTATTTTGCAATACGTCCTGGAAAGGTCCAAAGCCTCGGCCTGCATGGTTAAAGACGCCGTCCAGCAGTACCCGGATGCCTCTGGCATGAAGGGCATCACAGACTTCCTTCATGTCCTCGTTGGTGCCCAGGCGCACATCCAGCTTCCGGTAATCTCTCGTATTGTATCCATGGGTATCGGATTCAAACAGCGGATTAAAGATCACCGCATTGACACCCAGCTTTTCCATGTGATCGATCCAGTCCTTTACCTTCAGGATCCGATGTGTCAGCACGCCGTCATTTTCAAAGGGCGCACCGCAAAAGCCCAGTGGATAAATCTGATAATATACGCTCTCTTCTGCCCACATGATTGTCACGTTCCTCCCAAAATCCGTTTTCTGTATCTGACTACCGACTGCAATATGCAGTTCTAAACCATCCATATATCACTCTATGTATCTCTTTACGCATTATACCATGTATTCCGCATTTCGCAGACAAAGCACAGTAGAAACTACAAAAGAAAACTACGAAAGAGAAACGACAAAAGAAAAACTGCAAAAAAGAGAAGCTGCAAAGAAGGAACCGCAAAAGAGAAGTCGTAAAGCAGTATCCATTTTCTTGCGCATTTTCCCGGCTGTTTGTCATAAATGTCCATAATCTCTCAAAAGTGAGGAAAGACCTTTATTGTCCCATTCGGTCTCTCATATCGACAGCTTTATGGCGCTTTTATTGACTGCATGGCAGAATTTCCTTTATTTTCGCCGTTTGTACGTTCTTTTCTCCCCTGGCAGCTGCTCCGGCGATCCCGGAAAGCAGCCTCCTTTGTCGGAAATTCTGCCTGGCTGCGCGTCTGTTCTCCTGCTGATTTTCCATAGATTTATACGCAATTATCGTAATATCGTTTATTGTATTCCTTTATTGTAGAATAGCTTTACCACATGTTTTACATAATTATTTTGACTTTGTCAGTCTGATTTTCAGTTTTCCCTACAAAATCGTTATCCCGTTCAAAGGTTCGATTTTTCTTTTATTTTCGCGCTCTCCACATATCACCAATCCGAGAAATCCACGGTTTCCACAGAGTTATCCACATCGTTTTGCCGCCTTATCCACCCTGTTTCCACATGGTTTTGGGGTTAAATTGTCACCAGTTTTCAGACAACTTTTTATATTTTTGCTTTACATAATTTTTCTTGCTTTACTATGCTTTGCTTTTCTGCACCGCCGTCCGTTGTTACTGCTGCACATTGGAAAGCGTATTGGAACTGCATGGGAATAAATCCTCTGCAGCAATTTTACCAAGCATCATCTACTGCTCCCCGTGTATCAAGGCGGCCTATCATGAACTTTTTCACCTATCTACAGCCACTCATCCCAGAAACGATCCATCCGGTGTCCCACCCGTTCCAGGCTGATCTCCTCGTAATTCGCCCATTCTCTGGGAAACAGCATACGATAGCCGCTCTGCAGGAAGCGCTCATCCAGCAGGGCCACCACGCCTATATCCTCGCTGGTGCGGATGACTCTCCCCGCTGCCTGCAGTACCTTATTCATCCCGGGATAGCGGTAGGCATAGTCATATCCGTCCACGCCGCTCTTTGCAAAATACTCTTTTAATATCTCCCGCTCATAACAGACCTGCGGCAGACCTGTGCCCACGATCAGCGCACCGATCAGCGCATCCTTTTTGAGGTCCACCCCCTCACTGAAGATGCCGCCCAGCACGCAGAAGCCGTAAAGGCTTCCCTCGTCACTGCTCCGGCCAAAACGTGCCAAAAACTGCTCCCGATCCGTCTCGCTCATTCGCTCTTTCTGGATCCAGATCTCCGTATTTCCCTCTCCGTACAGCTCCTGAAAAGCCTGATAGACCTCTCTCATAAAGGCGTAGGAAGGGAAAAAGACCATATAATTACCATATCTGGCCTCGCCGATCCGGTGTATATAGCCGGCAATCCTGGCATATTCCTCCGGACCGCGCCTGGTATAGCGGCTGGTCACATCATCTGCGATGAGCAGCGCCCTCTTTTCCGGATCAAAGATCGACCTCGCATAGACCTCATAGTCCTCCCCGGTGCCGCCCAGCAGACTCTTGTAATATTGGATCGGCAGGAGGGTGGCCGAAAAAAGGATGGAGGCACGCCCTCTGTCCATACATTCCTTCAGGTTCGTGCTCGGATCCACATTGAAGAGCCTGATCATAAAACTCTCCTCACGGATGGCATAGATCACATATTTCTCATCCAGCTTTTCATAGATCATCAGGAAGTGGTTCAAATCAAAATACAGATCCAGAAGAAGCGCATGGCAGTCTTCCTGTTCCTTATTCAGGTCCTCTTCATCTTCTATTTCTGTTAATACACC
>CAVKQI010000074.1:0-7711 GCA_963658405.1 bacterium | reverse complement strand
GCCAGCAGCGGCAGTGACAGCTGCCCGGGAATTTCTTCCGAGACTATCCTTGCTTTTTTCCCGGTTTTTTTCTTTTTTCCTTTTCTTTTTCCGCTGTCCGCAGGCGCATTGGGATCATCTTCCGTATTGCCATCCTCTCTGCGTCTTTTCCGGTTATAATCCTCCAGATATTCCCCGATGACTGCCTGCAGGCGATACAGGCATGCAGAAAGCTTCTCGATCTCCTCCGCCTCCAGTTGCACAGCCTCTCCTTCCCGGGGGATCTGTCGGCGCAGCCCCAGCATAGCGGTATTGCAGGCGCTGAGATGCTTTTCTATTCTCGGAAGCTTTCCTTTTACGGCTCTTCGCACTTCCAGAAAGGCTTCCTTGGTCAGCTGGGCACTGTACATCTCCCTGCCCCGTTCTACGAGATTATGTGCCTCGTCTATCAGGAAGAGGTAATCTCTGCGCACCTCTCCCTCTCCGAAAAAGCGGCGCAGATAGGCATGAGGATCAAAGACGTAATTGTAATCTCCGATGATCACGTCGGCAAAAAGACTCATATCCAGCCCCATTTCAAAGGGACAGACCTGGTACCTTTCCGCGTATTCCTCTATGGCCGCTCTGTCAAAATCGTCTCTCTCAGTCAACAGCGCATAGATTGCCTCATTTACCCGGTCAAAATGGCCTCTGGCCCTGGGGCAGGCCCCGGGATTGCAATCCGGCTTCTCCAATATACAGATCTTCTCTCTGGCTGTCAGGGTCACGGATTTGCACAGCAGGCTGCGCTCCCGCATCAGCCGCACCGTATCCTCCGCCACCGTCCTGGCGATGGTCTTGGCTGTGAGGTAAAAGATCTTTTCCGCCTTGCCCTCTCCCATGGCCTTGAGCGCCGGGAACAGGGTGGTGATCGTCTTGCCGGAGCCGGTAGGCGCCTCCAGGAAAAGCTTCCTGCCATGCACAATAGTGCGGTAGCAGTCCGCTGCCAGCTCCTTTTGCCCCTCCCGGTAGGGGAAGGGAAAGCTCATGCGTCGTATGGAATCCGTGCGCAGCTCTCTCCACTGCAATGTATAAGCCGCCCATTTCCGGTACTCTCCCATGAGCCTGTCAAACCAGCTGCAGATCTCCTGCCTGGTCATGCGCTCATAGAAGTACCGTACCTCCTCGGTGTCCAGATTGCAGTAGGTCATCCGGATCTGCACGGCAGGCAGATCATAGGCCTTCACATACATATAGCCATAGCATCTGGCCTGTGCCACATGGACCGGCTCCGGGCGGCGCAGGCGGGATAAGCGGCGGTAGGTGCCCTTTATTTCGTCGATCGTGGCTGTTTCCGGTTCCGCCTCTCTTTTAATTTCTAAGGGATTGCCTTCCATATCCAGGGCATTCCGCGGAATAGTCCCCGTAAAAATACCGTCTGCCCGCCCCTCTACGATGACAGCCGCATCCTGCAGGATGTCCTCCGTTCCCATCTGCACTGCAGTGCTGCCGAAGACATATCGGCAGGCCAGGGGAACCTCCGCCCGGTAGTCTCCTCCTGCCTGCTTCTGCAGACGGCGATGGATCTTAGAGCCGGCCAGCATAGCCTGGGCAGATCCCTTTATGCGATTGTCCAGATTGCCGGAACGCAGGAGGAATTCCACGAGGTTTCGGACTGAAATATAGATTTCCATGCTCATAAGCTATCGTTACTCCCTGTGGAGATTATAACATCTGCACGTGTCGGCTGTCATTATTTTTATCGAAAGTGTGTTCGTTTTTCTCGTAGTGATTACCCGGACGCCGGCCGAGCATAAAGAAAGAGAGCAGACAATCACTCATCTGCTCTCTCCTGATTATTCGTATTCTTTTGAGTTCCTGCGCCGATATGATCTGATCAGCAATTTCCATTCAGATACTGCTCATCTCTACCAGTCATCAAACCATCAAACTAGCAGGCAATAGCCATAGACTCCAGGAATCTCTCAAACTCCTCGTCGTATCCATCATAGGTCACTACAAGCTTATTGGAAAGGTCCAGTCCCAGCACGCCTACGATGGACTTTGCGTCTACAATGTATCTGCTGGTAGAATTGTTGGCAATGTCAATCTCAAAATCGCAATGAGAAGCTGCCTCCACAAAGGCATTGACATCCTCTAAGCTTAATCTGATCACACGTGTTGTCATCATTTACCCCTTTCTTTGAATTAGGCATCTCTCCGACACCTGTTTCTTCTCTTTCTTTGTTTACTAATGTTGTTTCTGTTTGTTACTGTTTTGTTTCGTCTTTATTTTCTATTCCGCTTCGCTCTTCGTATCTTCTTCTCATTGATCTCATTTTCTGTTCTATGACAGCTATCGTCATATGCGCCGATCCAGGCGTCAGTTTAGAGACCCGAAAACACTTTGCCGCGCTGCATTGCCGACGTCATGTTCTCTTTTGTTGCCTATTATAGGACATTTTTTGCGGATGTAAAGAGAATTTTACGTATTTTTCGGCGTGCAAACGCTCACGAAAATCCCTTAAAATCGGGCTTTTCGTATGTTTTGCAATTCAAGAAACCGTTTTCACAAGCGGTGATGAGCATAATTTCCAATTGTAATACAAAAGGAGCTTGTTTTTTTGTTCCTTTTTTCATTTCCGTGTCAAAAGCAAAAAAAATAATCTACATAAAAAAAGCCAGAAACACAGTAAAATAGCAGCATTTCCAACCTGTGTTTACGAATAAATCATTGAATGGTTTTCTAAATTCCGATTGTAAATATGCAAAATATGCAGACAGTAACTCCACGTAAAGCTCCCGTTCCCGCATGGAAAGCTAAATTCCGGTCTTCCATCAAGACGAAGGGATTATCCTGTCATGAAACCAGTTGCAGACAAAAAAAAGCAGCCCTCCCACATTTCTATGGGAAAGGCTGCTTTTGCATGACTTTCTTCTATGTATATGGATACCAACGCTACGCTATCAGGCTGCGCTGAATCCAGGGCCTCGAAACAGGCCTACCTGGCCGTCGTCCTTAGACGATGCCCTGTGCTTCCATAGCATCTGCTACCTTCAGGAAGCCGGCGATGTTGGCACCTGCTACGTAGTTGCCTTCCAGGCCGTACTTCTTGGATGCGTCGTCGATATTGTGGAAGATGTTGACCATGATGCCCTTCAGCTTCTGATCTACTTCCTCGAAGGTCCAGCTCAGACGCTCGGAGTTCTGGCTCATCTCCAGTGCGGAGGTAGCTACGCCGCCGGCGTTGCTTGCCTTGCCGGGTGCGAAGAAGACCTTATTGGCCTGCAGGTACTCGGTTGCCTCCAGCGTGGTGGGCATGTTGGCACCTTCGCAGACTGCGATGCAGCCGTTGGCTACCAGTGTCTTTGCATCATCCAGAGTCAGCTCGTTCTGGGTAGCGCAGGGAAGAGCCACATCACACTTGATGGACCATACGCCTCTGCCCTCGTGGTACTCGGCGCTCGGACGCTGTGCTGCGTACTCGGTCAGACGTGCTCTCTTTACTTCCTTGATCTCCTTGAGCAGTGCTACATCGATGCCTTCCGGATCATAGATCCAGCCGGTGGAGTCGGAGCAGGTAACAGGCTTAGCGCCCAGCTGCTGTGCCTTTTCGATAGCATAGATAGCTACATTGCCGGCACCGGATACTGCGCAGATCTTGCCCTTGATATCCTGGCCATTGCACTTAAGGAGCTCCTCGGTGAGGTACAGAAGGCCGTAGCCGGTAGCCTCGGTTCTTGCCAGGGATCCGCCGTAGGACAGGCCCTTGCCGGTCAGAACGCCTTCGTACTGATTGCGCAGTCTCTTGTACTGGCCGAAGAGGAAGCCGATCTCACGGGCACCGGTTCCGATGTCGCCTGCCGGAACGTCTGTGTCAGCGCCGATGTGGCGATACAGCTCGGACATGAAGCTCTGGCAGAATGCCATGATCTCTCTGTCGGACTTGCCCTTGGGATCAAAGTCGGAACCGCCCTTGCCGCCGCCGATAGGAAGGCCGGTCAGGGAATTCTTGAAGACCTGCTCAAAGCCGAGGAACTTGATGATGCCCAGGTTTACGGAAGGATGTAAGCGAAGACCTCCCTTGTAGGGACCGATGGCACTGTTGAACTGTACGCGGTAACCATTGTTTACCTGTACCTGGCCCTTGTCATCTACCCACGGTACGCGGAAGAGGATCTGGCGCTCCGGGGTGGTCAGTCTCTCCAGCAGTGCTTCCTTGCGGTACTTTTCTTCGTCAGCCTCGATCACGACGCGAAGGGACTCGAGCACTTCCTTGACGGCCTGATGGAATTCGGGCTGTGCCGGGTTCTGCGCGATCACGCGCTCTAAGACTTCATCTACATAAGACATGGTTATTTCCTCCTTCATCCTAATCCCTGAACATTTTATAATTGTATACAGGTATGTACTTTCGGGCATCTAAAGGCTCTATTTCCACTTTCGAGCCAAAAAAAGAGCAGACAACGTCTGCTCCTTCCGACGCCTTTGTCTTCGTTATTATAATCCCTGATTATGCGATATACAAGGCATTTCACGCTTTTTTAACACGGAGATTTGTAGGAAATTGCGCATATTTTTTGTACAACTTGTACAAAGATACCTGTATACAGGAATACATGCAGGGCACAAAACCGGCTATCCTACCACTGTCGGTGTATAGAAATTACCGCTCGGCGGCACTTGAAAGTCAGCTGCTCCGCGCTTCGTGCTCCCGCACCTGATCCTGTATTCGCAATCCGGGCGCTGCCCTCCTTGCTCGCAGCACTTTTAAACTATTTTTTGTTTTTCTTGTTTGCAAAGTATGTGACATAGCATAAAATAAGGTTATACATTTCTATTCGCACAGATCGGAGTCCCCATGCGTCAATATGAATTAATTGCTCCCTGCCACTTTGGCATGGAAAGTGTTGTCAAGAATGAGATCTATGAACTCGGCTACGATATTTCCGAGGTGACGGACGGCCGTGTCACCTTTATCGGCGATGCGGATGCCATCGCCAGGGCGAATATCTGTCTGCGCAGCGCGGAGCGCATTCTGCTGAAGGTAGGCAGTTTTCACGCAGAGACTTATGAAGAGCTCTTTGAGGGGACCAAAGCCCTTGACTGGGATCAGTTTCTGCCCAGGGAGGCCCGCTTCTGGGTGACCAAGGCAGCCAGTGTGCGGAGCAAGCTTTTTTCCCCTTCGGACATTCAGTCCATCATGAAAAAAGCCATGGTGGAAAAGATGAAGCTGCGCTACCGCATTGACCGTTTTCCGGAGACGGGTCCTTCCTATCCGGTGCGTGTCTTCTTATTAAAAGACGAAGTGACTGCCGCCATCGACACCACCGGTGAGTCCCTGCACAAGCGGGGCTACCGTAAGTATGCCGTCAAGGCACCCATCGCCGAGAATCTGGCCGCCGGTCTTCTCATGCTCACGCCCTGGAAGCCGGACCGCATCCTGGTGGATCCCTTCTGCGGCAGCGGTACCTTCCCGATCGAGGCTGCCCTCCTGGCTGCCAATATCGCTCCTGGCCTGCACCGGCATTTTACGGCAGAGGAATGGACCAACCTCATTCCCTCTTCCGTATGGAAGGAAGTGCGCGAGGAAATGGCGGAGTACATCGATCTCTCCGTGGAGACAGACATCCAGGGCTACGACATCGATCCGGATGCCATCGCCGCTGCCAGGGAAAATGCCAAGCTGGCCGGTGTGCAAAAGCTCATCCACTTCCAGGTTCGACCGGTGGAGGCACTCTCCCATCCCAAGAAATACGGTTTTCTCATCACCAATCCGCCCTACGGCGAGCGGCTGCACGGCTTCACCCCGGGCAGCAATGCCCCCCGCAGCATCGCGGCATCCAGAAATGAGGCCATTAAAAAAGAAGTTCCCGCTGCCCTCACCCCGGCAGATGAGGCGGCCATGGCGGAGATCGCTGCTCTCTACCGCACCTTAGGAGAGCGCTACCGCGCCCTGGGCACCTGGTCCATGTACATGATCACTTCCTATGATGACTGTGAGCGTGACCTGGCTCTTAAATCCGCCAAGAAACGCAAGATCTACAACGGCATGCTGAAGACCTGGTTCTATCAATTCCCCGGTCCCAAGCCCCAGAGAAGGACACAGTAATAGGGGAAACGATAGCTTTTTAATAAGCTGCCCCTTACATGAGATTTCACGAAGAAATCAGGAAAACAGGAGCAATACAGAACCGGCAGATTTCTGAAACTGCCGCTTACGGAGGATACCACATTTGCGTTTACAGATTATTTTTGCCACAGGCAATCAGGATAAAGTCAGAGAGATCCGGGAGATCGTCAATGATCCGCAGCTGCGCATCGCTTCCCTGAAGGATGCGGGCCTTGTCAGCGATCCCGAGGAGGACGGCTGGACCTTTGAGGCCAATGCCATCATCAAGGCCAAGGCGGTAGCCGACCTGCTGCACATGCACGGTTCCGCTTCCTGGGCCAGAGCGCGTCAGGCCATCATGGAGCAGAAGGATCAGCTCACCTCCGCCCAGTTCCAGGAAAAGCTGGATGCCACGGAGATCCCCTTACTTCCCCTGCCGGATGGAGATCCGAAAATTCCGCTGATCGTCATGGCGGAGGACTCCGGTCTGGTCATCGATGCCTTAAACGGCGAGCCGGGGATCCAGACAGCCCGGTATCTGGGACATGATACCTCCCATGAGGAAAAAATGAAACACATCCTGAAGCGCATGGAAGGCGTGCCGGAGGAAAAGCGCACGGCCCGGTTCGTAGCTGCCATGGCTGCCTGCCTGCCAAACGGCGCCTCCTTTACGGTTCGCGGCGAGGTGGAGGGACATATCGCCCATGAGATCTGCGGACAGGGCGGCTTTGGCTATGACCCTATCTTTTATGTGCCGGAACTGGGCAAGACCACAGCCGAGCTGACAGAAGCAGAAAAAAACCAGATCAGTCACAGGGGACGTGCCTGCCGACTGATGATGCAGAAGCTGGGAGAGATCTATGAAGAAGGTATTGATCATTAGTGATACACACAGAGGGGATGATGTCATTACCCGGGTAATGCAGCGGGTTGGCCACATAGATATGATGATCCACGCCGGCGATGCGGAGGGAAGCGAGGAGATCTACCACCGCATTATGTGCGCGGAAAACGGCGATTTTCATTACGTGGCAGGAAATAATGATTTCTTTACCAGAGCGCCCCAGGAGGATATGTTTTATATCGGTCCCTACCGCACCTATCTCACCCACGGTCACCAGTTCCGTGTATCCATAGGGGATAAGTATCTCCGCGATGAGGCGTGGCAGAATAATGTAAATATCCTGATCTACGGCCACACCCACCGCCCGGTGGCGGAGTACGAGGGTCCCATGCTGGTACTCAATCCCGGCAGCCTGACCTATCCCCGCCAGGCCAATCAGCTTCCTTCTTATATTATGCTGACATTGGAGGATGACAATAAGCTCAAATACGAGCTCTGTTATCTGGACGATTGACACCGCCCCTGCCTTCCTGGCGCCCTATGTCAGGAAGGCTGCCGCTTTTACAGGTTTGCCGCTTTCGTAACGAAGTTTAACGGAGGTGAAAAGCTTATTTCCACTTTGTAACGGCGTTTGACGGAATTCGCGGAATTCCCTCATTTTTTTGTTGACAGCCATCACCGCGTACTATATAATAATGCTTGCGTCACGAAAAGGATGCACATGCCGGGGTGTGGCTCAGTTTGGCTAGAGCGCCTGGTTTGGGACCAGGAGGTCGCAGGTTCGAATCCTGTCACC
>CAVKQI010000073.1:9388-12513 GCA_963658405.1 bacterium | reverse complement strand
TGGCACTTCCCGGGGAATTCACCAAGCGTGCATTTTTAGGCGGAAGACTGGATCTGGCGGAAGCAGAGGCGGTCATGGACCTGATCTCCTCCCAGAATGAATTCTCCAGAAAGAGCTCCCTGGCCCAGCTGGAAGGAAGTTTTTCCGGGCAGATCCGGGAAATGCGGGAAAAGCTGCTCTATGAAATTGCCTTCATAGAGTCGGCGCTGGATGATCCGGAGAATTATTCGCTGGATGGTTATCCGGAACAATTGTCGGAGAAAATACGGGATATCCGGGCACAGATCGGAAAGCTGCTGTCCTCTGCAGAAGAGGGGCGACTCCTAAAAGAGGGAATCCGCACAGTTATCATCGGAAAGCCCAATGCAGGAAAGTCCTCGCTCCTTAATCTCCTGGCGGGACAGGAAAGGGCCATCGTCACCAATGTGCCGGGCACGACCCGGGATACATTGGAAGAGACTGTGCGGATGCAGGATGTGCTGCTGCGTCTGATCGATACGGCCGGTATTCACGAAACGCAGGACCAGGTGGAAAAGCTTGGTATCGAGAGAACCATGAAATCCATCGAGCAGGCAGAACTGCTGCTGTTCCTGATCGATTCCTCAGAGCCGCTCACCGAAGAGGATACGCTGATCGCAAAGCGCATGACAGAGGCCATGCGAGAAGGTAAAAAGGGAATCGTGCTGTTAAATAAGAGTGACCTGGAAGGAAAGACCGGAAGAGCGGAGGTGGAGGCTCTTTTCGAGAAGGATGATCTGCCTGCTATCATGCAGGTTTCCATGAAGACAGAGGAAGGAATTTCCGCATTGAAAGAGAAAATCCGGGCATTTTTCCATGCCGGAGAATTGATGGAAAATGCAGAGAATGTGGTGACGAACCTTCGTCACAAGGAGGCTCTTTCCAGAGCATATTCCTCTCTGGAGCTGGTATTGCAGAGTATTGAGGACGGCATGAGCGAGGATTTCTTTTCTGTGGATCTGATGAATGCCTACACATCCTTGGGAGAAATTCTGGGAGAGCAGGTAGATGATGATCTGGTGGAAGAGATCTTTTCCAAATTCTGCCTGGGAAAATAGGTGTGAAAGAAAAAGAATTCCAGGGACGTCGCCGCACGGAAGCGGCACAGAAAGGTAACTATGTCAGATTCTACGAAAGCATATCATATTGAGACAGATGTCTGCATCATCGGCGCCGGCCACGCGGGATGTGAGGCGGCACTGGCCTGTGCCAGACTGGGACTGCGGACTGTTATTTTTACCATGAACACGGACAGCATCGCCATGATGCCCTGCAATCCCCACATCGGCGGATCCTCCAAGGGGCATCTGGTGCGCGAGATCGACGCCCTGGGCGGTGAGATGGGCAAAAATATCGACAAGACCTTCATCCAGTCCAAGATGCTCAATGTCTCCAAGGGACCGGCGGTACATTCGCTGCGAACCCAGGCAGACAAGGCGGCCTACTCCCGAACCATGCGGCAGGTGCTGGAAAATCAGGAAAATCTGGAGATCCGCCAGGCGGAGGTTTCCGAACTGCTGACAGAAGCGGGCAGGATTACCGGTGTCAGGATCTTTACGGGGACGGTCTATGACTGCAAAGCCGTGGTGATCTGCACAGGTACATATTTAAATGCCCGTTGTCTGTGCGGAGAGGCCATCACGGAGACAGGTCCCTCCGGCATGCAGCGATCCACCTTTTTAAAGGATTCCCTGGAAAAGCTGGGGATTCCCATGCGGCGCTTCAAGACAGGCACGCCGGCCAGAATGGATGCCAGATCTCTGGATTTTTCCAAAATGGAGATTCAGTACGGAGACAAGGTCGTGGAGCCGTTTTCCTTTTCCACGGATCCGGCGGATGTGCAGATTGAGCAGGTTCCCTGCTATCTGACCTATACCAACGAAGAGACGCACCGCATTATCCGGGAAAATATCGATCGTTCCCCCATCTATGCGGGCATCATAGAGGGAACGGGGCCCCGGTATTGCCCTTCCATTGAGGATAAGGTGGTCAAATTCGCGGAAAAGACGAGGCATCAGGTCTTTATCGAGCCGGAGGGACGGGAGACCAACGAGATGTATGTGGACGGCATGTCCTCCTCTATGCCGGATGATGTGCAGCAGCGCATGTACCGCACGGTGCCCGGTCTGGAAAACTGCAAGATCGTAAAGAATGCCTATGCTATCGAGTATGACTGCATTCAGGCCAATTGCCTGAAACTGACCCTGGAGACAAAGGCTGTCCACGGCCTTTTCTGTGCAGGGCAGTTTAACGGAAGCAGCGGCTATGAGGAGGCGGCTGCGCAGGGGCTGATCGCCGGCATCAACGCCGCCATGGAGATTCTGGGCAAGGAGCCTCTGGTCATAGAGAGATCCGAGGGCTACATCGGCGTCCTCATCGACGATCTGGTGACGAAGGAAAACAGAGAGCCTTACCGTATGATGACCTCTCGGGCGGAGTATCGTCTGCTCCTTCGCCAGGACAATGCCGATCTGCGCCTTCGGAAATACGGATATCGGGTGGGGCTGATCAGCAAAGAGCAATATGACTATGTGTGCTGGAAGGAAAAGGCCATCGAGGCGGAAATAAAGAGGCTGAAGGAAATCACCTTGGGGGCGGCCAATGCCAATCAGGAGTATTTGAAAGCGCAGGGCAGCACGCCCTTAAAGACGGCGGTGACTATGGCGGAGCTGCTGTGCAGACCGGAGCTTCATTATGATGCACTGGCCGGACTTGACCCTGAAAGACCTTCCCTGCCGCCGGATGTCACCAGGCAGGTGGAGATTCAGATCAAATATGAAGGCTATATAGAGCGACAGAAGAAGCAGGTAGAGCAGTTCGAAAAGCTGGAACACAAGAAGATACCGGAGGCTATTGATTACAATGCCGTCACCAGCCTTCGTCTGGAGGCCAGACAAAAACTGCTGGAGGCAAGGCCCGTTTCAATCGGACAGGCTTCCCGCCTTTCCGGTGTGTCGCCGGCGGATATTGCGGTGCTGCTGGTGTATATGGAGAAATATGGAAGAAATGGTTGAGACCATTTCTTCCATATTGCAGGGACGACATAAATGTCATCCCTGCGAGATCGCATCAGGGAATTCGCCTGCGCGAAATTCCCTTCGCGGCGC
>CAVKQI010000073.1:0-9291 GCA_963658405.1 bacterium | reverse complement strand
ATCGCATCAGGGAATTCGCCTGCGCGAAATTCCCTTCGCGGCGCTATGGCAACGAGGAAAAGTTTGAAAAAAGAGAGATCATGTAATGGAACGAAGTGAAATTATAGTAGAAAGAAAATACAGCGGTGACCTCACAAAGTGGATTTCCCTCCCGGAGGTGGAAAAGTTCCGGCGGGAATGCCGGGACATGGGGATAAGCTTAAGTGAAAAGCAGCTGGGGCAGTTCGCTCTTTTTACAGATATGCTGCTGTCCTGGAACGAAGTGATGAATCTCACTGCCATTACTGCACTGCCGGAAATTCTGCAGAAACATTATCTGGACAGCTGCTCTCTGGTGAAAATTTTTCATGGAGATGCAGAGGGAGCAGGTGAAAAGAAGGATGCATCGGATGGTAAATCCGAACATGGAACGGAATCAGACACTACGGCATCCTCTCAGAAAGGTAATCCGGTGGGAGAGGAGAGTAGTGAAGACTGTCTTTTGACCGGAAAAGTACGCCTGATTGATGTCGGGACCGGCGCGGGTTTCCCGGGAATCCCGCTGGCCATCTGTTTTCCGGAGGCAGAGATCGTTCTTATGGATTCCCTGAAGAAACGGGTGGACTTTCTGAATCATGTCATTGACGAACTGGGACTTTTGCATGTGCAGGCTGTCCACGGGAGAGCAGAGGAGCTTGCACGCAATAAAGCCTACAGAGAAAAATTCGACCTGTGCTGCTCCAGGGCAGTAGCGGACCTGCGGGTTCTTTCCGAATACTGCATTCCTTTTTTGAAGAAGGGAGGACAATTCGTTTCCTACAAATCAGAAAAGCTGGAGGAAGAGCTCCCTGCAGCGGAAAAAGCAATTTCCGTACTGGGCGGAAAAGTGACAAAGCAGGTGAGCTTCTCCCTGGGTGAGGAAGCGCAGCAGAGGGTACTGCTGGTTATTGAAAAGAGAAAGGAGACGCCGAATAAATATCCCCGAAAAGCCGGTACGCCTGCCAAGGAACCGATTGCGTAGAAATGCGCACCCGGATACAGCTGCACTTTCCTGATGAGTTTGGAGCTTCTGCTCGGATGCATCCTGAAAGTAACCGCCGTTGATTGCCGGGAAATCGAAATTCAGGGAAATTATTTCATATTGTTATGCACATAATCGGATTAGGAACTATAATCAACTCCCTTGCCATTATCGCAGGCGGTCTGATCGGTGTTTTCTTCGGAAATTTCTTTTCGGAGCGCATACAGGATACGCTGATGAAAGCGGTGGGGCTCTGTGTCCTCTTCATTGGTATTGCCGGCACCATGGAAAAGATGCTGTTGATCGGAGAAGGGGAACTGACGACCACGGGAACCATGATGGTGATTACCAGTTTTGCACTGGGATCACTTATAGGAGAAGCCCTGAACATCGAGGACAGGGTAGAGCAGTTTGGCGAGTGGCTGAAGAATAAGACGGGCAATGGAAAGGATAATCAATTCGTAGTGGGATTTGTGAATACTTCCCTGACCGTCTCCATCGGCGCCATGGCTGTGGTGGGTGCTATAGAGGACGGAATTTCCGGAGATTATTCCTACCTGCTGTTGAAAGCCATTCTGGATTTCCTGATCGTCATCGTCATGACCTGCTCGCTGGGAAAGGGATGTCTCTTTTCCTTTATCCCAGTGGCGTGTTTTCAGGGAACGATTACGCTGTTCGCCAGATGCCTGCAGCCCATCCTGACAGAGGATGCCATGAACAGCTTGTCTATGGTGGGGTCCATGCTGATTTTCTGTATCGGTGTGAATTCTATCTGGGGAAAGAAGCTGAAAGTGGCAAATATGCTGCCGGCGCTAGTCGTCGCCGTCGTGTGGACCACCCTGGGACTGGGGTAGGAGAGTAGTGGGGAGAGAATGGAAGCTCTGCCTAGAAAGAAAATAGAACATCTGTTCTAATAAGATAATGTTTCACATGAAACATTATCTTATTTTTACACATAGGGAGGTCAGATTGAAAGAAATGCTCGATAGCATTTCTTGCAATCGCGAATTGAAGAGAAGTATCTCATCAATTCGTAATCGCATCAGGAAATTCGCCTTCGCGAAATTTCCTTCACGTTGCCGCTGCTATGCAGCGGCAGAAAGAGGCCAGATTGAAAGAAATGCTCGATAGCATTTCTTTCAATCCCAATGGATGCCGCAAGCGTCATCCATTGGTGATCGCATCGGAGAATTCGCCTTCGCGAAATTCTCCTCACGGTGCCACTGCGTAGCAGTGGCAGAAAGAGGTAAACATGAAAGTATTATTATTAAACGGAAGTCCGCATAAAAATGGAAGCACCTACACAGCGCTGCACGAAATGGAAAAAGTTTTTGAGAAGCAGGGGATAGAAGCGGAGATCGTACAGGTGGGCAATCAGGATGTCAGGGGTTGTATGGCCTGTGGTTATTGTTATGCAAATGGGAAATGCTGCATAGACGACATAGTGAACGAGATCGCACCAAAGTTTGAAGAGGCAGATGGTCTGGTGGTGGGAAGCCCGGTTTATTATGCATCGGCCAATGCTACATTAGTAGCCTGTCTGGATCGCCTGTTTTACAGCTCTCACTTTGACAAGACCATGAAGGTGGGTGCCAGTGTGGTATCTGCGAGGAGAGGTGGCCTGTCTGCGACGTTCGATGAGCTGAATAAGTATTTTACTATTTCCGGGATGCCGGTTGCTTCCAGTCAGTACTGGAACAGCATTCATGGAAATAACGCACAGGAGGCCCAGCAGGATGGAGAGGGACTGCAGATCATGCGTACCCTCGCCTGGAATATGGGCTTCCTGATCAAAAGTATTGCACTGGGAAAGAAAGAGTATGGACTTCCGGAGAAGGAAGCGAGAGTACAGACGAGTTTTATAAGATAGAAGTTATGTGCAGATCAGAAAAATTAACTGAGAGCAGGGTATCTTGAAACAGGAGCATTGCTGACACAGAATAATAAAAAAGAGCGACCACAAGGCCGCTCTTTTTTTGTCAGGCATTGACTTTTTCTACACATTTATATGTGTTGTGTTTTACGTGAAACTAACAGGCTGTTTTCGCATGCATCGAATGTTCGCCTTCCGTAAGTATTCGACGGGCTCGGTCAATAACGCTTCGAGTTTTGGATATCTAGAACATATTTCGTAACTGTTTAGCACCGCATCGCTTTGCGATGCGCGACGTGGCGGTTCAGAGGCGCTTCGCGCCTTGTTCGCCACCAGAAAAGGCTTATAAATACTTCGCCGAGCAAGCTCTGCTCAGTGTTTTATAGCTTTTTCTGGTGGTGCTAAACAATTACCATATTTCAATGTGAATATGTCAGCAAGCAGTCAATATATGTGGAAATGTATCAATAGTCGTAAATAACATGTTACGGTTTCTGTACATGGGATTAAATATAATTAAATTAACAAATAAAGTACAGCAAAAAAAATGAACATCCGTTATATCAAAATGAATCAAACAGAAAGGGAAAATAAAATGACAACCGATTTAACAAATGTAGTCCCTACAACGTTCTTTAACAGTGTAGTACAGAATCTTCCGAAAGAAATAAAGGAAAAAAAGAAATTAATGGAACTGAGCCACATTTAAAGCAGGCATGGAAAAAGTAAAAGGCAGACTGTGTGATGGATAAAGCATTACGCAGTCTGCTTTTTTTAGCAGAAAATGTTTCACATGAAACATAACGGGCACGGAATTTGAATATAAAAAAGTATTTTTGTGGCGGGAAAAAATTTACTGTGTTATATTAGTAATTGGACTGTAATCGAAGAGTGATTCGGGATGAAAAATCTGGTGAACAGCTAAACAAAGAGAAATACACCATAAGCAGTCCGTTAAGAATAGGAATGTCGCAAGCGACATTCCTGTATGATCACATCGGAGAATTTGCCTTCGCAAATTCTCCTCGTGCTGCCGCAGTGAAACAGCGGCATAGAAAGGCTAAGTTTACAGAAAATGCCCGATGGCATTTCCTGTAAACACCAGGGCTGCCGCAAGCGACACCCCTGGATGATCACATCGGAGAATTCGCCTACGCGAAATTCTCCTCGTGTTGCTGCAATAAATTGCAGCATAGAAAGAGGAAACTATGGGCAGAATCATCGCAGTAGCAAATCAGAAGGGCGGAGTGGGAAAGACGACGACCGCCATCAATCTTTCAGCTGCATTGGCAGAAAAGAGAAAGAAAGTCCTGATCGTAGACGTGGATCCGCAGGGAAATACCACCAGCGGCTACGGTGTGGACAAGAATGCAGTTGAAAATACCATATATGAATTGTTCCTGGATGATTGCACTGTCAAGGAAGCAATCATGAAAAAAGTGCTTCCCAATGTTGATATGATTCCCTCTAATGTGAATCTGGCCGCAGCGGAGATCGAGCTGATTGGCGTGGATCAGAAGGAGTTTATCTTAAAGAAAGCACTGGATTTTGTGAGAGACGATTATGACTTCATCCTGCTGGACTGCCCGCCGTCTCTGAGCCTTCTGACAGTCAATGCCATGACTGCATCCGATTCTGTGCTGGTGCCGATTCAGTGTGAGTATTATGCACTGGAGGGACTGAGCCAGCTGATCCACACGATCAATCTGGTAAAAGAGAGATTGAATACAAATCTGGATATCGAAGGCGTGGTTTTCACCATGTACGATGCGAGGACGAACCTTTCCATGCAGGTGGTGGAAAACGTGAAAAGCCATGTGCAGCAGTCTGTGTACAAGACCATTATTCCTAGAAGTGTAAAACTGGCAGAGGCGCCCAGCTATGGTGCACCGATCACCATTTATGATCCCAAGTCGGCAGGTGCGGAGGCCTACAGATCACTGGCCAAAGAGGTGATCCGAAAGAACAGAAGATAGGCGGATTACAGACAATGGTTTTGCCCCTGACCAATAAAGTCATTGGATAACAAGATAAACAAAAGAAACAAGAAAGGATTCACAGGGATGGCAGCAAGGAAAGGTGGACTGGGAAGAGGATTGGATGCCCTGATTCCGCAGGGTAAACTGATCGAAGATAAACCGGCGCCCCAGACAGAAGAACAGAAAAAAGAGGAAAAAGAAAAAGACAGCACCGTCATGGTACGGATCACGCAGGTGGAGCCCAACAGGAATCAGCCGAGAAGAAACTTTGACGAGGATACCCTGCATGAACTGGCTGAGTCAATCAAGCAGTTCGGATTGCTGCAGCCGATCCTGGTACAGGACCGGGATACCTATTACGAGATCATCGCCGGAGAGAGAAGATGGCGGGCGGCTAAGATGGCAGGTCTTAAGGAAGTGCCGGTCATTATACGTGATTATTCAGCCCAGGAGATCGTAGAGATTTCTCTGATCGAAAATATACAGCGTGAAGATCTCAATCCCATTGAAGAAGCGCAGGCTTACAAGAGACTGATAACGGAATTTAAATTAAAGCAGGATGAGATCGCAGAGCGAGTGTCCAAGAGCCGCGTGGCGGTGACGAACTCCATGCGCCTCTTAAAGCTGGGAGAGAAAGTTCAGCAGATGGTCATCGACGGCATGCTCTCCACAGGCCATGCCAGAGCACTGATTTCCATTGAGGATCAGGAACTGCAGTATCAGATTGCACAGCGGGTGTTTGATGAGAAACTTTCCGTGCGCGAGGTAGAGAGACTGGTAAAGAATCTGGGGAAGGAAAAGAAAGAAAAGACAAAGGAAAGAGACGAATCCCTGGAAGTGATCTACAGAAGTCTGGAAGAAAGAATGAAGCAGACGCTGGGAACAAAGGTAGCTATCAGCAGCAAAGGCAAAAAGGGCGGAAAAGTAGAGATCGAGTTCTACAATAATGATGATCTGGAAAAAATCGTAGACAGACTCTCTTGACAAGAACGTTTGTTCCTGGGCATAAAGAGGTAAGTTTGAAAGAAAAGCCTGATGGTTTTTTCTTCAGACACCGGGGATGCTGCAGGCGTTATCCCCGGAGATCACATCGGAGAATTCGCCTTCGCGAAATTCTCATCGTGCTGCCGTAATAAACGGCAGCCTAAAGAGGTAAAAATGAACAGTACAGTTTTGAATTATATAGGACTTGGATGGATTGATCCGGGTATTGTCTTTCTTTCCATGATCGGTGTTATGCTGATCATGTTGATACTGCTGATCGTGCAGATGGGTAAGACAAAGGCATTGCGGAAAAAATACGATCTGTTCATGGAAGGATCAGACGGACAAAGTCTGGAAAATGAAATCGGCCGGATACTGAAAGAGAATGCACAGCTTCGCGGCGATAATGAGGAGATCAATAAGGAAATCGATCATCTGTACAAACGGCTGGAGACCGTGGTACAGAAGGTAGGCGTCATTAAATACGATGCCTTTCAGCAGATGGGCGGAAAGCTCAGCTATGCCATTGCCGTGCTGGATGAGACCAATACCGGTTTCCTGCTGAACTCCGTACACAGCGTGGACGGATGCTATACCTACGTCAAGATCATTAAGGCCGGAAAGCCGGACGTGGATCTGAGCACAGAGGAACAGAAGGCACTGAACCAGGCTATCAGCAGATAAAAGAAATTCCTCGCGTGCATATCGCCGGGGACAGACCATTCCGGAAGAAACAGAATGGAATGGAACGTAATGGAATAGATCGAGAAAATATAAGAACAAGTTTTCGACCACAAATAAAAAGGTTTATTGCAGAGAAAAAACGCGGTACAATAGATGTCGTCTGTGTCTGCGTTGGCAGAGGCGCCATTGTGAAAGGAGAAAAATATGATCGACATTAAATTCTTAAGAGAAAATCCGGAGGCAGTTCGTGAGAATATCCGCAAGAAATTCCAGGACCAGAAGCTTCCGTTAGTAGATGAAGTAATCGAATTAGATGCGCAGAGCCGCAAGGCACAGGCCGAGGCTGATGAGATCCGCGCACATAAGAACAAGATTTCCAAGGAAATCGGTGCCTTAATGGGCCAGGGCAAAAAGGAAGAGGCTGAGGCTAAGAAGAAAGAAGTAGCTGCCAATGCTGCAAGACTGGCTGAGCTGGACGAGATCCAGAAGAAGGCGGATGCCAAGCTGAAGGAAGATATGATGGTGATTCCCCAGATCATCGATCCTTCTGTGCCTATCGGCAAGGATGATAGCGAAAATGTGGAGATCCAGAAGTACGGCGATCCCGTGGTGCCGGATTTTGAGATCCCTTATCACACACAGATCATGGAGAGCTTTGACGGCATTGATCTGGACGCAGCAGGACGCGTGGCAGGCAACGGCTTCTATTACCTGATGGGTGATATCGCCAGACTGCACTCTGCCGTGCTTTCCTATGCCCGGGATTTCATGATCGACAGAGGATTTACCTACTATGTACCGCCCTTCATGATCCGCGGAAACGTGGTGACCGGCGTCATGAGCTTTGCAGAAATGGATGCCATGATGTACAAGATTGAGGGAGAGGATCTTTACCTGATCGGTACCTCTGAGCACTCCATGATCGGTAAGTTCATTGATCAGATTGTGCCGGAGGAGACCCTGCCGAAGACCCTGACCAGCTATTCCCCCTGCTTCCGTAAGGAAAAGGGTGCCCACGGCATCGAGGAGAGAGGCATCTACCGTATCCATCAGTTTGAAAAGCAGGAAATGATCGTAGTCTGCAAGCCCGAAGAGTCTCCCATGTGGTACGACAAGCTGTGGCAGAATACCGTAGACCTGTTTCGCAGCATGGATATTCCGGTTCGTACGCTGGCTTGCTGCTCCGGTGATCTGGCTGACCTCAAGGTGAAGTCCTGCGATGTGGAGGCATGGTCTCCTCGTCAGAAGAAGTATTTCGAAGTGGGCAGCTGCTCCAACTTAGGAGATGCACAGGCCAGAAGACTGAAGATCCGTGTACAGGCCGCAGACGGCAGCAAATATCTGGCACATACCTTAAATAACACCGTAGTAGCTTCCCCTCGTATGCTGATCGCATTGCTGGAGAATAACCTCAGAGAGGACGGCTCCGTGGCAATTCCGAAGGTACTGCAGCCTTACATGGGCGGCAAGACTGAGCTTCGCCCCAACAAGGAGAAATAACAGAAATGCCTCAGGGGAGTGAGGAGTTTTGCATTGCATAAATTTCTAAGAGCCATCGGCTTTTCCGAACCGATGACGCGAGCCGGGCAGCAGGCACTCATTAACGAGGTCCTGCTGCAGCCGGATTATCGCGGATATACCACCAAGAGCAATAAGGACGACATAGAGAGCAAGGACAGCGACGTATTGCTGGCAGAGTTTCGCATGGATTTTGCCAATGGCTGCGGTGTCTCTGTGTGCGGCGAATTTGACGGGGCGGATCATTTTACCTACGACTATTTCTATCCTTATCTGTACGGCAGCCGGATCAGCACCATGGAAGATGTGACAGTGGAGCAGCGGATCTTTAACGGATCCTATGCAGGCGTCTGCGATGACATGCGCGTAGGAGTGACGCTGATCTTTCATCTGCAGAATATGATCGATTATGTGAAGCTGCGCAATTCCGGGAATCTCTCGGCGTCTGGCGTCAGTGTGACCCTGTCGGCGCTTTCCACCCAGGGAAAGATCATGATGCCCATCCAGAAGACAGATCGGGAGCGGCAGGTCAGAAAGAACAAAAATGTCCAGAGGGTAAAGCTGCTGAATGCGGCCCGCACCGGCGATGAGAATGCCATGGAAAACCTCACCATGGAGGACATGGATACCTATGCGGTGATCTCCCGGAAGATCCATCAGGAAGACGTCTTTTCTCTGGTGGATTCCTATTTCATGCCCTACGGTGTGGAATGTGATATGTACTCCGTATTGGGAGAGATCAAAGCATTCCGCATAGTGCGCAATCGTCTGACCGAAGAGGAAATCTGCATCATGCAGATCGACTGCAACGACCTTCCCTTTGATCTGTGCATCAACACCAAGGACCTCTACGGCGAGCCGGCGGTGGGCAGACGCTTCAAAGGCGTGATCTGGATGCAGGGAGAGATCAATTTCCCCCAGCTAAGCGAAGAAAAGAAGTAGTAAGCAGCTGTTCGACAAAAAAGTATTTGTTCGACATCCATCTCGAATTTGCTTTGCAAATAGCTGACAAGGCACATCTGATATTGATACAGGGATACAGCCTGAACACATAAGGATGACCGGGTAGTCTGAACGGATAAAACCGGATATATCTGCAGGTATCTGACGGTATCTGACGGATATGAAAAAAGTAGTTTCGAAAGTTTGAAAATTAGGATATAATAGTAAATGGTCTTATTCAAAGGCCATCATTCATAAATGTCTCTGTAGCTCAGCAGGATAGAGCGTTCGCCTCCTAAGAAAAAAGGTCA